>JAJZMD010000094.1 GCA_021803085.1 Actinomycetes bacterium
GTTGCGTAGTAGCTCACGCAGTCGCCCTGGTTCTTGAAGGCTGTCCCGTCAGGCTCGTGCATCGAGCTCCACCCACCGTTTTTGCACTGTGCTCCCGTAGCAGCTGCAATCTCCGCCACGGTGACGTCGCCGAGAGCCGCCCCGCAGTTCGATGTGTTGTCAGATGCGAAGGTGAGGGTCGTTGAGTCGCTTGCGGCGACGAAGGAGTAGGTCTGAGGTGCCCAACCCATGTCGCTGTTCGAAGTCTTCGCAGTGTCGACGAAGTAGGGCTGGGTCGGCGTGTCCGCCGCAGATACTGTCAGGGTCTTGCGCGAAGGCCCACAGTTTGGGTTGCCAGCCAGTTCGAAACCCACGACGTACGTTGCATTGACATCGGTGGCGAAGGTCTGCGTGAGCACCCCAAGGGCGGTCTGATTCGACGTGGCGGTGCCGTTCATGTCGATGCTGTACCCTCCGAGAGGAGGTGCCTGCCAATAGCCCTGGATCCAGTCCACGCTTCCGCCGGTAACGGTCCAGCCCGTCATTGCAGTGGCGTTGCCAAGCTCGGGCGAGAGCGTTTCGAAGCCTGAGCCTGCGTAGCTGGCCGTATAGCTGCCGTCCGTGAAGTTGCCGTTTTGGAAGGCGGTCGCTGCAGCCGCCGGACCCGCGAAGGCGAGCATCATGGCTGCAAAGGCGATCGCGCCGAGCGCGAGCGGTGACTTCAAGTGTCGTGGCTTCATGGCAATTCATGCCTTTCGTTGGACTGGGGGAAAGTTGAGTGCCCCGCTCGACTCCTCTCTGGCCATGGGGCGAGCGTGAAGCGGCTGCGTCGATTGACTGCCCCCGCGGTGGCCGGACAGCTGTAGCTGTGGATGATCTAGTACCGAGAAGTACGTATTGTCAACGGCCTCACCGCCTCAGCCACTGAATGCGCACGCTTCATGACAATGCGCGCGAATTGTGGGGCAGGAGCACGGCGGCTCGGGCACGGCGCCGGAGGCGTCGCACCTCAGGCGGCGGCGCTTGGCGCATGCGCTTGGCTTGCGGGGCCGCTGGCTGACGAAGTCGCGCGCCTGGTCGGTGCCCTTCGCGGCCCTGCGGACCGAACGCGCCGCGTACCGTGCAGCCGGGCGCCGAGACCGCCTCTGGAGGCAATGGTGGGGCGCGTGAGGGGGGCGACGTCCGTCCTCGATGCGGCGTGGGGACGGCTCGGTTGCAGGCACGGCTGTGCTCCACCGGTCCGCCCTTGCCGGTCCTTTCCTGCTCGATCTGCCACCGACGTGCACCTTGTGGGATCTCACGGCGCACCGGAATGGCCTGGTGACTGCGCCGTTCATCAGCCTGAAGCGCAAACGCCAGGCCATCAAGATCATGAGCCGGTACGTTCACGACCGGACCGCCGGCCCCGGGCGGCCACGGGCTCGGCGGCCGCCTACGAGCTGCGCTCGGTCGCGGTGCTTTTCGGCAACTGCATCGAGCCCTCCAAGGTGAAGGCTGGTGGCAAGGCCGGTCCGATCCGCTTCGCGTGCGCCGGGGGTGGCTTCTGCCGCCTTGACCCGTCCTACCTGCCGGTCATCGAAGAGGACATCAACCCATTGCGGGCCGGCAAGGAGACCGCCGCGGCAATGGACGCCGAGGAACTCGTCGTCTCCAACCTCGCCGACCAAGCATCCGCGTTCGGAGCGATCGCCCAGTCGATACGCGACTGTTCGTCCCCCTCGACCAGCTCCAACCCGGGGACCTCGCGTGCTTCAACCCCGGCGAGTTCATCGCCGGCCTGCCCGGACATGTCGGCGTCTCCGTCGGCTCGGGCGAGATGGCCGACGCCCCCCACACCGGCGCCTCCGCCGGGATCGAGAACCTCGCCACCTGGCCGACGCCCTTCGACGCCGCCCGGCCGAGCTGAGGCCAAGACGAACGGCGCCCGGCGCAGACGAGCGCGATGCTGAAGGCATGGGCCGCCATCCCGACAGCGCCCACCACCAGGTCCTGGTCCGCGCCCTTGGCATCGCGAGCGCAACCGGCGAGCGCGCTCGGCCGGTCCACCTGCTCGCCGCGCTCAGCGCAACAAGCGGACCCATCTCCGAGGCGCTCTGGCCACCCGGTGGCGGCCCGCTCTTCGGCCACGTCGACGAGGCGGCCGATCGCGGGGGCGGATCCAGCTACCTCCTCGCACAGACCCAGCAGGCGGCTCACCTTCTCGCCTCCGGCCGAGGCGAGTCCCCCAGACCCGAGCATCTCCTCTTGGCGGCCCTCGACCAAGCCGAGCCGCAAGCCATGGCGTCGCTCCGTCGGGTCGGCATCGATCCGAACGGCGTGCGCTCAGCCGCGTTGCACATCCTCGGTGCCCCCGCCGACCTCCCGCCGATCCCGATGCCTGCCCTCGCCCCTGCGGGGACGATGGACCGGCCCGCGCTACCGGTCGGCGAGTTGGATCCTGCCGCGTGGGCCGCGTTGTCCTGGCGCCAGGAGCACTTGGCACTGCGGCGGCTCCGCAGCGCTGGCCGCTACCACGCGCTCTGCCACCTCGAGTCCCGGGCCTGCTCGCTCATCGCCACCAAGCGTGGGCTCGATGACGACCAGCGACATTCCCTCCTCTGGCACCACCTCGACCGGGTCGAGCAGCTCGTCGCCCAGGCCCACCCCGAGCTCATCGACGACCGGTCGGCTCGGACCCTCTCGCCGACCACCAGCTTTCCGATCGCGCGGATCGTGACCGCCCGAGCTCACCCGTGGCGCCGATGGCGGCGAAGGTGGCTCGGCTTCACGGTCGGATGGGGAACGTGGTTCTCCAACCGTCGGGTCGAGATGCGCGACCGGTGGTTCCGGCTGCTCACCGTCGTCGACTACCGGGGCGCGCCTCAGCCCTGAACGGCCGGCGACCTTCGCCGTCCAGGCACCACGTCGCTCGCCCCTCCCCGGTCGGCCTGCAACGTGCCTGAGCGGCGTCGAGCGCTCTACCAGCAGCTTGGCCCTCGAGCTGGAGATCACGGCAGTCCCCATCGCGTTGTGGCTGGTGAGCAAGTGGCGGAGCAGCGCGAGCGAGCTCGGGGTGGTGTCGCTGGTGGGGGTCCTGAGCACGCTCGTGATCCACAACGCCCGCACGGTGCCACCGTCGAGCGACGGCCCGCCGGCCGCCGATTCCCACCTCAAGCGCACGAGCGCCGGTATCGGAGCGGGGCCCCGGGCACCCTCGGCGGTGCCTCGGGTCTCGGCCACGAGCCGAGCTGTCCTGCCGGCTCCGCCCAGCACCAGGGCCTTGGCGCTCTCAGCTCCAGCCGCGCTGCATCGCGTGGCAGCAGAAGCCAGGCCAGGAGCGAACGCTTCAACCACCACAGGTCGGCGCGCTCGCGCGTTGTGTCGATCGCGGGGAACGTCGGGTGCGGGCGAAGGCTGGAGGCGAACTCGGCGAGCAGGAGTCGCCCGCACGCGGTGGTGATCGAGCATGGCGCATCGCCGTCACGCTGCGCTGCCACCTCCTTGCCGGCGAGCAGGAACTGGACGTTCTCGGCGACCACCGGCGCCTGCCGGCGGATGGCGGCAGAGGGCTTGGAGGTCGGCGCATCGCAGACGTCGCCGAGGGCGAAGATCTCGGGGTGACGGACGTGGCGCAGGCCGTGCCGGTCGACAAGGACCCAGCCGAACGGCGCGCCGTTTGACAGCGGGCCCTCGCGCACAACGCGCGGAGCGCGCTGGGGGGCGCGACGCGCAAGAGGTCGGAGGCGACGACCTCTTGCTCGTTGCCCCCCGGTGCCTGGTGCTCGCGGGTGTCCGGGTGAGCCTCGGGATCCACCTTGATGGGCTCGGTCGAGCACTGCGTCTCGATGCCGTGGCGCTGAACGACGCCTTCGCGCACGCGAGCAAGCTCGGGAACACCGAGGATCCCGCCCGCCCCGGTCACGGAGCTGGCGGCGCACTTGGACAGGATCCCGTGGCCGTGCCAGAAGCCGCTCGCGAGATGAGCGGCCTTCTGCGGGGCGCCGGGGCACGTGATGGGCGTTCCCCGGGGCGCAGAAGCGCGCGCTGGCGCCTTCGAAGCGCTCGATCAGCCGGCGCGTGTTGTCGGCGAGGCCGGCCGCGTCGTTGGAGCTGGCAGCCGGGCTCGCCATGACCTGGAGAGCCCGGGCGCGAGGTCCCAGGCGAGCTCCACCCCAAGGTGAGCACCAAAGGCGTCGTCGCGAATCCGTGCGCCGCTCTCGCTCTGCACGAGGCGCTCGGAGGGATCGTTGGCCGCGACCGCGTCGCGGATCCACGCGACACCCTGGGGAACGAGGTCGACCTCACTCCGCGCGCTGCGTGAGACGGGGGCGGCGGCCGCGCCGACGAACCTGAAGAGCGGCTGGTAGCAGTGGGTGCTGGCGGGCTCGACGAGCGCGACGTCCCGCATCCCGAGGCGTCGCCATCGAGCAGCGACGCTGAGGCCGGCGGTCCCGCCGGCGATGATCACGATGCGGTGGTTCATGCGCCCGCGTCGTGGAAACATGACGGGGACACTCAACATGAACGGCCGCCATTGAGGTGGCAAGGAGCCGGCCAGATCGGCAGGGCGGACACGCCAGCTCCCATGTTGCAGCGCCATCAACCTGGGCCGGTTGCTTCGGGTACCGGCGGTGCGCCCCCGCTGTGAAATAGAGGACTTTTAAAAGGCGCGGCGTTCCGAAAGCCAGCGTGGGCGGAGGACTTTGGTCCCTTTCCCGATGACGGAGGTCCCGA
>JAJZMD010000172.1 GCA_021803085.1 Actinomycetes bacterium
CCGTGGCACCCCGCTCACCGGGTCGCGCTCGTTGTGCGCGAGGGCCAGGTAGGAGACCTCGCTCCCGTCTCGGTTCCGCCGGCGCGTCTCCCGCAGGTACATCACCTACAACTCTAGTGAGTTGTGGCGCTGCACCAGGGAATACTTGGCAAAGTCGTGTGTCTACGAGTCCCCGCCCCCTGAGCGCGGCCCCATGCCCGCTACCTGGACGAACGCGTTCCTTGAAGCTTCGATCTGCCTACCGGCTGCGGAAGTCCGGACGGTGGGAGCCGTATGACGGGAGACTGTCAGAGCGCCGGGATAAACCGGCATGGAGAAGGAGATGAAAGAGCTCTACGTCGAGGGAGTAGCGATCCACGATGACCCCGAGTCATGCGTCGGCGCTCGTGAGGGTGTTGGCGAAGCGTTGACAGGGGCACGTGTAGGCAGGGCTATTGAGCCGCGAAATCCCCTACTTCGGGGTGCCGACGCTGTTGACAGGGCGGAAGGCCACACCGCTGGCAGCGCTATGCGCGAGCTGCCAGAGGACCCCGCGCGGTCGAAGAACCCAGGCATGCACGGAATCTCCATGCGCGAGAACCGGGAGGTCCCGCGTCCGCCCGTCTGGCTGGTCGCCGGGCGGGCCGCTCAGGGAAGGCTGAGGCCGCAAGTCTGAGATGAACGAGCGCGGGAAGTCGGACAACCTCGTAGTACCTGCGAAACCGTCGAACAAGGCCAAGGCTGCGGAGACGGTGGAGGAAAGGAGGTTGGCCAAGGGAAACACGGACAGTTCGACACGTCCCAAACTCAGAGCCGGATTGGGCGGCAAAGCAGGGCTGGACCGTGTGCGTGAAGTGGCACGAAGAGACAAAGATGCACGGTTCACGGCGCTGCTGCATCACGTCGACCTGGCCCGCCTATGGGCGGCCTATGCGGCTATCAACCCGCGGGCCGCTTCGGGTGTGGATCAGGTGACGTGGGACACCTACGGGCAGGATCTGCGGGAGAACCTCGAAGACCTGCTCCGCCGTGTCCACAGCGGTGCCTACCGGGCAAGCCCTTCTCGCAGGGTGTACATACCGAAGCCGGACGGGCGGCAACGCCCGCTCGGCATCGCCACCTTGGAGGACAAGATCGTCCAACGTGCGGTGGTGGAGGTGTTGAACGCCGTGTACGAGGAGGACTTTCTGGGCTTCTCCTACGGGTTTCGGCCAGGGCGTAAACCCCACGACGCTCTCGATGCGTTGGCGGTCGGACTCGAACGGAAGAAGGTGAACTGGGTGCTCGACGCGGATCTCCGCGACTTCTTCTCCACGCTCGACCAGGCGTGGATCATGAAGTTCCTAAAGCACCGGATTGCGGACAGGCGCGTCCTGCGGCTCATCCGTAAATGGGTGCGGCGCTGTAGGAGTGACGCTGTTTGGGCCTGTGAACAGGGAGTTGGGCTATTGCCCTGAGTTGTGTGGCTGCCGTTTTCCTCTGTGGAGGGCCACATCCGGCTGAGGGCGGCGCTATGCGGGTCGTTGGCGGGGCGGACGGCGCCTCGAGCCGTTCGGCGTTTCAGGGTCACCGGCTCGGGAGCGGGCGGCCTCGGACTGCTCGATCGCGTGCAGGGAGGCGATCTCCAGCTTGGTGACGATCTCCTTGAGACGTCGGGCGTTGTCGAACCATCCCTGGTAGCGGGTGAGCTGGTCGTCGCTGAGATAGCGGGTGACAGTCTTACCGTCGACGGTGCGGGTCCATTGGATGTAGGGGCCGTGCAAGCTGGGCGGGTCGTGCTTGCAGGCGCAGCCCGGCTTCCCGCAGCGCATCTGACGCAGGACCACACTGCCGGGAAGCACCCCGTCGATCTCGGCCAGCTCGCCTGCGAGCGCTCGGCGGGTCGCCTCCCATGGCATGTGGGCCTCTTTGTCGGGCATCGCTCTCCTTCCCACCTTCGACCATCCCCCAGCCGTGATCCTACAGCGGCAACGCTGGAGGGTACCCGGCACGGTGCCGTGGCTGGCTGGAAGGAGATTCGATGGTGAACGCCCAGGAGGAGACCGACACCTTCGCCAAGGCCCGGAGCAGCTTCGAAGAGATGCTCTGTTGGCTCGAAGGGACCGAGTCGGCAGCTCTCACCCACGCCGAGCTCGAGGACCAGGTGGAGCGACGCGGCCGAGAGGTGCAGCGCCTCATGCTCCAGGATCACCTGGACCTGCGCTCCCTTCGCGAGGACCGCGTCCGGGTCGTCGACGCAGAGGGGATCGTGCACGCGAACGTGGAGCCCGACCATGGTCGCTGCCTGTCGACGGTCGTGGGCACCGTGAACGTCAGCCGCCTCGCCTACCGTCACCTCGGAGCCTCCAATCTGCACCCCGCGGACGCCGCGTTGAACCTGCCGACCGAGCTGCACTCCCACGGCCTACGCCGGCTGGCCGCGATCGAGTCGACCCGAGGATCCTTCGACGAGGCGAGCGAGGCCATCGAGCGATCGACTGGGGTAGCTGTCGCCAAGCGCCAGGTGGAGTCCCTCACCGCCGCGGCCGCGACCGACGTCGGGGACTTCTACGCCGAGAGAGTCCCCGAGCCCGACGCGAGCGCCGAGGTGATGGTGATCTCCGTCGACGGCAAGGGGATCGTCATGAGGCCCGACGCGCTGCGCGACGCGACCGCCAAGGCAGCTTCTGGCGCGACCCGAAAGCTCGAGACCCGTCTGTCCAAGGGAGAGAAGCGCTACCGCAAGCGGATGGCCGAGGTCGGCGCGGTCTACGACCTCTGCCCCGTCCCCCGCAGCGCCGCTGACGTGCTCGCGTCCAAGCACGACGCCGGCGCGTCAGCGCCACCAGCACCAAAGGCCACCGGCAAGTGGGTGACCGCCAGCGTGGCCGACGACGCAGCAGAGGTGGTCACCCGTGTCTTTGACGAGGCAGAGCGACGTGACCCACGACACAAGCGGTGCTGGGTGGCGCTCGTCGACGGCAACAACCACCAGATCGACCGCATCAACGCAGAAGCTGAGCACCGGGAGCTGAAGGTCACCGTCCTCGTCGATCTGATCCATGTCATGGAGTACATCTGGTCGGCCGCGTGGTGCTTCTTCGCCCAAGGCGACCAGGCCGCTGAGGAGTGGGTCCGTGTCAAGACCCTCGCCGTGCTCGAAGGCAACGCCCGCGACGTCGCCGCAGGGATCCGCCGGCGGGCCAGCACCGCCCGCCTCGCCATGGCAAAGCGCAAGAACGCCGACGCGTGCGCCACGTACCTGACCAACAAGGCCCCCTACCTCGACTACCCGACGGCATTGGCGGCCGGGTGGCCCGTGGCGACGGGGATCATCGAGGGAACGTGCCGATATCTTGTTGCAGATCGCATGGATATAACTGGCGCCCGTTGGTCAGTCGCCGGTGCCGAGGCGGTCCTCAAACTGCGCGCAGTGCGAGCCAATGGCGACTTCGACGAGTACTGGACCTTCCATCTCGACCGCGAGCGGCAACGAGTCCACGAGTCGCGCTACGCGGACGGGGTCATCCCCCTTGCCGCGTAGTCACTCCTACAGCGCCGCACCCAAAAGAAAAGGGGGCGGCATGGCTGAGAGCCGGCCGTGGTGGGAGGACGACGGAGCGCTGGAGGGCGCGCTGGCGGAGCGGGTGCCGCAACTCGAACGCCATCGACTCGATCTGTGCGCTCCGCTGCGGGCCTCTGGCGCATATCTTGTGTTCCTCTGCGCCCCCCGCCTGGTGCCCGTGCTCGGCGCCGTGATCGCGCTCGGTCGGCTGCCCTGTCACATCGGCAAGGCCCAGAACCTGGCCGAGCGCGCCGGGCGCTACCGCGCGATGGACTTCATCGCACCCGTCGAGCTGTACATCGCCATGCTGGCGACCTCGACCATCGGCGCCGCCGCCCACTGCGAGGCGCTGCTCCAGCGCCGGTACGAGCCGATCTTCACAGGATGGGGGTTCAGCTCCCAGGCGTGCGGATCACGGAGACTCCCCCGGCCGAGTCTGGCCGACTGCGTCCTCGGGCCCCGCCGCTGGGCAGCCCAGCCCTCTTCGGTCGACGAGGCGCGCGCCCGGCTCCGGGTGGTCTCCCATCTCGCCCGCCTCGATCCGGCGGGCGAGCGGTGGCCGGCGCTTGCGGTCGAGGACGCGGCGGTTCCCGGGCGCGAGCGTGGATCGACTTTGGGTCGTCTGCGCTCAGTCGGCGGCAAAGTAGGGGCGCCCGCTCCTAGCAGAGGTGGCGTTTCCCTCGCCCGTGAAACACCCCCCGAATAACATTTGTGAGCGTTCGCTCAAGACCACTAGCGGAGGAATCGGGTGTCGAAGATGAGGCTCCTGCTGTTCTCGGACTTGCACCTCGATCGGCCGTTCCGGTGGGCCGATCCCGAAGAGGCACAGGCGCGCCGACGCAATCTCCGGACCACTCTGCGGCGGATCGCCGAGCTCGCTACCCGACAGAAGGTGGACGCCCTGTGCTGCGGCGGTGACCTCTACGAGCACGAGGGGTTCGCCCCCGACACGGTGCCCTTCCTCATCGACACCTTCGCCAGCATCTCCCCCACCCCCGTGCTGCTCGCCCCCGGCAACCACGACCCCTGCGTTCCCACCTCGATATATCGGCAGGCGTCGTGGAGCGCCAACGTGACCGTCTTCGACGAACCGGTGCTGCGCCCTGTGGAGCTCACGCCCGGCTTCACCGTCTGGGGGGCGGGTCACACCCATCCGGCCGGCACCCCC
>JAJZMD010000177.1 GCA_021803085.1 Actinomycetes bacterium
CCCGGGCTCGGTGGCTGCGCATGCGGTAGCTGTCACCGGTGATGTCGATGACGACACTGCGGTGCAATAACCTGTCCAGCATCGCCCCGGTTCTTTTGTAGTCGGCAGAGACCTCCGACACGCCCAGGGGACGCCTTGGTTGCTGTGTGGTGGAAGCGATCTCTTGGCGTGATTGTCACTGCCCGCACGTATGTTCGATCGGATGGAGTTCTGGGCCGAGCGGACGGTCTCACCGGTTGATGGACGGGTTGGTTGGACGGTCGTCGATGATCGTTACGTCGAGCATGACCAGGCTGCTGCGTGGCTCCGCTGTCTGCTTGATGCTCAAGGCCGATCGGTGGGGACGGGCCGAACCTATGCGGGGCGCCTGGCGTTGTATCTGACGTGGGCGGCGCTCGCCAAGGTGGACCCGGTGGCTCCGGGGGTCGATGAGATGGCCACATTCGCGCGCTGGTTGGAACGGACGCCTTCGCGCAAGCATCGCCCGGGACGGCAACGGCGGCGGGCTCCGGCGGCCAACACGGTGATGCTTGGCGCGGCGCGTTCGGCGGCGACGGTCGAGGGGATCTTGGCGGCGGTGGTCGAGTTCGTACGGTTTGCCGCGTCACGCGGCTGGTGCGAGCCGGCGGTCGCTGATCGGCTGAGCTTCCGGGCCGAACTTCGGTTCCTTCCTTCCGGTTGGGATCGCGGGGAGCGCACCGGGCGGCCGGTCGTGAACCGGCGGGTGGTCCGCCGTCGTCGCCCCGAGCAACCTCCGGCGATCCTGAGCGTTGAACAGGTCGGCGTTTTGGTTGACGCGTGCTCGAACTGTCGGGACCGGTTCATTGTCGAGGGGCTCTATGCCACGGGGCTTCGGGTCGCGGAACTGTGCGGTCTCCGCCTCGCCGATCTGCATCTGGTGCCCTCCGCAATCCATCTCGGCTGCCATGTGGCCGGCGCGCACCTACATGTCGTGCGTCGTGAGGACAACGAGAACGGCGCGCTCGCGAAGTCAGTCTGGCCGCGGGTGGTGCCAATCACCAAGACGATGGTGTTGTGCCACGACGTGTATCGCTTCGAGCGTGACGCGGTGCCGGAGGCGGCGGAGAGCGACTACTTGTTCGTCAATCTGTGGAGGGCTCCGGTCGGTCGTGCCATGTCGCCGGATGGGGTGGAGCGACTGTTCATGCGCCTCTCGGCGCGGGTCGGGTTCCAGGCACGGCCCCACATGTTGCGCCACAGCTTCGCGTCAAAGGTGGCGTTGGCGACCAAGGACCCGGCGTTGGTGAAGGAGCTGTTAGGGCACGCGTCGGTCTCGTCGACCGACGTGTATTTGCACGCGAGGTGGGACGACATGCGGGCCGCTGCGGACGGCCACGCCCGGACGAATAGAGGTGCACCATGATCCTCAGCGGCGCCGTCGCGGTGGCGGGGAGGTCGGTGGCTCCGGACCTGCGCGACTGGCGGGTTGAGCGGATGGCGTCATTGATCGGCGAGGACTGGCTGGCGGCCGAGTGGGATCCCGACCGGCAATTGATCGTGCCCGTTCCCGGCGGGCACCTGACCCGGGTGTTGCGCTGCACCGTGTCGGGCTGCCCGAGCGACCGTTACGGGCCCGACGTGCTCTGTCTGCGGCACCGCCGCCAATTCGAGACCTCCACGATCGCCGATCTACACGCGTGGCTGTCGAGCGGCGAGCCGACGGTTTTCGAGCGACGTCACTGCATCGATCGGACCTGCCAGGTGAGCGGGCCTGACGGTCAGGTCTGCCCGCGGCCGGCGCAGGGCCGTTGGGGGCTGTGCCCAGCTCACAACGGTGTCTGGGCACATCGCAGAGCCAAAGGCGTCGCCCTCGAGGCCTTCCTCGCCATGGCCGTGCCACTGACGGATCTGGGCGCATGTGTCGCGGCTTGTTGCTACCTCGGTGTGACGCACCCCGAGAGCGGACTGTGCGAGATCCACTTTCGGATCTGGAAGCAGGACGGCCGCCCAGCCGGGCGACGCTTTGATGATTGGGCTGCCCGTGTTCGTCAGCCCACGAGCAGCAGGGTCCTCACCTTACGCGGCCTGCCGGAGCTCGTGCGCTTGGAACTTGTGTACGCGATTGGCTGGCGGGCGGCCGAACAGGTGAGCATAGTCACCGGCGGGATGCGCCCCTGGGTCGACCAGCTCCGCTCCGTCGGTGTGGCGTCGCTGACCGAGTTCGACCTCGCAGCCCTCGACGATATCGGCGACCGCCACCACGTTCGCTTCGCCCGCTTCAGCGTTGACCGTGTTCGTCTGGCCTACGCCGATCCGGAAGCCGAGCGGACCAACGACGTGTGGGACCTGCGCTTGTTCGGCCGCTCCGGACGGCGCCACCTCGACTTCACCCCCATCCGTCAGGACTGGCTGCGCGAAGCAACCAAGAGATGGGCGGCGGTCACGATCGGCCGGGTCGGCGACAGCGCTCTCAGCCACCGGGTCGGATCGGTCGGCGTGCTTTCCGCGGTGCTGGCCTCAGGATCGGCCGGTGGGGACGAGCCGACCACATTGGGCCGGGCCGACATCGATCGGTTCCTCACACGCGTGCGGTCTCCGAGGTTCTCCGCCACCGGGCGCCCCCTCGGCGCGAGAGCCAAGGCGGCCCTCGTCGAGGAGTGCACCATGATGCTGCGCGAAGCGCGCGAGCTCGGGCTGCTCCCCACGCTCGGGGCGACGTTCGCCTTTCGGCGTGGTGACCGCAGCCCGCGCGTGACCAAAGAGCCTCCGGGCCGGGCATTGCCTGCCGGTGTCGTCGCCCAACTCGACGCGAACGTCGGGCTGCTCGCCGCGGTCCCGGGCGCCATCGGCCCTGCTCGGGTGCCGACCCTCGGTGCGCTCGGCGAGCACGCCGGAGAGATGGCAGCCCTGTGCTACGAGCTGCTCAAGGGCACCGGGAGACGGGTCGGCGAGGTGGCCAGCCTGCACCTCGAATGCCTGGACGTCGACGAGCACGCGAAAGACGTACTGGTCTACGACAATCACAAAGCCGCCAGGATGCGACGACGGCTCCCGCTGGCGGACTCCGACCTGGTCGCCGCCATCCGCGCCCAGCAGGCATGGGTGAGAGCCCGGTTCCCGGCCACCGCGCCCGAACGGCTGTGCCTGCTGCCCCGACCGCACAAGAACGTCGACGGCACCAACCACCTCTCGGGTCATCAGATCAACACCTGGATCAACACCTGGGTGTCACGCATCCCCCGAATCGACGCCGGACCGCTCGACCACAACGGCGATCCGGTCCCATTCGACCGCGGTGCCATCCACGCGCACGCTTTCCGCCATACCTACGCCCAGACAATGGCCGACCAGGGGGTCGCGGCCCCGGTGCTGCGCGACCTCATGGACCATCACGACCTGTCCACCACGCTCGGCTACTACAAAGTCGGGGAATCGCGGAAAAGGGGGGCGATGGAGGTCCTCGCCCGTCACACCATCGACAACCGGGGCGTCACGAGGCCCACCGCGGGTGAGCCGTCATCGGTGACCCACTTACGCGAGCACCTCTCCTGGGTGGCGGTCCCGATGGGCAAATGCTCCGAGCCGACCAACGTGCGAGCCGGCGGCCAGGCATGCCCGATCCGCTACCAGTGCGCCGGCTGCCCGCACTTCGAGTCCGACCCGTCCTACCTGCCCGAGCTGCGCGCCTACGCCGACGATCTCCGCAAAGAACGCGAAGCCATGCTCGCCGCCAACGCCGCCGACTGGGCTGCCGAACACGTGGTCCGCCAGCTCGACATCGTCGTTGGCCATATTCGCACGCACGAAACACTCCTCGAACGCCTCGCCACCAACGAGCGGGCCGACATCGAAGACGCGTCAGCGACGCTGCGCAAAGCACGCCAGTCCGTCCCCGTCGCCTTCGGACACCGACACGGCAACCATGGCTGACAACAGCGCCGCCCTCTGCCACGCCCGCCGCCAGGACAGCCGCACCAAACGACAGCAGGCCGCCGATGCACTGAGCGCGATGGAACAGACCGGGGAACCCATCACCTTCCCCGCCGTCGCCCGCCGCGCCGGTGTCTCAGTCTCGCTGCTCTACGCCGACGTCGATCTCAGCTCGCGGATCTCGACGGCACGCGACCGCCAGCGACAAGCCGGGAGGGACCGAGCATGGCGCCGGCCGGCCCGCTCGCTCGTCACCGAACAAAGCATCCGTGCCGAGCTCGCCAACACCAAAGAACGCGCCCGACGGCTCGCCGACGAAGTCACAGTCCTCCGCGAACGACTCAGCCGCAACCTCGGCGCGACCGCCGACGTCGCCCGCGGCGAAGCCCTCACCCCGCTGCTCGAACACCTCGAACAACGCGCCGCCGAACTCGAAACCGACAACCACCGGCAACGTCAACGCATCGCCCAACTCGAAGCTGAAGCCCAAGAGCTCACCGCCACCCTCGACGCCGCCCGAGCCGTGAACCGCGAACTCATGACCGAGCTCAACCGCACCGCCGGCCAGCAAGCCACAACGCGCCAGTCCCGCCGCACATGAAGCGCCCTGTGTGACCGACGTCCATCACACAGTCCGCCCCCTCTCACCAGCAGTTCCGCAGGCGACTACAAAAGAACTGTGGCCACCATGGCATCCCCGTTGAAGACCTTTCCCCAGCTCGCGATGCCTAAATTAGTTGTCAGCACGACCGAGCCCTTCAGATATCTCTGGCTCACAAC
>JAJZMD010000043.1 GCA_021803085.1 Actinomycetes bacterium
GCCCGCCGGCCGCAGCTCGAAGCGATGTGCGACTTCGTACGCGAGGGCGACAGGGTGGTCGTGCACTCCATGGACCGCTTGGCGCGCAACCTCGATGATCTACGGTCGATCGTCGCCGGGCTGACCGCTAAAGGCGTCGAGGTGCGTTTCGTCAAAGAGCAACTTGTTTTCACCGGCGACGACACCGCGGTGGCGAAGTTGTTGTTGTCGGTGATGGGCGCTTTCGCCGAGTTCGAACGCGCCCTGATAAGCGAACGCCAACGCGAAGGCATCGCCCTAGCAAAATCACGGGGCGTGTACCGGGGCCGCAAGAAGACGCTGAGCGACGACCAAGTAGCAGAAATCCGCCGGCGGGTAGACGACGGCGTCCCCAAAGCGGTCCTCGCCCGCGAACTAGGCGTCAGCCGCGAAACCCTCTACCAGGCGCTACGCGCCACCCCCACCCCCAAGACGAATCCAGGCGCACCCGTCACCGGCCGCACCAAACAGTGATAGACGCGCTCTGCAGCTGACCATCGCTGCGGGAAGTCACCCTAGGCCCCCGTGTTCACTCGTTTTCCGCCCCGCCGGCAGGGTTAGACGGCACCGGTCCACGCGGGACTGCTGAACCTCCGAGGCCAGGGCTACCGTAGTCTGGGGGTAGCGACCGACGGACTCGCTCGATGTCTGCTGCCCCAAGACCTACAAGCCTCCCCCGACGCCTCAACTCGATACCTAAGTCGGTGATCAAGTAGTGTAGCTGACGCAAGTTGATTCCAAGCTCCTTGCAAACATCAGCTGTGGCAACTACCTCATCCATCGGCGGTCAGACTAGAGGCTGAAACCGGGAGCGGCTGCCAATAAGTCCAAGACGCCGTCAGCAAGAATAGATGCTTGGTGGCCCTCCTGTGGGACCTGGGTAGAGTTCGATGTACTGTCCGTCGAACTCTACCGCAGTCGTACCGTACGATCGGTAGTACCACAACTCGCCCGGAAGATAGCAGTTATGAACGAACAGGCTGGCGCCATTGTTTGTCGGACCAACGAGTTGCGACCCGCACGAGTCAGCGTCGTCGTCCCAGGGTCCGTAAGGGTATTGGGAATGCTGAATACACCCCTCGAACTCCATCAGAAGAGGCTCCGGCGTACAGTTCGCATCTATTCCGCCATAGACAATGCCAGCGGTGGTCGCCGAGCGTCCGGCCTGGTCCACGTATGTCGGACTCCACCCGCACGTCTCGTTGATCGTCGGTGCTGCTTTCACTGCACCCGGACCCGAAATCGCCGGCAGTTTGAACGTGACGTAGTGCCACGCGGATGTCGGGGCCAGCTTCAAATTGGATGGAGAGGCGCTCGCCCCCGCCGCCGAGAAGAGAGTTCCAATAGCCATCACACCAAGGGCGGCTGAGATTCGCGAACTACGACTCCGAAGTGACAGCTTGTGCAACCCCATTCCAGCTCCTCCCGCTGGGCGCCAACTTGAGGGCATCGTCCGGTATTCTCCCGTTAGCTGTTCGACGATGCCTTGTGCTGTTAGTAAAAGTAACAAGGACAGAGAGGCCTTGTCAATCGGTCCAAACGATGAAGTTATGGTCGGGGATTGATGGCGAGCAGTGCAGGCGGGTTGTAGCGCTGTAGTGCCGCTGGCTCACTTCGAAGCAGGACCGAGCAGCTGCGCACGCAGGAGGATCGTGCACACGGCTCCTGACAACCTACAGCTTCGTGCAGCCCACTGCTGAACCAGCAGTCAGAAGCTAACTGCCGACTCCTGAAATTGACATCAGGGTCAGCACCCTCGATCAAGGCAAGTCGTCGACAAGGCGTCGGGTAGGGACGCCCGCCGGCCGCAGCTCGAAGCGATGTGCGACTTCGTGCGCGAGGGCGACATCGTGGTCGTGCACTCCATGGACCGCTTGGCGCGCAACCTGGATGATCTACGGTCGATCGTGGCCGGGCTGACCGCTAAGGGCGTCGAGGTGCGTTTCGTCAAGGAGCAGCTTGTTTTCACCGGCGACGACACCGCGGTGGCGAAGTTGTTGTTGTCGGTGATGGGAGCTTTCGCTGAGTTCGAACGGGCTCTGATAAGCGAACGCCAACGCGAGGGCATCGCCCTAGCAAAATCACGGGGCGCGTACCGGGGCCGCAAGAAGACGTTGAGCGACGACCAGGTAGCAGAGATCCGCCGGCGGGTAGACGACGGCGTCCCCAAGGCGGTCCTCGCCCGGCAGTTCGGCGTCAGCCGCGAAACCCTCTACCAGGCGCTGCGCAGTGCCTCGGGAACCGGCGGCGACGGACAGGGTCCGGGCGTGATCGACCCCCCGGCGGAACTGTCCGTATAGGGCACCCTCGCGAGAATCTTCACCGGGCGGGTCTCACGGGACGAAGGTTCGTGGGCCCCCTCTGACCAGGCCCGTTCCCGTAGGGGGTTCGGCTTGCGGTCACCATGAGACCGTCTGGCGTTGGCCGACGGCGGCCCGCCGAGTGATTGTGTAGGGCCGGGAGGTGGTGATCACCAGGCCCGGTGGCCCGGTGGCGTGGCGTCATGGTCGAGAGCCACCCGACGGCTCCGGAGACCGACCTTGGGGTCGCCCAGGAGGTGATCCACCAAGTCCCCGGGACCGCCGATACAGGTCCAGTGGTCGTCCCACAGCGTCGAGACCAACCAGGCGCGATCTGCGGGGAACATCAGATCGGGCAGGGTGCCCTTCCAGGAAGACGACTGGTGCTCGCGGCGCCACTCAGCCGCCTGCTGGGGTCCGGCCTCGACCAGCACGTAACGCCAGCCGGCGTACAGGGTCACCAGCGGCGCGTCAGGGAAGACGATGTCGTCCACGCCGGTGTCGAGGTAGCCGAGGCACCACGGCTGAGGCGCGGCGTGGCGACTCAACATCGCTAGCAGCGCGTCATCGTGGCGTTGCTGTGCGTCGCCCCACGTGCCCTCGGTCTCGTCACCTGGCAGCTCGAGGGTGGCGTAGGCCCCGAAGGCTGGCGGGATGGCGGCGGTGATCGCTTTGGTTGTCGAGGTGCCGTCGGCGATCCACGCCACCTCGGCGGCGGTGGCGACGGGCCAGGCACGGCCATCCTTGACCCTGAGTGACCGATCGAGGCTTGTCGTCAGCGCCCACTGCGACAGCCTGCCACCTACCTGCCATACGCCGATCCCGCCGACACCGGCGGTGGTCGCCGGCGACGCGCCGTCGCCTGCGGGGATCATCGCGGTGCGTGGACGCCTCTCGGTACCTACTCCGGCGGGTGGCTGTGCCAGTGTTCGTCGTGGCCGCGCAGGTCGAACCGTTCGACGACCGTCCGGTCGCCGGCGGTGCCGACCACCTCTCGGAGCCGCTCCTCGGGAGCGACCAGAAGGACCCCGAAGCGCAGACCGTCGACTTCTGCGGTCTCGACCATTTCTGCTTCGGTGCCGTCCTCGTACATCACGCCAAGGTGCTCGATCGAGGGGTGACAGCGCACGACGATCGCTCGTGGCCCTCGATCGGGGTCGCCGCCGGAGTAGACGTTCAACAGGTCGGACCCCCACAGCTTCGGGCCGCCTATCCCGCCGCTGTAGATGACCCCCGCAGCGTCCTCGGTTCGAAGCATAGTCATGTAGTGCTCGTCGCCTCCGCCGGCCCGGAGGGTCCAGCGCACTCCGTCGTCGGTGGCGCCTTCGGCGATCACACGCTCCGGCCGGGACGGGGTGGCGGCCCGCTCGACCCCAACAGACCCGACGGCCTCGGGGGTGGGGCTGAGCCTGATGTCGCGAGCCGAGGTGTGGGCGAGCATCACCCCGCAGCGCAGGCAGTATACGAACATGACGTCGACGGCCTCGGAGGTCTCGGGCTGATCCACGGGGACCGCGGCGAGCACCCGGTAGCCGACGTGACCGTCGAGAAGCGACCTGCACGCCGGGCATCGGGGGCCGTCCGGGCTCGCCTCGACGCTCACCCCTCCGACTTCGGCGGCTTCCAGTGACGGCTGGCCGCCCAGCAACACGATCACCTGCTCGCGAAGCCGGACCTTGTCAGCGCCCAACGTGGCGAGCACCTGGACAGCGACACCCTCACCCTCCCGGAGCACCCCGAGGAGCAGATGCTCGGTGCCGATGTAGTTGTGGCCGAGCTGAAGGGCCTCCCGCAGCGACAGCTCGAGCACCTTCTTGGCGCGGGGGGTGAACGGCGGGGACCCGGTGGTCGACGACCCAGCTGGCCCGACGGTCTCCTCCACCTTCTCCCGGACCGCCTCCAGTCTCACCCCGAGCGACTCGAGCGCTTTGGCGGCGACACCCTCGCCCTCGTGTGTGAGACCGAGGAGGATGTGCTCGGTGCCGATGAAGTTGTGGTTGAGCAGACGCGCCTCTTCCTGGGCCAACACCAAGACCCGGCGGGCACGGTCAGTGAACCTCTCGAACACGCTCACCAGTATTGCGCCCGGGACCGCGCCCGACGCCCGCAGCCCGGCAAGGGATCCCTGACCGGTACGCACACACGGTCGAGCCCGAAGCCTCTGAAGCTGTCCCGAAGGAGGTTCGGCGACTGGGACGGTATGCGTAGCCTCGGTTGCTGGCCTGGCAAACCAGCAGGCGACTGGTACAATGACTCGTACCAACGCCGAAGGAGAGGCAGCCGTGACCGTCACCGCCAGCGAGGCCCGCAAGAACTTGTTCCCGCTCATCGAGCGTGTCAACGA
>JAJZMD010000014.1 GCA_021803085.1 Actinomycetes bacterium
CGTCGAGGCCGGGTGCGCGATCGACATCTGGGCCGAGTTCGAGGACAGGGCCGGGAGCGTCCCGCTGCTCATCGACGTGAAGCCGAACGGACCGCACCACATCGACGAGTTCGAACGGGCGGGCGGTGCGCTCGCCTTGATGCACGAGCTGTCGCCCGTGCTCGACCTCGACGCGTTGACGGTCGCGGGCCGGCTCGGCGACGTGATCCAGGACGCAGCGCCGACCGAGCGCGAGGTGATCCGGCCTTTCGACGATCCGCTCGGCCGGGAGCCGACCATCCTCATCGTGCGCGGCTCGCTCGCACCCTCCGGCGCCATCGTGAAGCGGGCGGTCGCAGACACCCGTCCGAAGCAGTTCGCCGGCGAGGCCGTCATCTTCCACACCCGCGAGGACGCCATCGCGGCGCTCGAGGCCGGCGAGATCCGGCCGGGCCACGTGGTCGTGCTGCGCGGGCTCGGGCCGAAGGGTGCGCCGGGCATGGCGTTCGTCTCGGGGTTCGTCTTCGCCCTCGAGGGCTCGGGGCTCGCGCCTCAGGTCGCGGTGGTGACCGATGCGCAGCTGTCGGGGCTCGTCAACAAGGGCCTCGTGGTTGGCGAAATCGCGCCCGAGGCGGCGGCCGGCGGACCGCTCGGACTGGTCGAGCCCGGCGACAAGATCACGATCGACCTCGACCGCCGGACGGTCGACCTCGACGTGGCGCCCGAGGTGCTCGCACGGCGCGAGCCGCGCCTCGCCCGCCACGACGACCGGCGCAGCTACCTGAACGTCTACGCGCGCACCGTCGACTCGCCCGAGCGCGGGCTCGTCCTCGCCGCGGAGCTGGATCCGCCGGGAGCGCGGGCCGGGTCGTAACCGTCTCCGTGGACGGCGTGCGGAGCCCGTGCGCCCGCCGGGGTCACGCGTTCACCTCCTGGCGGTCGACGACGGCGTCGGCTCCTGCGAAGGGGACCGGGCCGGCTGCTCGGTGGCGCGTCCACCAGGCGAAGGCAAGCCCGAGGCCCAGCAGCGCCCCGAGGGTCTCGTCGATGCCGTTCCCGAAGGCCTTCGGTCCGACGACGAAGAACCCGACGAGCAAGCACCCCATGACGATGCTCGAGAACACCGCACCCGCCAAGAGGCCGGGGTGACCGTGGGGCTGGAGCTTCACGTCGGGGAGCCGCTTGTGGCCGGTGGTGAGGAACACCACCGCGGTGATCGAGTCCAAGAAGAACTCGGCCAGTAGGAAGAACCCTGCGGCCGAGAGGAGGAGACCGAAGTAGGAGCTGAGCGAAGACACGAACAGCTGGACGGCGCACACCGCCGCCGCGGCGCCGAGCGACCACACGATGGCGACGTGGGGCACCCGGTTGGCGTTGAGCCGGGCGAAGCTGGACGGGACGAGCCGCTCCCTGCCCATCGCGTAGAGGGCACGGGTCAAGATGAAGCTCGTCAGCCACAGGCCGCCGGCCGTCGAGGCGAGGACCGGGACCAGCATGGCCCAGGGATCGCCGGGCACGAGCCGCTGTGCCCATGCGGCGAGGGGGTCGGTCGAGCCCGCAAGCTGGCGAAGGGGCGTCTCGCCGAGCACGAGCGGGTACAAGACGGCGTAGAACAAGAGCGCGCCGAGCGCGCCGACGATGCCGCCCAGGCCGGGATGGTGGCGCGGGCGGCGCGACTCCTCTGCGGCGTAGCTGTCGATCTCCCAGCCGTCGAGGATCGTCGCCGCCACCACGGCCACGACGAGGATGCCGCCCCAGGGCGGCGCTCCGAAGTGGACCGGGACCGAGAGCTTCGACCATCGCATCGCCCCGAGGACCCCGAACACAGCGAGCGAGATCATCTCGACGCCGAAGAACACCTGGGTGATGCGGGCCGTCGGGCGCCCGCCGAGGAGGAGCGGCACCGCGGCGAAGCCGATCCAGAAGAGCGTCACCGCCATGTGGACGCCCGCCGGCGCGTGGGAATGGGGGGCGATCAGGGCCAGGGTGTAGGAGCCTGCCGGGATGGCGATCGGGGGGATCGAGAAGAAGTAGGCGAGGATCAAGACCCACGCCTGGTAGCGAGACGGTCCCCGTCCCACGATCCGGGCCGACCAGTGGTAGGAGGCACCGGCGTGGGGGAAGTGCCGGTTGAGCAGGCGGAACACGAAGCTCGAGACGACGAAGGGAAGCGCCAGGACGGCGATCGCCGGGAGCGACCACCAGCCCGCCGCGGCCGCCATCACGCCTCCGGTCGCCGCCACCGAGAACATCGGGCCGACGCTCGAGACCGACAGCGGCACGAGATCCCGGAGGCGGAACGACTGGAGCAGGCGGTCCGCCTCGCCGCCGACGACCGCGGCGCGCTCTGCGCCCTCGGCCGTGCACACCACGGGCGCCGCGTCGGGCGTGTCGACGGCCGTCGAGCGCGGTCCACCGCCCGTTCCACGCTCCACGGCCGCACCGTAGATCTAGATGCGAATGATTTGCAAGTAGGGCTCCGAAGGCAGCAGGACGTCCGGAGCGCCCAGCGGGTAACCGACGGCCCCCGATCCTGCCAAGATCGGCCCCGCCCCCGTCCGCCCGCCTGACCCGCTGCTCCGCACCGAAGTCCCGTCCGCCCGCTCAAAGGAGCCAACGCGATGGACCATCGTGACCTGCCCAACGACGCCCTAGGGGCTGGCGGCGAGGTCGGATCCGAGGTCGGATCCGAGGGCGGCGGCGAGACGAGCGAGCACATCACGAGCCTGGAGGGCATTCCCGCGCTCTCCCTCGACGCCATCAGCTCGGTGGCCTACGGCCCCGAGGCGATGCTGGTGGTGCTGGCGACGGCAGGCGCGGGAGCGCTGGCCAAGATCGAGCCGATCACCGTCGCCATCGTGGTGCTGCTCGTGATCCTGGTCTTCTCCTATCGCCAGGTGATCCAGGCCTATCCCGACGGCGGGGGCTGCTACGCGGTGTCCAAGGCCAACCTCGGTCACCGGGCGAGCCTGCTGGCAGGGGCGGCCCTCGTCGTCGACTACGTGCTGACCGTGGCGGTGTCGATCGCCGCCGGCGTCGCCGCCTTGGTGTCGGCCTTCCCGAGGCTTGCGCCCGACGGCCTCTCGATCGGGCTCGCCATCCTGGCGGTCCTCACCGCGCTCAACCTGCGGGGGCTGGCGACGAGCGCGCGGGCGCTGCTCCTGCCGACGGCCGTCTTCATCGTCGGGATCTACGTCGTGATCGTGGCAGGGCTCTCGCGCTCGCACCCCGTGGCCGGGGCGCAGATCCACGTGGCCGTCCCTGCCGCCGCGGGGGCGATCGGGGTGCTGCTCGTCCTGAAGGCGTTCGCGGCGGGGTGCAGCGCGCTCACCGGGGTGGAGGCCATCGCCAACGACGTGCCCGCCTTCAGGGAGCCCAAGGTGCGCCGGGCCATGCGCACCGAGGTGCTCTTGGGGGGGATCTTGGGCACCATGCTGCTCGGGCTGTCGGTCCTCACCGTCCGGTTCCACATCGCTCCGGAGGCGTCCCAGACGGTGCTGAGCCAGATCACCGGCGCGTCGGTGGGACGGGGGGCCGCTTACTACGTGGTCGACCTGTCCACCACGGTGATCCTGGCGATCGCCGCCAACACCTCCTTCGGCGGCCTTCCGGTGCTCGCCAGCCTGCTGGCCCGGGACAATCTCCTCCCGCACGTCTTCGCGTTGCGGGGCGACCGGCCCGTGTACCGCTACGGCGTCGTGGTCCTGGCGCTCCTCGCAGCGGCGCTGCTCGTCGCCGTCGACGCCGACACCAACGCCCTCATCCCCCTCTTCGCCATCGGCGTGTTCACCGGCTTCACCCTCTCCCAGACCGGCCTCGTGCGGCACTGGCACCACGATCGTCCGAGGCGCTGGTGGGCCCGCGCCGTGCTCAACGGCCTGGGGGCGGTGATGACCGCGGTCGCGACGGTCATCTTCGTCGTCACGAAGTTCACGGCGGGCGCCTGGGTGGTGGTGATCGCGGTGCCTGCCTTGATCTTCCTGTTCACCCGTGTGGGCGCCTACTACCGCGACGTCGCCGCCGAGCTCGGCTTCGGCGAGGTTCCCCCGATGCCGGGGGCGGAGAAGAGCCTGGTGGTCGTGGCCGTCACCGCCGTGTCGCGCATGACGGCTGCCGCGCTCGGCGCGGCGCTCTCCCTGGGCGACGTGGTGGTGGCGGTGAGCGTCCAGTTCGACGACGCGAGCGCAGCGTCCCTGCGCGCCGACTGGGACCGCTGGGACCCCGGCGTGGACCTCCAGATCCTCCGCCCGGCGACCCGCTCGGTCACCAAGCCCATGCTCGCCTACCTCACCACCGTCGAGGCCGAGACCCATGCCCACGTGCTCGTCCTCATCCCCGAGGTGGAGCCGAAGAAGTGGCGTCACCAGCTGCTCCAGAACCAGCGCGGCATCCTCCTCGCCAACGCGCTGCGGCGCCACAGTGACGTGGGCGTCGCCCGGATGCCGTTCCACCTCCGCCGCATGTAGCTCTATGGGATTGCCGAGGGCGAGCCGGTCCAGGCGACCACGCAGCCGACAGCCGCTTGCCCCCGCCGCCAGGCCCCCCGCCGCCAGGCCCCCCGCCGCCAGCCGCTGCCGCCAGCCGCTACCGCCCGTAGTGCGCAGCGCAGCCGGGGCAGAGGCCGCGGTAGGTGATCTCCACCCCGGTGACGAGGTAGCCACCCCTCGCGTC
>JAJZMD010000285.1 GCA_021803085.1 Actinomycetes bacterium
CGCGAAGGCGACGTGCTTTCGGGATAGGGGGGCGGCGAGGGGAAAGGAGATCTGCTCGAGGCTGCGTCGCCCCATCGCCACCCAGGGAAAGGACGGGACGAAGCTGAAGCGCTCGTCCTTGGCGACGAGGGTGATCTCGGCGCGCTCGGGGGAGAGGTGCCGGCGCAGCTCGTAGGCGGTGGTCAGCCCGCCGAAGGAGCCGCCGAGGATCACGATGCGCACCCGGGCACCCATCAGAACGTCACCACCTTGTCGGCGGAGATCGTCCAGTCGGTTGCCTCTTCCAAGGTGGAGCGCCGGGCCCCGTCGACGAGCAGCTCGTCGGTGAAGCCGCGGGCGTCCATGCAGGTGCCGCAGCAGCCGATCTCCCCGCCGTGGCGGAGCACGGCGGTGACCATGCGGTCGAGGTGGTAGTAGCCGTCGGGCACCTTCTGGTTCGAAAGCGCACAGCCCACCGCGTCGCCGAAGAGGAAGACGCGCACCTCGACGCCGTCGCGCCGCGCCAGGGATCCGGCGAGGCGAAGCCCGTTGTAGGAGCGCTCGGTGCCATAGGGCGGGTCGTTCAACACGACGAGGACCTTCATCGGGGTGCTCACTCTCTCTTCGAGGTCTCGGGCACGGAGTGCTCCTCGCGTGCCTGGTGGTAGGCGGTGACGAGGCGGTCGGCGGCTAGGGCGACCGCAGCGCCGGTCGTGTCGCGGCCGAGCGACAGCCGCACCGCCGAAAGGGCGACCTCGGGGGCGACCCCCATGGCGAGCAGCGTCGCAGACGGCGTCTCTTCACCGGCGTGGCACGCCGAGCCGGTCGAGGCGGCGACGCCGGGCGCCCGGGCGAGGAGGTCCGCGCCGCGCACCCCGGGGAAGGAGACGAACAGCGTGTTGGCCAAGCTGGCGTCGAGGGGGGTGTGGCAGACGAGCCCGGGGACGGCGGCGGAGAGCGCTGCAAAGAGCTCGTCTCGAAGCGCGCCGAGGCGCGCCGGGTCGAGGGCGAGGCGGGAGCGGGCGAGCTCGCACGCCGCGCCGAGGCCGACGATGCCCGCCACGTTCTCCGTGCCCGGCCGCAGCCCGCGCTCCTGGCCGGCGCCGACGACGACGGGCGCAAGGGGCGTGCCCCGGCGCACGTAGAGCGCCCCGACGCCCTTCGGGGCGTAGACCTTGTGGCCGGCGACCGAGACCAGGTCGACCCCGAGATCGTCGACCGAGACGGGGATCTTGCCGATCGCCTGGGCGGCATCGGCATGGACGACGGCACCGGCGTCGCGCGCTGCGGGTGCGAGGTCGGCGACGGGCATGAGCGCCCCGGTCTCGTTCTGGGCGAGCAGCATCGTGCAAAGGGCTACGTCGCCCGACAGCGCGGCGGTGGCAGCTGGCGCATCGAGCAGGCCGGCGCGGGTGACCGGCACGCGGGTGACCACCCACCCGCTCGCCTCGAGGCGCCCGCAGGGGCTGGCCGTTGCGGGGTGCTCGACGCTGGAGGTGACGATCCGGCGCCGCTCGGCCGGCGCCGTGGTGGTGGTGCCGAAGATGGCGAGGTTGTTCGACTCGGTGCCGCCGGAGGTGAAGACGATCTCGTCGGCCGCGGCGCCGATGAGGGCGGCCACCTGCTCCCGGGCCTCGTCGACGGCCCTGCGGGCGGCGCGCCCGATCGGGTGGTCGCTCGAGGGGTTGCCGTAGGCGGTGCGCAGGTAGGGCAGCATCGCCTCGAGCACCTCGGCCGCGACCGGCGTCGTGGCGTTGTGGTCGAGGTAGACGACGTCGTTGGCAGCTCCGGCCGTCATCGGGGCCGGCCCAGCCTCGCCTCGCTCCCGTCCACCGGTGCCGTGGCGGGCGCGTCGCGCCCCGAGCGGCCGGCGGCGCTCGGCGGGCTCGAGGAGGCAGCCGGGCGCTCGGCGCCCGTCGTGACGGGGAGGCCGGCCTGGCGCCACTCGGGGAGGCCGTCCTCGAGACAGCGCGCCCGCAGCCCTCGGGCGCGCAGCGTCGCGACCGCCTCGGGGGCGAGCAGGCACAGCGGCCCCCGGCAGTAGGCGACGACCTCGAGGCCGGGGTCAAGCTCGCCGAGGCGGGCCTCAAGGTGCTCCAAGGGCAGCGAGAGCGCCCCGGGAATGTGGCCGGCCGCGTACTCCTCCACCGGGCGGACGTCGAGGACGACGACCTCGCCGGACCGGGCGCGCTCGAGCAGCTCGGCACGGGTCACCCACTCGGCGCTCTCGCTGCCGGCGCCGATCGCGCGGAGGATCTGGTCGACCTCCGCCAGGCGTGCCCTGCCGAGGTCGCCGAGCGCGGTGACGAAGCGGCAGACCTCCTCGCCGGCGGCCCGGTAGTAGACGCGGGTTCCCTCCCGGCGGGTCTCGACGAGGCGGGCCTGGCGCATCACCTGCAGGTGCGCGGACGCCGTCGAGAACTTGAGGCCCGTCGCCGCAGCGAGGGCCTCGACGCTGCGCTCGGCCTGGCAGAGCAGGTCGAGCAGGTCGATGCGCTTGGGGTGCACGACCACCTTGCCGATCCGGGCGAGCTGCTCGTAGAGGTCGGCCCGTCCGCCGTCTGGCATCTTATATTCCACAGATCTATGACATTGCCCCCCAGGACTTGCGTCGTCCACGAGAATGTTGTGGCGAAGGATTGGTGATGAGCCGCGACGTACTCACTGCACAGGGGGCTCAGGCGGCCGCGTAGGCAGCAGGGAACTCGCGGTCGTGGACCAAGAGGGCCGCGCTCATGACCCGCTGGCCGTAGGCGGTCACGCGGTAACGGCGTCGTCGGGGGATCTTGGCCACCAAGCCATGGCCGCGCAGCGTGGCGATCCGCCGGCTCGTGCGCTGGCATCGCCGGAGCTTCTCGCGCTCGTCGGTAGGCGGGCGTGGATGGAGCCTTCTCGTGACCTCCTTGTTGGAGAAGCCGCAGATCGCGTGCTCGCCGGCGAGCACCGCCCGGAAGAGCGCGAGGTCTTGGGCGCCGATGGGGTTCAAGCGGGGGTGTGTCCTCCCGCGGTTGGTGACGGGCCGGGTGTGGCGGTCGAGGACCACCTTCCCCTGCCGGTTGTCGAACGCGGCACCGAGCGCGTCGAGGTAGCGCTCGTTGGCCGCCCGCCCGACGCAGTAGTAGCGCGCCAGGTTGGCCACGCCCTTTCGCATCGGGCGCCACACGCGTCGTCCCTCTGTGACCCGGAGGACGCGGAACTGGGTGGGGTCGTTGATCGTGACTTCCACCCGAAGCACGTTGGCCTTGTCGTAGCACTTGATGGTGTTGCGGGCCATGCGGTGCTTGATTCGCCAGCCCTCGGGCCGGCGCCGGACGTCGGACGTCACCTCGCAGGCGAGCTGGGGGGTGAGCTTTCGCCCGAGGAAGCGCAGGACGTCGTCGGCCGAGAAGGCACTGGACGCATGCGCGATGAGAGACGGCAGGACCGCCTCGAGCGCCTGTCGCGAGGCGAAGGCGACGTCGGTCGCCACCTCGGCCTGATCGATCACCCACCAGTAGGGGCCGACACCGGCTTGGCAGAGGAGCGGGAGGTGGGGGTTGACCGTGGAGGCGAGCCGGGAGAGCGTCCGGTGCCACTTGTGGGCACACAGGCGGTCGGACAGACGCTGGGCGAGCCCCCAGTTGGCGCAGCGCACGATGGCGTTGAGGTAGCGCAGGTGGGGAACCCGGCGCTTGGTGAGCTGGCGCGAGAGGATCTCCCTGCCGTTCACCCAGACCTGGACCTCGAAGGGGAACCAGCTCTGGAGCCGCACGTGGCACAAGCCGAGATCCTTGTGGAGGAAGTACCAGTAGAAGTGGAGGCACTTGCGCTGGCGCCGGACGACCTCGAGCAGGTGGCGCTCGGAGTTCTTGTAGACCTCGAAGCTCATGCAGGGTTCGACCGCTGCCAGCACGCAGACCAGGCCCTCTTGCACCCCGTCGCGTTCGGCGATCTGGCGGGCCAGCTCTTCCTTGGAGGTCCCGGAGCGGCGGGTGAAGGTGGTCGCCAGGTAGAGGTAGGGGCGTCCGGCCCGAGCACAGGACTCCTTCGCATGGGCCTTCAGGGCCTCGGTCGTCTTGGTGACGTAGGCGGCGAAGTGCTTCAAGAGCACACCCTGGGAGTCCAAGAACCCCTTCATGCCGCCGGGCTGGTAGAGCCTCGTGAGGTGGCCCTTGAAGATCAGCCGGTCGAAGCAGGTGAGCTTGCCGGCGATGCGATCGTGGTGGACGATTGTGAACGCGGACATGGCCTCGTCGCCTCCTCGTGCCGATCGTGGTGGACGATTGTGAACGCGGACATGGCCTCGTCGCCTCCTCGTGCAGAGAACAACAAGGAGTAGTCCACCTCCCGGTGGACGGCGAGGCCAGTCCGCCCCATCAACTGCACCGATCGGGTCGCCGAGGGCCGGCTCTGCCGGCCCGAACCGGACCGGTTCAGCACGTGGTTGCGCCGCTCGCAGGCTTCGGCCGCCTGCTTCTCCCACGACGGGCTCAGGCAGTCACCGCCCGTTGGGTTGCGGCCGAAGGCTGCGATATGTACATGGACGAGGACCAGATCAACGTGGCGGTCGCCGCGCGACCGCTCGATGAGCCAGGAGCACAGCAGTTCGCGCAACTGCTCGCCGCGCTCGCCGACCCGACTCGCCTGCGGATCCTGACG
>JAJZMD010000230.1 GCA_021803085.1 Actinomycetes bacterium
TGCTGGAGTATGCAGGCCAATGCCAGAATGAAGGCGCTTCTCTTGGGGTAGCGATGTGCGCGAGGAGAGCGGCTGTAGCGTTTCAGCTGGTGGGGCTCGTGCGGACGGGCGAGGAACGTGTGCAACACCTGTGGCGCATGTGCCCGGTGTTCAACTGGTTGGCCGCTCGAGGTTCAGACGGGTCATGAACTCGCGGTTGGCGAGCCGGGCGGCGTGGAGTTCGTCGGTGCGTTCGCCGAGTTGGATGCGAACGTCAGCCACCTCGGCCGCGAGGGCGGTGATCCGCTGGTGGAGTTGGTCGATGTCGTCGGGCGCACCGAGCCCGGAGGCCTGCCAGGTCTGCTCGCCCATGAGCTCGGAGAGGCGATGTTCGAGTTGTTGCACGCGGGCGGCGTAGCGGGCGCAGCGGGCCTGGGCGGCGTGGAGGTCTGCCCGCAGCGACGCACGGCTCGCCGCCCCGGTATCGGGATTTGGGGGCTGGGCGGCAAGGGTGTGGATATGGTCGAGCAGGTCGCGGTGGCGGTAGAAGAAGGTCCGGTCGACGCCGGCGCGCCGGGCGATCCCTGCAACGGTGATGGCCGCGCCTTCCGCGCTCGCTGCCCCAATGGCGGCGAGGACCCGTTCGCGGTATCGGGCGGTTTCGGCTCGCCGGCCTTCGACCATGGCGGCGACACGCCTCGAGTCTGAGGTGCTCACGGCTGCCTTCGGGGTCGGAGGTCGACGGGGACACGACGCGCCTGGGGCATGGCGACAGCAACCGCACGATGGGCCCGGATGGCTTCGACGGCCCGGTCGATGCTGGCACGGTCCGCCGGGTCGAGGTCGTCGAGGCCGGCGGTGATCCGCCCGATGAGGGAACGGATGCGCCCGATCTCCTCCTCGGAGGGCATCGCTTCGGCCCGCGCCCAGTCGTCGATGTCAGTGGCGGCAAGGAGACGCTCCCGGTTGCGGAGCAGGTCGTCGAGGTAGGCGTGCAGGTCGGGCAGATAGGACACGTCGGTGCGGAAATGGTCGCATCCGGCGCAGCGGAACCGGAACGGACACGCCCCGCCACCGGCTTTGACGTTCGACGGTTCGGTGCACACTCCGTAGGGGACGGCCACCTCGCCCAGCGCGAGCCGGGCGTGCTCGGAGTCGAGCAGCACCTGCGCTTGGCGCCAGATGTGGTTGCCGTGGCGGTCGAAGGCGAGGGCGGCAACTCGCTCGACGGCCTCTCGTCGGCGGGGCTCGCCGACGCGGTAGTAGCCGGTGGTGGTGTCGAGCTTTCGGTGGTCCATGAGCTCGCGCAGCACGTCGATGGGCACTCCGGCATCCGCGTGGCGTTGCGCGTAGCTGTGCCGGTAGGCATAGAGCACGACACGGCGTCGGTCGAACGGCGTTCCATCCGCGGTGGTCAACTCGGGCAGCCGGTTGACCCATTCGCGATGGGCGAAGCTCAGGCTGAACGCGGTGATCGAATGACGTCCGTCGGGGTTGCGCCGGTCGGTGGGCAGCAGCTTCAGCTCGCCGGGCGGCGTAGCCGGAAAGCGGGCAGCGACCCTGGATTGTTGGGAGACGATCACCTGGGCGGTGGTCTGGGCGATGGGCAGGCGCCGCCCGAGCCGGTTCGCCTTGTGGTTGTCGAAGACCAGCACGGCGAGGCCGTCGTCGTCACGGGCCAGGCAGTCGAATGGGAGATCGCATATCTCTTCGGGACGCCGGCCGGTGTCGATGGCCAGCTCGATGCCGGTTCGCGTCTCGGGCGAGGCGATCCGGTCGAGCTGCGCGCACAGCTGGGTGAGGATCTCGGCAGGCAGGTCCCGTCCGAGCTTGGCCGACTCGGGCTTGTCGGGCACGTCGTCGCGGTGGATGGCGAAGTCCTCGCCGAGCCCGGCGGCGACCCGCCCCGGGCGGGTAAGCCCCATGGCCCGCGTCCTGTTCAACACCGCCCGGACCTCACGGGTGGCGCGGATGCGGGCATCCGTGCTGATCCGGCCGACCGACACGAGGTAGGCAAGGCGGTTCAAGAATGCCTCCATGTCGGCCCGGCCGAGCTCGCCGGGCCGCTCACCTTGGTCGGGGCGCAGGCGGAGGGATTCCGACAGCATGACCACGCAGCCGATGTGGTGGCGCACTGCGAGCCCGCCGCTGGTGTGCCGTCCGGGGCGGATCCGCCTCCTCGGCAGGTCGTCGGCGGCCCACGATTTGGAGAGCTCACGCAACCACAGCTGGCTGATCGGGCCGAACGACAGCGTGCCGGTGTGCCCGAAGACCCTCAGGTCCCAGTCGTCGCCGGTGACTTCGCTCTCGGGGGTGGCGAGCGCCCGGCGGGCGTAAGAGGCGAGAGAGTGGGCGAGGCCCACAAAGCCGAGGTTGGCCTGCTCGGGGATCACGTATTCGTCAAGCGAGCTCACCTGCTGGCGACGCAGGTCGTCGATCACGGCCCGCAGGTCGGCTTCTTTGGTCTGGACCCGTTCGATGAGACAACGTTGCTGGAGGCCGAACAAGACCTGGGCCAGGACGAGGGGATCCAAGCCGCGCAGGCTCACCTGGCCGCCGAGGCCGACCGCCGGCTCGGTCTGCCGCCATCGCAGCTCGTCGAGGGCCGGGTCGGCCCGGCGTGCGTGACGCAACCGGAGCTGGTGGGCCTCGCAGTAACAGCCGCTTGAGTGGCGGCGCTGGCGGGGGCAGGCCGCCACCAGACAAGCCCGCAAGGCGGGTAGGCCCGCCGTGTCGGGGTGGGCCACGAACGCGTCGATCTCGACGCCGAGGCAGCGGCGCTGGTCGTCATGGGCCCTGCACAGCCCGGCGGGACCCGAGACTCGCTCGCGGGCGCAGCCGGCCACCACACAGGTTGCTGGTGCCCGGCGCGACCTGCCGGGCGGGGCGAGCAGGCCCACCTGGTCGTCGCCCAGGCCCGCGGCGGCGAGGCGAGCTTGGCAGGAGAAGCAGATCCGTCGGGCGTTGGTGGCCGTCGTCGAGCACCCATCCACCTGGCACACCGGCCGGACCACCAGGCGATGCCCTTCCGGCGGGAACAACACGGCTCGCTCGGAATCCCAGCCCATCTCGGCCAGGAACGCCTCGTCGACAATCGCCATGATCCTCGCCGGTCGAGCGTCTCCCTCGACGAGGGGTGCTGGGTGCACCGACACCGAGGTCAACCCGACCGCCAGCGACGACGGGCTCATTGTTGGACGCTTCCCGGCGTCCGAGGGGTCCCGACCGCGTCGACCGCCCGGCGCAGCCGGGCCGGGTCGGGATGCAGGTACACCTGCGAGGAGGTAACCGAGCGGTGCCCGAGCAGATCGGCGATCACGTCCAGCGCTCCTCCGGCGTCGGCGACGTTGCTCCCGAACGCGTGACGCAGCTGGTGCGGCGCGACGGCCACCTCCAGTCCGGCTCGGCGCGAGCAGGCCCGCAGCAACTCGTTGACGGCGTCGGGGCGAACCGGAGCGCCGAGCGGGCGACGGAACAGGTTCACCACCAGGAAGTCGCTTTCCGAACCGTCAAGGTGGCCAGCCCGCTCGAGCTCGTAGGTGTCCAACGCCCGCACCACCAGGCCATCGAGCGGCACGACCCGGCTCCGGCGGGACTTCGCCCACGCCTGGTTGGGGTTGTCACGCCGGGACACGTGCAGATGGGGTCCCTCCACCTCGCAGCGCAGGGCAGAAGACTCGGCTGCGGGATGGACATCGCTTCGCCGCAGCCCGCACACCTCTCCCCGACGCAACCCGGCGCGGGCCATGAGCAACACGATGAGCCGGTCCCGTGCCGACCGGCACGCCCCCAGCAAGGCCACGATGTCGTCATCAGACGCCCGGTTCACCGCCGGATCGGGCTCGTGCAAGCGGTGACGGGCCCGCAGCCGCCACGGGATGCGGCCATCCTCTCGGCGTGCCTCCTCGGGCAGGTCGGTCTCGTCCGCCACCTCGTAGACCAACGGCACCAACCCGGCCGGTGCCGCGCCGGAGGCGACCGCGTGGGTGACCATGCCGCGCACCGCGGTCAGCACCACGTTGACCCGCCGGGCGGCGCGCACCGGCCGGGCCCCGGGGCCGACCAGCAACTCTCCCGTCCCCTCCCCATCACCTGACGTTGACGGCGCCACGGCGGCGTGTCTCAGCCACGTCATGAACAACCCGATGTGCTCCACACCGGCCTGCCAGTCCAAGCCGCGCAGATCGCACCAGCGAAAGAACAGAGCGATGGCCCCCGCATAGGACTTAGTCGTCAGCTCCGCGGCGTCCCGGCCGAAACGCAGGTGCCGCAAGTAGGCGTCCGCGTCACCGACGATCACCAGCGCATCGTCGACCACCGTCCAGTAGCGGACACCCGACGGCAGCTTGACCATGAACGCCCGCATCGCGCCCTCCCATGACCGGCAGCCGGACGCCACAGGACTACCAGCACCCTGTGACACCACGTCTGCAACAGCCCAAGAGAAGCCGGGCGCCCTGACCTACACGACGGTCCTATGCCACGTCACGCCACAGTCCCCTGACCCCATGAGAAGGCCGGTTCTCGTTGTAGTCGATGCGCCAGTCCTCGGTGAGGACCTTCGCCTCGAGCAGGGAATCGAAGAGCAGTCCGTTGAGGTGCTCGTCACGCATGCGGCCGTTAAACGATTCGATCC
>JAJZMD010000027.1 GCA_021803085.1 Actinomycetes bacterium
TCGAGGGGGTGACCGCCCTGCTCGCGATGCTCGCGACCTGCGCCGCAGGGGTCACCGTGGTCGGGATCGACAACGGCTACGGCGCGGCGTGCGCGGTCGCACGCCTGCTGCGATGACCCGCATCGCGTGGTTCCACTGCTTCGCAGGCATCGCCGGTGACATGGCGCTCGGCAGCCTTCTCGACGCGGGCGCCGACGAAGCTGAGGTCGCAGCACTCCTCGAACGGCTGCCCGTCGGCGGATGGGAGCTCCGATTCGAACAGGTGCTGCGCGGCGGCATCGCCTGCACGCGCGCACTCGTGCACGTCGACGAAGCGACCGACGAGGCCCGCCGTGACCGGAGCCACGCCGAGATCGCGGCGGCCGTGCGCGCGGCAGCGTTGCCGGCCCGCGTGGAACGGCGAGCGCTCGCCACCTTCGCGGCGCTCGCCGGCGTCGAGGGACTGCTCCACCGGACGGACCCCGATGACGTCCACTTTCACGAGGTCGGGGGCCACGACGCGCTCGTCGACGTGGTCGGCACCGCTGCGGCCCTCGAGGTGCTCGGCGTGGACACCGTGGCGGTCTCCGCGGTGGCGCTCGGCACCGGGACCGTCCGCGCCGCCCACGGCACGCTTCCGAACCCGTCCCCCGCAGTCCTCAGACTGCTCGAGGGCTTCCCCACCTACGGCCGGCCGGTGCCGCTCGAGCTCACGACGCCGACCGGCGCGGCGCTCCTTCGGGCGCTCGCGTCACCGGCACTTACGGGCGCGATGCCGGCGATGACGGTCCGCGCCTCGGGCTACGGTGCCGGCGCGGCGGAGCTCGCCACGCTCCCGAACTGCACGCAGGTGGTCCTGGGCGACGCGGCGGGCGAGGAGACCGGCCCCGGGCAGCCGGTCACGGTGCTCGCGGCGAACCTCGACGACGCGACCGGCGAGCAGCTCGCCGTCGCGCTCGCCGCGCTGCTCGACGCAGGCGCGCTCGACGCCTGGGTCACTCCGGTGGTGATGAAGAAGGGGCGTCCCGGGCACACGGTGCACGTGCTCTGCGAGCCCGCGCGCGCCGAAGCCCTTGCGGACGTCGTGCGCCGGACGACGGGCAGCTTCGGCGTGCGCGCCGTGCGCGGGGAGCGGTGGCCCGAGTCCCGCCACATCGTGGGGGTCCAGGTCGAAGGTCACTCGGTGCAGATGAAGGTGGGGCTGACGAGGGCGAAGGCCGAGGCCGAGGACCTCGCCCGGGTCGCGGCGGCCACCGGCCTCGACGTCCACGAGGTGGCCTCACGCGCAGAGGAGGCGTGGCGGCGCGAGCGCGGCTGACTTGTCCGCCCGCACACCCCCCGCCCCGGCCTGGGCGCCCCCAGCCCACCGCACCGGCCTGGGCGCCCGAGCCCCCGGCGCGCCCGAGCCCCCCGCCCCGGCCTGGGCGCCCGAGCCCCCGAGCGGCTCGGTACAGTGCGCCGATGCGTGTCCTGGTCGTCCGTCATGACGAGGAGGACTCGCCCGGCCTCGTCGGCGACGCGTTCGCGGCGCTCGGCGCTGCCGTCGACACCTGCCTCTACCCGTCGGAAGGGCCCCTTCCCGACCCGGGCGGCTACGACCACCTCGTGGTCCTGGGGTCGAGCGCCTCGGTCTACGAGAACCGCGACTGGATCGTGGCCGAGGTCGACTGGCTGAGGGGTGTGCGGTTGCCGGTGCTCGGGATCTGCTTCGGCGCCCAGCTGCTCTCTGCGGCGCTCGGCGGCGGGGTCGAGCGAGCGCCGGCGTACGAGATCGGATGGGTGACGGTGGACCCGGTCGTCGCCGCCGACGCCCCCGGGTCCGAGACCGCTCTTGCCGTCGCGATCGGCTCGGGCCCATGGTTCCAGTTCCACCGCGACCGGTGCGTGCTGCCCGGCGACGCGCACCTCCTCGCCCGGAACGAGATCGGTGTCCAGGCATTCACGGTGGGCCCGCACCTCGGCGTCCAGTTCCACCCGGAGGTCGACGCAGCGCAGCTCACACGTTGGATCCACAACGGCGGGCGGCATGCGATCGTTCGCGCCGGTCTTGACCCCGACGCGCTGCTGGAGGAGACGGCGCGAGCGGAGGCGGACGCGCGGATCCGTGCCGACGACCTGGTGGGCGCCCACCTGCGGCACGTCTCGGCCTGACGCTCGCCCCGGGCGCTCGCCTGCCCCCGGCGCACGGGCGTCGACGCCGACCCTCCCGCCCGGCGGCGTTGTCACAGCCGGGTGCAATCCTTTGGCCATGGGAGATCGCAGGCTCCTCTTGGAGACGATCGGCGTTCTGCGACGAGAGCTGAAGGGCTTCGAGCCCAGCTGCTACTCGCCTGCCGACTGCACCCGGCTCGCAGAGGAGCTCGCGCGAGTCGAGAAGGCATGCGCGGCGGCACGGCTCCTGGCAGGCGCGCGGGCGGTCGCCTGCGACGCCCACAGGAAGGCGGGCGTCGCGGATCCCGCGCACTGGGTGGCCCGCCAGGCCGGGACGACCCGGCGTCAGGCGAGAGACGCCCTTGCGACGGCAGCCTCTCTGGAAGGCTGCCGGGCGACCAGAGACGCCCTACTGGCGGGCGAGGTCTCGATCCTCCAGGCCGCCGAGATCACCAAGGTCGTCGCGGAGCTCCCCGGTGAAGAAGCCGCCCTGTTGGAAGCCGCGAAGGCAGGTGACCTCACGACGCTCCGTGACGAGGCAAGGGGGCGGCGGCTGGCCTCGATCCCGGTCACAGCCCTCCACCGCCGGCAGGTGGCGTCCCGACGCTTCCGACACTGGAAAGACGGCCTCGGGATGGTCTGCTTCGACGGCGCATTGCCGCCAGAGACCGGGATCCCCTTCGTGACCCGGATCGAACGCGAGGCAGCTCGGCTCCGGCGGACGGCGATGCAGGGCGGGGCGGCCGAGCGGTTCGAGGCCCACGCCGCCGACGCGCTCGTGCTGGTGTCTGACGGCGGCAGCGCTGCGAAGGGCGCGACCGACCTCGTCATCGTCTGCGACCTGTTCGCCTGGCGGCGTGGTCACGCCCACGAGGGCGAGCCCTGCCACCTGGTCGGCGGCGGACCGATCCCTGTCGAGCTCGCGAAACAGCTCTCGAAGGACGCGTTCTTGAAGGTCGTCCTTCACGACGGGGTGGACATCCAGAAGATCTGCCACGTCGGGCGGAAGTACACAGCGGAGCTTCGGACTGCCCTCGAGCTCGGACCCGCGCCTTCCTTCACTGGCAGGGCGTGCATCGATTGTGGACGGAGCTGGAACCTCCAGAACGACCACGACGACCCGGTCGCGCACACAGGACCGACGTCGCTTTCCAACGTGAAGCCCCGCTGTTACGACTGTCACCGGGAGAAGACGGTGCGCGACCGCAAGGCGGGGCTCCTTCGGGCGAAGGGAGCCGCACGCGACCCCGGGAGGAGGGCGGGGGCGCCGGCTCCCGCGAATGCCCGTGGCCTCCCTGAGAGGAGGGCGGGGGCGCCGGCTCCCGCGAATGCTGCGTCGCACAAAGAGGTCGGCCCGGGAAGGGGCAACGGCGCGCCGGGAAAGGACCCGCCGACGGCAGCCGGCCCATAGGAGGTCGGCCCGCGACCTCGCGCCTCGTTGCGCGTGCGACTTCGCCCCCACGATTCCGCCAAGGGCAGTCGGTCGTCCGCGGCCGCCCCGGTCCCCCGTCCGAACTACTCCGGTCCCGCGTACCTCCCCGCGGTCGCCGGGAAGAGCTCCTTCACGATCTTGAAGCTCGCCACGTCGCTCGTCGCGTCGACGTGGAGGAACACCGAGGCGTCCCGCATGTACTTCTCGACCCCTACCTCGAGCATGGCTCCGTACCCGCCGTGGAGCTCGACGGCGTGCTGGCACACCTGGACGATCTCCTGGGAGGCGAAGACCTTGACCATGTCGCAGAGGGCGTCCGCATCGGGCTCGTCGTTGTCCACTGCGACCGCAGCCCGATGGAGGAGCGCGCTCACCGCCTCCAGCTTCATCGCCATGGCGGCCAGGCGCAGAGCCACGGCCTGGTGCTTGATGATCAATCTCCCGCCCTGGACGCGTTCCTGCACGAAGACCGACGTGTCGTCGAACGCGGCGACGCCGACGCCGAGGTTCTTGGCGGCGACGATGATCTTGCCCGGGCGGAAGTACGTGCGTGCCATCCGCATCGCGTTGTTGTGCGCGAGCAGGTGGTCGTCGGGGACGCGGCAGTCGTCGAGCACGATCTCGCCGTTGTTCATGTACCGTCCGCCGACGGTCTCGTTGCACCGCGTCACCTCCAGACCGGGCGTCGAGCGGGGGACGACGAAGCTGCTCGTCCCCTCGAGGATGCCGACCGAGGGGTCGGTGTTCGCGTAGACGATGTACAGGCTGGCGTCGAGGCCGTTGGAGATGAACTGCTTGCGGCCGTCGATCCGCCAGTGACCGTCCTCGTGCACGGCGCGCGTTTCCATGGCCGCCTCCGGCACGTTGTAGGGGAGCCAGCGGTCCGACGCTCCCCTGGGCTCGGTGAGGCAGTGCGCCATCAGGTACTGCGGTTCGGCCATGTACGCAGTGAAGATCTCGTCCTGGAGGTGCTCCGGCGCGAGCTCGCGCAGC
>JAJZMD010000262.1 GCA_021803085.1 Actinomycetes bacterium
AAGAGGCGACCAACCTCGAGTCGTTCTACAAGCGCTGGTCGGGAACCGGCCTGCACCTGCTGGGCATCGTCTACGCCGATAGCGCGTCAGAAGCCAGAGCCTTCGACGCCGAGTACAAGATCACGTTTCCCAACGTCATGGACCCCGGTGGCGCGACGGCCCTCGACTACGGGGTGACCGGCGTGCCGGAGACCTTCGTGATCTCGCCTTCTGGCACCGTGGTCGCCCACCTCGTCGGCGCCGTCGGACCGACGACGCTCTCCTCGGTGCTCACCCAGCTCTCCGGCGGCAGCCGACCGATCGAACGTCAGGGCCCCGGGTTCCGCCAAGCCCCGAGCGGCCGCTGAGCCATGGCTGAACCGCGCTGGCACCACCGTGCCCTGACGGGTCGTCGATGCGCGGCGATGCCCGGGTCCTGCTCGGCGCCGTGCCCGGGCACGTGCCTGGGGGAGGGGCGGCGGTGAACGCCGCGCTCGGCCATGCCGGGATCCTCCTGGGTTTCGCCGCGGCCGTGGCCGGCATCGTCACGCTCGGCGCCGGGCTTGCCCGTCGCCGTCCCGCGGCGCTCCGCCACGGGCAGCCCTACACCGTGCTCGTCCTGGTCGGTGCCGTGACGGCGACCGCCGCCATGGTCCACGGGTTCTTGACCCACGACTTCTCTCTCGCGTACGTGGCGGAGAACAACAGCAGGCAGACCCCGCTCCTCTACGACGTGACCGGCATGTGGTCCGCCCTGCAAGGATCGATCCTGCTGTGGGGGCTGATCCTCGCCGGCTACCTCGCCGCCCTGTCCTTTCGGTTCCGGCGCAAGGCCGCCGATCCGGTCGTCGCCTGGGCGACCCTCGTCGGCCTGGCGGTCGCCGCCTTCTTCTTCTTACTCATGCTCGGCCCGGCCGACCCCTTCGGCCGGTTCGCCGGCCCGATCCCCACGAATGGGGCTGGGCCGAACCCGCTCCTGCAGGACAACGCCCTCGTCGCCATCCACCCGGTCTTCCTCTACCTCGGCTTCGTCGGCTTCACCGTCCCCTTCGCCTTCGCCGCCGCCGCCCTCCTCACTGGACGCCTCGACGAGGACTGGCTCACGATCACCCGCCGCTGGACGCTGTTCGCCTGGGGGTCACTCTCGGTCGGCATCGTGCTCGGGATGTGGTGGTCCTACGAGGTGCTCGGCTGGGGCGGGTTCTGGGCGTGGGACCCCGTCGAGAACGCCTCGCTCCTGCCCTGGCTGACGGCCACCGCCTACCTGCACTCGGTCGTGGTGCAAGAGCGCCGCGGGCTACTGCGGGTGTGGAACCTCTCCCTCCTTCTCTCCACCTTCTCCCTCACCATCTTCGGCACCTTCCTCACCCGGTCGGGCGTGCTGCAGTCCGTCCACTCCTTCTCGGTGTCCTCGATCGGTCCGCTGTTCCTCGGCCTCTTCGTCGCCGTCGTGCTGGGCGGGGTCGTCCTCATCGCCTGGCGCGGCAGCCGGCTGCGGTCCTTCGGCGGCATCGACCATCCCGCCTCGCGCGAAGGGGCCTTCCTCGTCAACAACCTCGCCTTCGCCGCCTTCGCCTTCGTCGTCCTCCTTGGCACCGTCTTCCCGCTCGTCCTCGAAGCCGTGAGCGGGCAACAGGCCACCGTCGGGAGCCCGTACTTCGACACGATGACCTTCCCGATCGTCATCGCCCTTCTGTTCCTGATGGGTCTGGCGCCGCTGTTGCCCTGGCGCAAGGCGTCGAGCCAGGTGCTCGGCAAACGGCTCGTCGGACCGGCCTGGACCGCTGCCCTCGTCGTCACGGTCTGCCTCGCGGCGGGCATCCGCACCACGACCCCTCTTGTCGTGTTCGCCCTGGGCGGCTTCGCCGCCGCCTCGGCGCTGCGCCAGCTGGCACTCGGGCTGCGAAGCGCCCGACGCCAGGGCGAACCGCTTCGCTCGGGCCTCCTCGGACGCACCAACGGCGGCATGGTCGTGCACCTTGGCATCGTCGCCGTCGCCGTCGCCGTCGCCGCCAGCCTCTCCTTCGGCCACCGAGGCCAGGTCACCCTGGCTGTCGGCCACTCAGCCCGTTTCGACGGGCACACCATCACCTACCTCGGCACCTCCGACATCACCCGGCCGAACCGGACCGCCATGGAGGCCCTCGTGCGCGTCGATCAGGCGCCGCGCATCTTGCACCCGGCGGTCAGCCAGTACGCCCCCGACACCCTGGGGGTCAGCACCCCGGCCATCTCGAGCACCCTCGTCGACGACGTCTACCTCACCTTCGTCTCCCCTCCCCAACGCCCCGGCGGCCCCGCCACCATCGGGGTGATCGTCCAACCGCTCATCGCGTGGCTGTGGATCGGCGCCGGCGTGGTCGCGCTCGGGACGCTGCTCGCCGCCTGGCCTCGCCCGCGCGCCCCTGTGACGGTGCCTGTGGCGAGCACCGGGCCCAAGCCCAAGCCGATGGCCGTCGAGCCGGAACCCTCCCAGCAGGCTGTCGAGACTCCGTCCGCCCCACAGGGAGCCGACGGCCACGATCAGCAGGTCGCCCATCGGCGGCGGCGAGCGCGCGAGACGCTCCGGTGGGCGCTCCCGGCGACGGTCCTCGCCGGTGGGCTCGTCTTCTCGTCGGTCCCACGCCCCGGACCCGAGACCGTCACCGAGCGCACCGCGCAGATCGCCAGCATCGTCCGGTGCCCGAGCTGCCCCGACGTCTCGGTCGCCGACTCCACCATCCCCTCTGCGGTCGCCGTCGACCACTACATCCGCGGAGCGGTCGAGAAGGGTCAGAGCGAGCAGCAGATCCTCGACTTCCTCGTCTCGCGCTACGGGCCGCGGATCCTGCTGCGCCCACCGAGCTCGGGGGGCGACGTCCTCGTGTGGGTGCTGCCGCTGGCGGGAACGGCCATCGCCGGCGGCGGGCTCGTGCTGTTCTTCTTCCGCCGGGCCCGCCGTTACGCGGCACCGCTCAGCGACGCCGATCGGCTGCTCGTGGAACTAGCCCTCTCGAAGGCCGACCGTCCCCTCGATGCGCGACCCGCTCCCGACGCACCAGCGCCGGTCCCCGCCGAGGAGCCCACCCGATGAACGCAGGGAAGAGAACCGACGCGCTCCGCATCAGCCGCACCGCCGGGATCCGATCGAGCGAAGCGAGCTCCGGCCTTCGAGTCGAGCGATTCGACTGGGAGACCCTCGCAGAGACCGGAGCGCAGGCGCTCGGTCTCACCTACTGGTTCGACCCCCAGGCGGCCAACGTCTCTGGGCCGGCCACCGTTCGCTTCAGCGGCCGTCGAGCCGACTGCAAGCGAAAGCCGGGACCTCGGGACCGCTTCAGCGTCGAGGAGACCCTGGAGATCCCACCAGGCGCTGGACCCGTCTCGGTCACCACGCGCATCCGAGACATCAACCCGGGCACATGGGAGACGACCGCCGTGCTCCTCGGGGCCCAAGCCCCGCGGTCACGTCCGCCCCGACCGAAGGTCGCACCCGCCTCGGCGTCAGGCACGACGGCCTACGCCCCGATCATCCAGGTCCGAGCCCCCGGTGCTCGCTTCGGCGCCTGGCCGGCTCTCGTCGGCATCGGCGCCGTGGTCGGCCTGGTCGTCCAGGGCCTCCTCGCCCGCCACCTCCACCTGGCGGTGGCGCGGGTCGAGGTGGTCTCCCTTGTCGCCGCCGCCATCGGCTTGCTCGCTGCCAAGGCCTACTACGCCATCGGCCACTACGCGACGGGCGAGCGGAGCATGCGTGAGCTGCTCTCCGGGGCCTGCATCCAAGGATTCGTCCTCGGCGCGGGTGCCGCCCTCGCCGCCGGCACCCAGATCGCCGGGCTGCCGCTTGGGACGGTCCTCGACCTGAGCGCGCCCGGCTTGTTGTTCGGGATGACGATCGGCCGCTACGGCTGCTTCTTCGGCGGCTGCTGCGTGGGGCGCCCCACGGCGTCGCGCTGGGGCCTGTGGTCATCGGACCGTCGGCTCTGGGCGCGGCGGGTGCCGGTGCAGCTCTTCGAATCGACCGCAGCGCTCGCCATCGGCATCGCCGCGCTGGCGGTCGCCTGGAACGCCCCGGTAGGCCATGCCGAGCTGTTCGCCGGCGCCATGGCCGCCTACACCCTCGCCCGCCAACTGCTCTTCCCCCTGCGGGCCGTCTCGCGGCACACGAGCCACGGCTGGCGCCTCACCATCGTCGCGAGTGCCGCCGCCCTTCTGGCAGACGTCGTCGTCGCCCTCATCGTGGGATAGGGCACGGCGATCGGCCAGCACCGCGCACGATTGGCCACGACAGTCCCGCAACACAGGGCGCCGCTGCATCACGACGTCGGCGTCGCTCGTAAGCGTGGCACCAGGCCGGCCACTCCAGACGGACATGCGGGCTCTCGATGGGTAACGCCCCGAAGGTCTTGCGCGCCATCCTCGGCCGTCACAATAGGAGGCGGTGCTCTGCACATTCCATCCGGTGGAGGAGCGCGCTTGCCGGCATCGCCAGCGAGTCATAGCCAACGAGCAGGCCACCGGGCCGGAGCACCCCGCACCATCTCCGACTGCGCCTCTTCCCGGGCGCCTACGTGATGGAGCGCTCGTGGGGGAGCGAGAGCCGCCCAGTCAGCCCCTCGAGTCCACTGAATTCTCCCGTGTACCTACACTGCTACTACACTCAGTCGTCGATGATCCCGCCCTGCCGCGCGAGAACAGCACGTGCAAGGAGCGCCTGGCTGCTCGGAGCGACGGCCATCGCGGTGGTGATCGTGGTGGTACCCAGGCAGGCCGTTGCCAACGGCGACCCTCAGAGCACAGCCCAACGACTGCAGGCCGAGCAGACGCAGCTCCGCCAACAGCTCGCCGCCGCCCAGACCTCCGACGCCCAGGTGCAGGCCGACGTCAGCCGCCTCGATGCGATCGCATCGCAACAGAGCACGGCCGCGGGCGCCGCCAATAGCCAGCTCGCCGACGCCGAGGCTCAGGTCGCCGTCGCACAACAGCAGCTGGCAACCAAGACGGCCGAGCTGCAGAGGACCACGCACCGCACGGCCGCCGAACGGGACCTTCTGCGGCGACAAGCCGTCGCGGCCTACATGGAGGGCTCCACCAGTGCCAGCATCGACTCGCTGTTCGCCTCAAACGCCGAGCAAGCAGTGGTCAGGGCCGAGTACCGCAGCATCGCCATGGGGAACGTCAGCGACACCGTCGACCGTCTCCACCAGCTCCAGCACGTGCTTGCGGCACAGCGCGCCGACCTGCAGGCGACCGAGCACCAGGCCCAGGCCGCCGCCGCTGCCGCTACCACCCGAGCCCAAGCAGCCAACCAAGCCGCGCTCGCCGCCCAAGAGGCCGCTGCCACTCAGCAGGCGGCACACGCGACGCTGCAAGCACGCGTCGCCCAGTTCAGCGCCGAGAGCGCCGACCTCGCCGCACAGCAGAGCCAGGTCGCCGCCGTCATCGCCCAAAACACCGCCTCCGGCCTGCCGGCCGGCGGAGGCACCACCCCATCAGCCGGTGCGCACTCGACCGGCCTCACCTGGCCGCTCCAGGGCACGGTCACCTCGGAGTACGGACCACGCTGGGGCGGCTTCCACCCCGGCATCGATATCGCCGACCCCACGGGCACGCCGATCCACGCCGCCAGCGCTGGGCAGGTCATCTACGCCGGCTGGGAGAGCGGCTACGGCAACTTTGTGCTGATCGACCACGGCGGCGGCATCGTAACGGGCTACGCCCACCAGTCGCAGATCGCCGTTTCCCAGGGACAAGGCGTCGCCCAGGGCCAGGTGATCGGCTTCGTCGGCTCGACCGGGGACTCCACGGGGCCTCACCTGCATTTCGAGGTACGGGTGAACGGCTCGACCGAGAACCCACGCGATTACGTCACAGGCTCGCCGTAGCGCCGGAGCAGGCCCAAAGATGCCGAGCGAGCGTCAACGCCAAGTGCGCCGCGAGCGCAAAGACCTCGCCCGCCGCAAACAGGGCCACCAGGCCGAGGCCCGTGAGACCCAGCGCCTGCAGGCGGCCACCGAGGCTCGGTGAACCACTGCCACTGTGGCGGCGTTCTCCATCTGGGCGCTCGCGCCGTCGCAATCATGGTCACCCACTTCTTCGAGCACGCGGGGATGCTTCGGATCATGTCGCCCGGTCTCGAAGACCTCTTCATCGGGTGGCCGATGGCCGCGGTGCTCGGGATCGATGGCGCCGTCGCCTACGGGCGATATCCAACCGTCTCGCGGCACCACCAGCACCGACGTTGCATGGGCTTCCTTACGACGTGCGGTCGGTCCGGGTCACGCCGGCAAGGGTCGGAGCGCGCCGCTCGTCGTCGGCCAACACGTACGGCCTCAGCTGCCGGCGCCTCGTCCTCCACGCGAAGAGTACGCCGATGCCGAGCAGCACGCCAAGGGCCTGGTCGATGCCGTCGCCGATGGCACGGGGGCCGTAGACGAAGAAGGCGACGAGCAAGCCGCCCATCATGACGCTCGAGGCAACAGCCGCGACGCTGAGCACGCGGTGTGCGTGCGGCTGGAGCGCCACGTCGGGAAGCCGGCGGTGGCCGACGGTCAGGAACACGACGGCGGTGACCGAGTCGAGGAAGAACTCGGCCAGCAAGAAGAACCCGGCGGCTGCGAGGACCAGGCTGAAGAACGAGGTGAGGGACGTGACGAGCAGCTGCAGCATGACCACCACCATGGCGCTGCCGAGCACTACGACCACGGCCGTCGACGGCACGTGGCGACGGTTGAGGGTGGCGAGCCGCCGGGACAGCAGGTTCTCCCGGCTCATCGCGTACAGCGAGCGCGTGAGGATGTAGCTCGTAAGCCACAACCCTCCAGCCGTCGAGGCCAGCACGGGCACGAGCATCAGCCAGGGTGCGCCGGGCACGAGCCGCTGCGCCCACACCGCCAAGGGGTCGACGGAGCCGGCGAGGGAGTGCATCGGGGTCTCGGCCAGCATGAGGGGGTAGAGGGCGGCGTAGAACACAAGCGCCCCGATGGCCCCTACGATGCCGCCGATCCCCGGGTCGGCTCGTGGCCGGACCGATTCTTCGGCGGCGTAGCTGTCGATCTCCCAGCCGTCGAGGATGGTGGCGGCGATCACCGCCACGATGAGGATCCCCCCGATGGGCGGTGCGCCGAAGTGGACCGGGACCTCGAGGTGAGGTAGCCGGGTGACCCCGAGGACGGCGAAAACCGCCAGCGAGACGAGCTCGACGGCGAAGAAGGCCTGGGTGATCCGGGCGGTGGGCCTGGCCCCGAGGAGGAGCGGCAAAGCCGCGAAGCACAGCCAGAACACGCTGAAGCCGAGCGAGAGCGGGGTCGAGGGGCGGGCGTGGGGGAATAGGAGCTGGAAGGTGTAGGAGCCGGCGGGGATGGCGATCGGGGGGATGGAGAGGAAGTAGGCGAGGATCAAGATCCAAGCCTGGTAGCGAGAGACACCCCGACCGACGACACGTGCCGACCAGTGATAGGAGGCGCCGGCATGGGGAAAGTGGCGGTTGAGCAGCCGGAATACGAAGCTCGAGGTGACGAAGGGGACCGCCAGGATCGCGATCGCCGGCAACGTCCACCAGCCGGCCTGGGCCGCCATCACCCCGCCGGTGGCCGCCACCGAGAACATCGGCCCCACGCTCGACACCGAGAGTGGGACGAGATCGCGCAGTCGGAAATGCCGGGCCAGGCGGGGATCGGGCGTGGCCGCCGGGCCGCCGGCTCGCGCAGGACGGGTCGTCTGGGGCTCTGCTTGGTCCACGACTCGCCACCGTACCGCTCCTGCGAACAGCTCGCAGTAGGGCGGTCGCCTCGCGTCGCGCCGGCCCCTGCATGAGCCTCATCCACGGGCCGGTGCGCCGGTACCTGAAGAGCGCACAGCGAATGAGCTCTCCGGTTGCTGACTGCAACCAGCAGCACTGAACGGGGCGGGCACTGGATGCGCCGCCGCGGGCGGGTCTTCGGGGACCAGTGAACGCGGCGACGGCGGCGGGCACGAACCCGAAGGTCGAGGGCAGTCCCGCGAGGGTGCCGCGTTTGTGGGGACTCCGACCGCGGGGCGTCGACATTGAGTAGTGCACCGCACGTGCGGCTGCATATGCACGGCCCGCCTACCAGCGACTTCGTCACTCCTGAGGCCCGGGCTCCCCGGATCGCTACAGACCCCCCGCCACCAAGTACGGGCGTTTTTGGCGCCTCGTTGCGTACGCACAGGCCGCTGACCAGCACGTTTGGTCGGCGGCTTCTGTGTTTCTGGGGACAGTTTGTGGGGACCTACCCAGCCCGTGCGTATGCAGCATGTGCAGGGTGGCGCGAGCGCGAGCGGCCCGTACGCTGCGCTTTCGCGAGCTGGCCGCCAGCCGCGGGCCTGCTGCATAGGGCTGCACAGGGCATGCCCCGGGCAGATGCACTACTCAACGGAGTCGCGCCCGCGGACGAGGCAGGGGTGGCACGATGCCGGTGACGGGACCACTGATCTGAAGCCGACGCGCCGGGGTGGACGGCGGCGTGCTTGTCTCGTCAGGTGCTCCAGAGGCTGAGGACGGCGCCGAGGAGGAATGCGGCGCCGGCGATGGCCATGTCGAGGTGCAAGCCGGTGACGAAGTGCCGCGGCTGGGTGACGAGGGTCCCGAGGAGGGCGACGCCGAGGACGCCGCCGACTTGGCGGGCGGCATTGAGGGTGCCGGAGGCGAGCCCGGCGCGCTCGGTGGGGGCGGCTTCCATGACCGCGGCGGTGGCGGCCGGCATGGTGAAGGACATACCGAGTCCGACGGCGAGGAAGGGGACGACGAGGACGACGTAGGGGCCGTGGGCGCCGGGCGCGGTGAGAGAGAACAGGCCGGCCGCGCCGACGAGGAGGCCGGCCAGCATGGGTAGGCGTGGGCCGGTGCGGGCCATGACGATCCCTGATGCCGTGGAGCCGACGACGGCCATCGCCATCTGGGGGAGGAGGGCGATCCCGGCGAGGAGTGGACTGAGGCTGAGGTGCTGTTGGAGGTAGAGGGTGATGACGAACAGTTCGCCGTAGAAGCCGAAGTTGAGCAACAGGCCGACGGTGGTCGCGGCGGAGAGCTGGCGGGAGGTGAACATCCCGAGGGGCAGCATCGGGCGTGCCGTCCGGTGCTCGAGGTGGATGAACACCGTGCCGGCGACGAGGAAGGCGGCGAGGCCGCCGAGGACCACGGGAGCGCTCCAGCCGGCGGAGCCGGCGTCGATGAGGGCGACGGTGAGCCCGGTCAACGCTGCGCAGGCGGCGGCCTGGCCGGCGGGGTCGGCACCGTGGGGTCGGCGTGCCACCGAGGGCAGGACCCTGGCGGCGAGCAGGAGTCCGGCGACACCGACGGGGACGTTCACGAAGAACACGCTGCGCCACCCGAATGTTGAGACGAGGGCGCCGCCGAGGACGGGCCCGGCACCGGCTGCGATACCCGCGATTCCGCCCCAGATCCCAAAGGCGCGCCGCCTGGCTCGCTGGTCGGTGTAGGTGGCTTGGAGGAGGGAGAGGGATGCGGGCACGGCCAGCGCCGCGCCGAAGCCCTGGGTGGCGCGTGCCGCGATGAGCATCGCCGTCGAGCTCGCGGTGCCGGCGACGGCCGAGCAGAGCGTGAAGACCGCGACGCCGGCACAGAAGACGGCCTTGGCGCCGCGCCGGTCGGCGAGGGCCCCGCCGGACAGCAACAGGGCAGCGAAGGCCAGGCTGTAGCCGTCGACGATCCACTGCAACCCGGTCGTCGAGGCGTGCAAGCCCCGGGACAGCGCGGGCAGGGCGACGTTGACCACCGTCGTGTCCAAGATGACCATGAAGTAGCCAGCGCAGATGGCGACGAGCGGCCAGGTCGTCGATCGAGCGCCGTCGCGGGTCGACGAGAGTTCGCCGGCTGCCGTGTCGGACATGGCGGCCATGGTGGTTCCCCAATGCTTCGGGGAGGGCCGAAGTGTGCCGGCGCTAGGGTCGTGGTGTGCCCGGGGACGCCGATATCGCTTCCGTGGCTGCGCTCATGGGCGAGCCGGCCAGGGCGGCGGTGCTCATGGCGCTGGCGGATGGGCGGGCGCTCGCCGCCACCACGTTGGCCGCCGAAGCCAAGGTGGCACCCTCGACCGCGTCGGGCCACCTCGGACGCCTCGTCGAGGGCGGGCTCGTCACCGTCGAGTCCTCCGGTCGTCACCGGTACTTCCGGCTGGCCGCTCCCGAGGTCGCCGCTGCCCTCGAGGCCCTCGCCCACCTCGCCCCGCACCAGCAGGTCCGCTCGCTCTCCCAGGCAACCCACGCCGAGGCGATCCGCCGGGCGCGCACCTGCTACGACCACCTCGCCGGACGCCTCGGCGTCGCCCTCCTCGACGGGCTCGTGGCCACCGGCGCCCTCCATGTCCAAGAGGCGGGTGAGGGGAGCGACCCCGTGCTCGGTGCCGGGCGAGCCCGCACCTACCTGCTGACCGCCGACGGCAGGTCCCGGCTCGGCGCGCTCGGTGTCGCGCTCGACCCGCCGACGCGCCGGCCGCTCACCCGCTACTGCATCGACTGGTCCGAGCAGCGCCCCCACCTCGCCGGCTGGCTCGGCGCTGCACTGCTGACCCGGTTCGTCGAGCTCGGATGGGTGCTCCGCGCCTCCAGGCGGGTCGTGAAGATCACCGAATCAGGATGGGTAGCCTTGGCGGAGCGGCTCCGCGTCGACGTCGACGCCTGCCGCTAAGAGACGAGCGGCACCGGCTTCCGCGACACGCGCTGGCCGATGGAGTGGAGCGATGGCGAGCCCAGGGCGCTGCACTGCTCGTTGCTCGCATGCCCGAGTACGCCGGGGAGGTCGTGTTCGCCATTGCCCGCACCGCAGGCCGAGGCGAACGCTTTCGAGCGCGTGCCCGCGCCAGGTCGCTGACCGTGTCCGTGCGCGGCTCGGTGTCGACCGTAGGGATGAGTGCCGTTCTCATGGCTGGTGGTCCTTTCTGCTGAGGAACGGGGGCTCGCTCAGCTCACCTGGGTCGCCGTCTGGGAATGCGACGTCGAGGAGCGCGATGAGTTGCGCTGCGACCGCGTCAGGGATCGTGGTTTGCGGCGCGTGGCCGCTGTCGACGAGGACGAGCTTCGAGCCGGCGATGAGCTCGTTGGCTGCTCTTCCGCACTTGGGCGCCACGATCGGATCGTGGCGCCCCCAGACGAGCACCGTTGGCGCGGCGATGCTGGATGCTCGGGAGCGGAGATCGTGGCTGGGCAGCTTGAAGCTCTGCCACATCGCACCCAAGGCACGTGCCCCGTTTTCGGTTCGGGTGAGGGCGATCGCCGACGCGCGGGCACGACGATCGGCGTCGGTCCTCGCGCGCATGTAGAGCTTCGAGAACAGCGGGTAGATCGCCCGGACGAACCCGGGGTGGCTCATCAGCGTGCAGAAGGCACGCCCGGCATGCCCGAGAGGCCGCTCGAAGCCCGAGCTGTCGATGATCATCAGACCCTTGACGAGGTCCGATCGAGTGCTCGCCAGCCGGGCTGAAACGTTGCCGCCGATCGAGTTGCCGACCAGCACCGCGCCGGTTGGGCACAGAGCGTCGATGACCTCCTCCACCATCCGGGTGAGCTGCACCTCCCCCGGGGGATCCCGCCAGGCGGGGGAATCGCCGTGGCCTGGCCAGTCGATCGCGATGCTGCGAAATCGGCCCGGGAGTCGCTGACGGAGCTCGTCGAAATCATGGGCGTCATGCCCTCCGCTCGCGAGGAAAACCACCGGGGCGCCGCTTCCTTTCGAGTCGTAGGCAACCTGCCCGAGAGAGGTGGAGATAGTGAGCACGGCGCGGACGCTAGCACGGTGACCGACCGGTCGGTCACCGAGGCGTACACTGGGCCAATGACTGAGGACAAGCGGTCTTCCGGGGCGTCGCAGACCCGCGAGGCCCTGCTCGACGCCGGTGCCGCCCTCGCAGAGGAGCATGGGCTGGCGGGCGTCAGCGTGAACATGGTCGTGGAGCGGGCCGGGCTGGCGAAGGGGACGTTCTATGTCCACTTCAAGGACCGCGCCGCATTCGTCGATGCCATGCACGAGCGCTTCCACGCCCGCGTCGAAGCGGCTATCGCTGAGGCGGTAGCCGGGCTGCGGCCGGGCTCTGAACGACTGTACCGAGTGGCCGAGACTTACCTCGACGCCTCGCTCGAAAACCGTGGCGTCAAGGCCCTCTCCTTCGAAGTCCGGTCCGACCCAGCCGGCCAAGCGTCAATGGCGGCACGACGTGAGCGCCTCGCCGAAGCCGGCATCCCGGACCTGGAGGCGATGGGATGGAACGACGCCCCGGCTGCCGCCCAGCTGCTCGCCGCCATGATCCGCGAGATCTCGGCATTGGAGTTCGACGCCGGCCAGCCTCTCCCAGCCGCAAGGCGCACCCTAAGACGCTTCGTCCGCGCCTAGATAGCCGTAGGGCCCGTGGGACTTCGGGCGGCCAGGTTGTTGACCGACCGGGGCGCGGCGTGCAGTTGGCCCGGCCTGACGCGCACGGCGCGTGTCACTACGGGCTAACTGCATCCGGTCGCGCCAGGAGGTGTCGACGATGCTTCGACCGAACCTACTGCAGCTACCGGATGCCCGGGCTCTTGTGGCCGCGCCCAGATCACCGACGAGTCAGTGGGCGACGTCACCGAAGAGGAGGAACATTCGTCCAAGACGGTTCGACCGAACCTGGTGATTCTGGTCGTCGTGGCCCACGGGAAGACAGGTGCGTAGGCGAAGTGAGAGAGAACACTGCGGGCGATTCGGTCGCCGGTTGCTGGTCGGCTCGCCGTGTCGACGGCGATGTCCGGTTGGTGGAGGATGGCAAGCAGGAGGCTCCCGCCGTCCTGTTGGTCGGCAACGCCGCCGCGTCGACGTATTGCTGGGACCCGGTCGTGCCGCTGCTGGCGAGCACCTTTCGCGTGCTGCGGGTCGACCTGTCGGGGGAGCACGGGTCGGTGAGGCCTCCAGGTGGCCACGACGTCTCGTCCCAGGCCCGCCGGGTCGCCGCCGCACTTGACAGGATCGGAGTGAGCCGGGTGGTGGTCATCGGACATTCCTCGGGCTGCACGGTTGCCACCGCCTTTGCCGAGCAGCGCCCCGAGGCGGTAGCCGCCGTGGCGTTGCTGGACTTCGGTCCTGGTCTCTCCGACAAGTTCCCTGAGCCGCTGGCAGTGAGGCTGTTGCTCACGAGGGTCCCTGGACGGGTGTTGTGGAGCCTGCGAACGAAGGATGCTGTGCGCAAGGCCGCCCGGGGCGGTTTCGTGCGTCCGGTGGAGATCCCCGATGCCTGGATCGCCCATGTCCTGCGGATGACGCACCGGGAGTTCGTGAACGCTCTGCGGGCCCCGGTCGACTACCTCGACGAGCGAAGTCTTCCCGACCGGTTGCGTGCCCTGGGTCTCCCGCTCCTGGTGGTGTTCGGCGCCGACGACGGCCGGTGGCGCGCCTCGTCGGCTCGCTCCTATGAATGCGTTCCCGGCGCCCGGGTCGAGGTGCTGCCGGGTGTGGGGCATACGCCGATGATGGAGGACCCCGAGACGACGGGGAGGTTGCTGCTGGAGTTCGCCACGGCCACTGCCGCTGCGGGCTGAACGCCCCGATCTCGATGCGGCGTGCTTCTGGCGGGGATCTGGCACGGCGCGGTCGAGTGTCAGGACGTGTGGTGGGAAAGGGTGGGCTGCGGCCCCGTTGTCGGTGATGGTTCGTAACATGACGGCGTGCGTGCCGCCGAACCAGCTCGCAGTGGTTTGCCGTCGTGGGACATCGCGGTCCCGTCAGAGCCGAGCCGCCTGCCGGGTGTCCTGATGGCCGGGTTCAGTGATCGGGCGAATGACCTGGCCGAGGTGGCGCTGGTCCCGCATCCGGCCGTCACGGTGCTCTTCGACCTTGGCGACAACCCGCTCGTTGTCGAAGACAGCGCCGGTCGGCGCCAACGAGCGCGTATCGTCGCCGGGCTCGCGCCCGGCGGCGTCCGAGGGCGGGGGTTGGCCGGGAGCATGGAGTGCCTCCAGGTTCGGCTCTCGCCGCTGGCCGCGCATGCCGCCCTGGGTTCGTCGGCGGAGCTCGGCGGGACGGTGGCCGCCCTCGACGATGTGTGGGGGCGAGATGCTGAGCGAACCCAGGAGCGGTTGCGTGCCGCGGGGTCGTGGGAGGAGCGGTTTGCGGTCGCGGAGACCGCGCTGGCCCGACGTCTCGACGCCGGTCGTGTTGTGGACCCGGAGGTCGCCTTCGTGTGGCAGCAGATGGTGGTCGCCCGAGGGCGGGTTCGGGTCGAGCGCCTGGCGAGCGAGGTCGGCTGGAGCCGCAAGCGTCTGTGGACCCGGTTCCGGTCCCAGATCGGCCTCACTCCCAAGCGGGCTGCGCAGCTCGTCCGTTTCGACCACGCGGCGCACCGTCTCGCCGCCGGGCAGAGCGCCGCTTCGGTGGCCGCTGACGGCGGCTACGTCGACCAGTCTCACCTTCACCGAGACGTCGTGGCTTTTGCCGGGGTGACGCCCGCGGCTGTGGCCGGCGCGCCGTTCCTCGCGGTCGACGAGGTCGCCTGGGCTGCTGGGAGCACCGCGTTCGCTGGGTGACCTGAACCCCGTGAGCGCTGGTGGCGATGTCCGCAGCGCTGACCACGGGGTGTGGAACATTTCTCCAAGACGCCTGCCGCGGGTGCTGCGACGCTGGTCGCGATGCTCGGTACTGCTCCCGCACGAACGTCCGGCCGCCCAGGTGCTCGCCGAGCCCGGGACGGAAGGCGCATGCTCGATCGCCAACTGGGCCGGGCCGCAGGCTGCTCACCGGAAGGGCGGAGCTCGAGATGGTAGTGACGGCCGGCGATGGGCCCGCCATCGAGGTCCACGGTCTCGTGAAGCGCTACGGCAAGCTCCAGGCGCTCGCCGGGCTCGACCTCGTGGTCCGGCGGGGCGAGGTGTTCGGGTTCCTCGGCCCCAACGGGGCGGGCAAGACGACCACCCTGCGGATCCTTGCCACGTTGGTGAGACCCGACGGAGGCACCGCTCGGATCCTCGGCCACGACGTGGTCGCCGAGGCCGATGCGGTCCGGACGAAGATCGCGCTCACCGGCCAGCTCGCCTCGCTGGACGAGGGTCTGACCGGGCAGGAGAACCTGCTCCTGCTCGGCCGGCTCCGCGGGCTGTCTCGACGCGCGGCGCGGCGACGGGCAGAGGTGCTGGCAGAGCTCTTCGAGTTGAGCGACGCGGCGCGCCGGCCGGTGCGCGGCTACTCCGGTGGGATGCGCCGGCGGCTCGACATCGCCGCCAGCCTGGTCGTGACCCCCGAGCTGTTGTTCTTGGACGAGCCGACCACCGGGCTGGACCCCCACAGCCGCGCCCAGGTGTGGGAGCTCGTGCGTGAGATCGCCGCGGCCGGGACGACGGTGCTGCTCACCACCCAGTACCTCGAGGAGGCCGATCAGCTGGCCGAGCACGTCGCGGTCATCGACGGGGGCCTGATCGTGGCCGAGGGGACGAGCGCCCAGCTCAAGGCCAAGGTCGGCTCGGGCGGCCTCCACGTCCGGGTCCTCGATCGCCGGCAGAGACCCGAGGCACAGGCGGTGCTCGGCGCCGCCCTGGGCACGGTGGTCCACCTCCTCCCCGATCCGCACGCCCTGTCCGTCCGCCTCTCGCCGGAGGTGGAGCCGACCGAGCTTGGGGCGCTGGTCGGCCGGGCCATGACCGAGCTGTCGAGGGCCCAGGTCGCCGTGGCCACAGTCACCCTCGGCCACGCCAGCTTGGACGAGGCCTTCCTGGCTCTCACCGGCCGGCCCGGTGCCGGGTCTTCGACCGACGAGGAGGATGCACACCAGTGACGACGGCTTCCGTCGCCGCCTCCCCCGTCCAAGAGGACTGGCGCCCGGATGCGTTGTTCGCGCCCGGCGCCCCGCCCCGGCGGCCCGGCGCGCTGGCGGCGTCGGTCGCCTTCGGGTGGCGAGCGATGCTGAAGATCAAGCACGAGCCCAAGCAGCTCGTGGACGTGACCGCCGTCCCCGCGCTCCTCACGATCCTTTTCACCTACCTCTTCGGCGGTGCGCTCGGTGGATCACCCCGCCACTACCTCACGCTCCTCGTGCCCGGGACGATGGTCATGGGCGTCACCATCGTCACCATGTACGGGGGCGCCCGACTTGCCGACGACCTGAGCACCGGGGTGTTCGATCGCTTTCGATCCTTGCCGGTCTGGCGGGGAGCGTTCGTTGTCGGCGGCCTGGTCAGTGACGCCGGGCGCTACCTTCTCGCCGCCGGCATCGTCGCCACGCTCGGCGTAGCGATCGGCTACCGACCCGGCGGCGGGGCGGCCGGTGCCCTCTCCGCGATGGCCCTCGTCGTCGCCTTCGGGGTCTCCTTATCCTGGGTGTGGACCGCGGTCGCCTTGGTGATCCTCGACTCGGCCACCGTCATGAGCCTGGCCAGTGTCGTCGTGTTCCCTCTCACCTTCGCCAGCAACGTCTTCGTCCCAGCCCGCACCATGCCCGGCTGGCTCCAGGCCTTCGTCGACGCCAACCCGGTCAGCCACCTCGCCAGCGCATCCCGAGCCCTCATGAACAACACCGGCGGAGCCGGTGGCCCCGTGATCTGGTCCCTCGTCGCCACCGGCGCTATCACGGTGGTGTTCGCGCCACTCGCGCTCCGCCTCTACAGCAAGCGAGGGTGACGACGCAGCCCGGGAGGGCCTTGGGTCGGCTCGTACCATCCTCGCCAGAGCGGTGTGGGTGCCGAGAGTCGATCCACCCAGTTCAGGCAGCGATCCGGGACCCCGTGGATGACGCCACCCAGGTGGTCGGTTCTTCGTGGCCGGTAGAAATCGACATCGCCGATCGGCGCAGGAGACGAGCCCAACCCCGTCGAGTCGCTGCCGGTGCCGGTCGTTCAGTTTCAACTACAACGGCGGGCTCGAAGCCCATAGTGGGGTCTCGGCCTGTCCTACCCGCGTTCTCCCGGGAACCCCGGACCCGGTGACCAGCAACGTAGCCAACCGAGCACCGGTGCGCCCAGTGCCATTGTCATGGCCCTACAACGCCCACCGCCGTCACCGCTCTCTGCACCAGCGGCCGTGGGGCCGGCGCCGGAGCTCAGCGCCCAAGATCAGGCCGGGGTTGGTGGCACGTGGTGGGGCAGCCCGCAGGTCGCTACCGCTGCTGCGCGAGCGAGAAGTCGCGTTGAGTCGAGGGTCGGCAGCGGCGTGTTGGCGTCGTTCAGAAGGAGCGGCAGCTCGGTGCAGCCGAGCACCACGGCTTCGCAGCCGAGGTCACTCAGCCGGAGGACCGCATCCTGGCATCGCTGCAGCGATTCCTGACGGACAAGACCATGAACGAGTTCGTCCATGATGACGGTGTGTATGGCACCTCGGTCATCCAGTTGCGGGATGAGCGCACTGACACCTCGACTCCCGAGGACGGTCGAATAGACGGAGCCCTCCATCAACCACTGAGTCCCGAGGATCCCGAGTCGGGTGTAGCCGCGACGGGTTGCTTCGTCAGCGACGACGTCAGCGATGTGCAGCCACGGCAGCGGCGACCGGTGCCGGAGCAGCGGCAATGCCTGGTGGATCGTGTTGTCGGGGCACACCAACAGGTCTGCGCCGGCTCGGGCAAGAGCCTCCGCCGAAGACAGCATCAGACCGGCGACGCCTTCCCAGTCACCTTGATCGAGAAGCTCGACGTAACAGGCCAGGGAGCGGCCGTGGAGGCAAACATCGGGGTGGGCGTACGGTCCCAGTATGGCGGCCGCCTCGGCGCAGAACGTGCGGTAACACAACGCCGCTCCCTCTGCCGAGCAGGCAACGATTCCGATGCGCTCGGCCAATCCCGTCCCAGTCGTCATCGAGAGTGTCACTCGCTGTCTTCCAAGTCTGCGTGAGGTTTAGCGTACTCCGCGACAGGCGAATGTGGCGGCGGGACGATCCGCGGGCCGCCCCGCTGCGGGCCCATGATGAGGCGCTCGAGGGACTGCCGCCGACGCTGGTCATCACCGCCGACCTCGACCCTCTCCGAGACGAAGGGGAGGCCTACGGCAGGCGGCTGCAATCCGTGGGTGTCGAGACGACCGTGCTCCGATTCGACGGGATGATCCATGGCTTCTATGCCATGCGCGATCTATTTCCCGACGCCGCAACCGCTATCGACCGGTCTGCCGGCTTCCTTCGTGGGACCCTGGGGTCGGCATCGCCGGTCGACGGGTTTCAGCCAGCCGGGTCACGCGCGGGTGCTGCGGGAAGCCACTCCTCAAGGTACCAGTTGTAGCCGAGGTGGGCGCGTGTCAAGCCCCCCGGTCGCCGCCACGCGCTAGCCAGCCGAGGGCGAGGAAGCGTGTGGCGAGGGCGGCCGGCAGGGCCCCGACGAGGTGTGGCCGGCGAAGCGTCCAGTCGATGCAGGAGCGAGCGAAGATCCGGCGGGTCAGGCGGAGCGGGCCCGCCTCGAGGCGGTCTGGGCGGACGATCGGTGAGGGCGGGGGAGCGGCATCGGCTCCATCGTCGCAGGCGCCTGCGACAGGGACGCGGCTGCCGGGCGGTCGGGCGCGTGGGAGTCGGCCAGCATCGCGGCGGCGACGCGCCCCAACTGGACGACGAGCGGAGCGAGTAGCACCGGCAGCAGCTCGGCCACCGGCTGCGGAATCAGCGCTCGAAGCTCGCCGGGCACGACCTCCAGCAGCTGGACAACAACGGGAACCGCGCCCCGCAGGTCCTCCAGGGGGGCATCCTCGGCGATCCCGATGAGCTCTTCCATCGAGAAGGCGCCCAGTACGGCATCCATGAACCGGGCCGTCCGGACCTGCTCGTCGGGCGGCAGCTCGGCGATCGGTAGCCCAATGCCGGCCAGCAGCTCGATCATCGCCGTATCGTCGGCGACCTCGCCGCCGAGCTGGACGAGCAACAGGTTCGTGAGCACGCCGTCGGCCACGGCGCTCGGCGGCTCGCCTGGGGCCACCCCGGATCGCTTCACGTGGGAGGTGACCAGCGCTCGGAGTCGCCGCCCGGCCGCCGTCGAGAGCAACTGGTCAACGCCGCGCTCGGCCGCGTCCAGCTCGTCTTCGTCTCCCGACGGCTCGATCGTCAGCGCCCAGCGGTAGGCGGCCCGAACGGTCTCCTCGGGCAGCTCGGCGCCGGCTGCGAACAGCGACAACGCGACCACCTGCCAGGGCTGGCCCCGTCGCATCCGCTCCGCCACCCGCCGACAGCGCTCCGCCATGTCGTCGGGATAGACGACCTCGGTACCCCGCCCACGGCCGAGCGAACGCCGACGGCCCCGCGGGATGAGCCCCACACGGCGCCAATCCTCCAGACGGCGCGACGAGCAGTCCACCCCCTGGGCGCGTAGCTCCGCCACCAGGGCCTTCGTGGCACGAGCAGGGGTAGCGGGACGGGCCATCGGAGCAAGTTTACATCCCCCGGTTGAAAGGGCCCCGGAAGCCAGCACTGGCCACCTACCCTGACGAGGGTGAAGGCGATCGAAGGGACCGCCCCTACCTGAATCAGAGGCACACATGAGCAGTTTCAGGGCAGTCCTCCATCTCACCCCAACGGTCCGGTGGCAGCACAGAATCCTTGACTCGAACTCCCTCCTCGAGTCGCTCGCCCCGGTCCAGGCTCACCAGGTCACCACCGATCAGTGGGGCAACGTGACGCTCGATGTGACCCTCGACCGAGACGATCACCAAGCGGCGTTGAACGATCTGTTCGTCCTCGCCCAGCAGTTCGGGTACGACCTACTCAACGGCGAGATCAGCAAGCTCGTCGACTCAGCGGTTGAGGGTGCCATCCTGACCGGCCTCGGCGGAGGCGCGCTCGGGGCGACGTCGAACAACGGCTTCGTGGCCTTGATCGCCGCGGCTGGAGGGGCCCTGGCAGGTTGGTTCGCGGGTTCCTCACTCAAACGAGTCGAAATCGTCTACGAGGTCCGCCCCAACCCGATCGGGCACTGGATTTTCTCCCCGAAGGTCGAGCCGGGCGGATCCGCCAATCCGGGCATCGCTTGGGCGTAGACAGGCGCCGGTCGGGCTGCGCAGGCAGACTCTTGCCATCTTGCCGGTAATCACGATGGGGATACGTGGGCTCTGTACATCTAGGTCGAGATGATGCATGCCGACCCCGGCAACCCTCTCGTCGTGCCGGCCTGGACTCGGGTGGCGCGCCCCAGTGCTCTGTTCTGTCAGCCGGGCATCTAACCTGCGCGTGCGTCGTGAGGCAATCACCTTCAAAGAGATGCAAGCGGCGGGAAGTCCCCAGCTCACCATCCGAAACCTCAGACGGGGCTCACGTGATCTGGCGAAGCTTCTTGCCGTCGGAGGGGCGGCTGGGGACCTGAATGCACAGCGTGAGCGACGGCTGCGCGGCGACCGTCAGCTCGGTGACGTCGAGGCGGATGATCCCGACCGGTGGTCGGCGGACGGCGATCTGGCCGGTGAGTGCTTTCTCGACGCGGTTGTCGGCCCATCTGGCGGCGAATCGGTCGCTTTCGTTCGTCAGCGCGTCGACGAGCTCGGCGAAGCGGGCGTCTGCGGGGTGCTCAGCTGCGGCGGCGCGGAACTGGCCGAGGAGTCGACGGCCGCGTTCCTCCCAGCCGACGCTCATGCAGGCGGCAGTGCCTTTGGCGAAGTAGAGCCACATCAAGTTGCAGCGATCGGCGGGCAGCGCTTGCGGAGCCCAGATGGTTGTGAAGGGGCGGTTCCAGGAGACGAAGTCGAAGTGCAGGTCGATGAGGCAGGCGGGGGCGGGCTCGAGGGTGTCGAGGAGCCGGGTGAGCTGCGGGCCGACGCCGTTGGTCATGTGGTTGATCTCGGGCACGGCGAGCCCGGCGAGGCGTCGGAGGTGGCGGTGCGATTCGGGGTCGAGCTGCAGTGCTCGGGCGAGTGCATCGATGACTTGGGGGCTCGGGTCGGCGGGGCGTCCTTGTTCGAGCCACGTGTACCACCCGACGCTGACCCCGGCGGCCGCGGCCAGTTCCTCACGCCGCAGCCCGGGAGTGTTGCGCCGGCCGGGTAAGGGGTCGATTCCGAGTGCCTCGGGGCGGACGTCAGCGCGGCGGGCTCGAAGAAAGGCGGCGAGCTCAGCCCGCCGGGCTGCTGCGGGGTCGGACACCGCGGTCCGCATACAGGAAGGCTACCCCTTACCTGGTAGTGCCACTACTACGGGTCACCCCAGCAGGCGCGCGGCCACCTCCGGGCTTAGCGTTTCCGGTGGGTCGGTGTCTCCGTGTCGCTGGGGTTCTTTGTCTGGCGACGTGACCCGGGTTCTTCCCGCCGCCACCGGTGTACCGGCTTCGTAGTCGAGGACGATGTAGCGCAGGTGAAGGCGGTCACACATGAGGCTGGGCCGAGCCGGGCGAGGTGGAGAGAGGCAGCGCCGAGTCGACACCGGAGCCCGCCTGCTCGTGTCCACGACGTTCCTGGCTGCCAGTGCGGTGCTCCTCGCTGCTTGTAGCGATGGCCCGTCGGCGTCGCCGGACACGTCCACCCGACCCAGTACGGCACCGTCGACCTCAACGTCGAGGTCGCCTTCGTCGAGTGACCCGTCGCAGGCTGCGGTGCTCGCCGCTTACCGCGCGGCATGGGTGGCCTTCGAGCATGCGCTGGCGGACGCGAACCCCGAGAATCCTCAGCTGGCAGCCACGATGGTCGACCCCGAGCTCCAGAGCGTGAAGGCCAACCTCCTGGCTGACCAACGCCAAGGAATCGTCGGCAGAGGGCCGACGACGCTTCACCCGAAGGTTTCAGCGGTCTCGTCGAACTCGGCGACGGTCGTCGACTGCGCTTACAGCGCCACCGAGCTGGTCTACAAGGCGACTGGGAAGCCGGTGCCGCCGATCACCTCGCCGGAGAACGACGGGGTGACCGCGACCTTGGTGCGTTCCGGTGGGACCTGGAAGGTCTCCAAGCAGACCGTGACGGATGGGAAATGCGCGCCTGGATCCTGACCGCCGTCGCTGTGTTGGCGTCGGTCGGCCCCGTGTTGGTCTGGCCAGGTCGAGCGTGGGCCGCTGATGGCGACGGCCAGAACAACTCCGCTGCCGTTCAGGCGTCGGGGGGTCAGCTCACGATCCAGGCCGACCACATCTACTGGACGCCTCCGGTGCACTCGCGCTGGGCAACGGCGGGAAACAGCACCCCGCCGCCAGGGAAGCCGAACCCGAACCAGCCCTACGGCTGTACCTACTCAGCAGGGGGCGCGTCGGCGACGGCGACGCTCGGGGTCGGTGGTCCGCAGCCGGGCCAGTGGGTGTTCCCGGTGTGCTCGGGGCCCGGCGCGATCGACCCCATGCCGCCGTTCTGGGTGTCGGGCGCGACCCCGCCGGCGGCGGTCGTGGTCCAGACGAGCCCGGTCGTGGTGGCCCAGCAGGCGGTGAAGCACCTCGGGCTGTCTTCGCCGCAGGTCGAGATGGCCCCGCCGGACGGCAGCCCGCAGTTGGTGGGGGTGGCGACGTGGCTGTGGGTCGACCCCACCGGCTGGCACCCCGTCAGCGCGTCGGCCTCGGCAGGGGGCGTGACGACGACGGCGACGGCCACGCCGACCAAGGTCGTCTGGGACATGGGCGATGGCCACAGCGTCGCCTGTGACGGGCCGGGCACCCCGTACTCGGCGTCTGATCCGAGCGCCACGACGGACTGTTCCTATGTCTGGCCGCAGGCGGGCTCGTTCGCGGTGACGGCGACCATCTACTGGTCGGTCACCTGGACGGCAAGCGGCGCAGCGGGTGGCGGGAGCCTCGGTGTCCAGGCCGGCCCGGGCTCGACGGTCCCGGTGACGGTGACCGAGTCCCAGGCGATCAACACCCCGACGGCGGGAGGCGACTGAGGAAAGGGCCAGCGATGGCGACCACGACGGCTGCAGCACCCACCACGAACGGCCGACGAGCGGAGGGACGCGCCCGGCCGGCCGGGGCGCGAGGCACCGGCCGGCGTCGCCAGCTGCCGCTCGTGGTAGTGGGCGTCCTGCTCGTGCTCGGCTGCGCGCTGGCCTTCGCGGATGCCTCGCTGCACCTCGGCAGCCGTGAGGAGGTGCTGGTGCTGTCCCAGCCGGTCGCAGCCGGCCAGGTCCTCTCGGCCGGCGACCTGCGCTCGGCCCGGGTGTCGACCGGGAGCGGCCTGGCGGTCGTCCCGGTCGACCAGGAAGAGGGCGTGGTCGGCCGGCGCGCCGCGGTGGCGCTCGTGGCGGGGGCGCTGTTGACCACCTCGGAGGTGGGTGCCGTGCCGACAGTCGGTGCGGGCTTCGACGAGGTGGCCGTCGGCCTCAAGCCCGGCGCCTACCCACCCGATGTGGCCCCCGGCGACCGGGTGCAGGTCGTCCCGGTCGCCTCGCCGTCGGCGGGGAGCAGCACAGCGGGCGTGACGAGCGGCAGCCCGATCGCTGCAACCGTCCTCGCCGTCGACGCCGCGCCGGCCGACACGAGCAACCCGACGGTGCTCTCGCTCCAGGTGGCAAAGCGCGACGCCGGGGAGGTGGCCTCACTTGCGGCCGCCGGCCAGGCCAGCGTGATCGAGGTGGGCGGCTGAGGTGGGCGAGGTGGCGTTGGGCTCGGTCCGCTCGTGCGCGGTGACGACGCTCTCAGCCGCGCTGGCGGCCACCTGGCCCGACCGGCGGCGGGTGCTGCTCGTCGAGGCAGACCCGGCCGGCGGGACCCTCGCCGCCAGGGCCGGCTGGCCAGAGGAGCCGGGTCTCGTCTCCCTCGCCGCGGCGGCACGCCGGGGCGGGGACCCGCAGATGATCTGGGAGCACTGCCAACAGATGGCGGCTGGGCGGGCGGTGCTCGCCGGGCCGGCCTCGGCCGAGGAGGCCGCAAGCGCCCTCGGACTGCTCGGGCCGCTCCTTTCTCGCTTGGGCGAGCTTCAGGCCGACGTGGTGGTGGACTGCGGGCGCCTCGACCCCGGCTCTGCCGCGCTGGCGCTATGGGAAGGGGCCGAGCGGTCGGTGCTGGTCGCCCGTCCCCGCATCGCCGACCTGCAGGCCATCGCCACGTGGCTGGAGCGCCGCCCCGCGCCTCCGGGTCGGCTCGGGCTGGTGATCGTGGGCGACGGCCCCTACCCCGACGAGGAGATCGCCGACGCCCTCTGCGCCGAGATCCTCTCGCACGTGGCGTGGGACCCGAGGGCTGCCGAGGTGCTCCTGTCGGTGCCCGCCTCGTTTCGGGAGCTGCGCATGGCGCCACTCGTGCGGGCAGCGAGGACGCTGGCGGACCGCCTCGCTGCCGAGCGGTCCGGGGCGCCGACCGCAGCCCTCGTAGGAGCGCCCGAGCCGATGGCCCCAGCGGAGGCGACGCCGTCGGTGCTGTGGCGCGCCCGGGCATGGCGGAGCCGGCGGGCCGCGACGCTGCTGTCGTCGGCCAACGGGCGCACCCCCGAAGGGGCGGCGCCATGAGCGCGGACGCGGCGCTCGTGGCCGAGCTTCGCACCGAGGTGCTCGCCGCGCTGTCGGAGCGAGAGCGCGACCTCGCCGCTCAGGGACGAGGGGCGCTTGCTGCGGCCGACGAGCAGGCGCTCGGCCGTCAGCTGATCGCCGAGGCCCTGGAGTGCCGCGCGAAGGACGCGCTGCGAGACCGGGTGGGGCTGCTGTCGGCGGCCGAGGAGGACGAGGTGTCTCGGGCGGTCTTCGATGCCCTGTTCCGGCTCAACCGCCTGCAGCGGCTCTTGGACGACCCCGACATCGAGAACATCAACGCCAACGGAGCCGACCAGGTGTGGGTCCGCTACGCGGACGGTCGCCGGGAGCGGGCGGAGCCGATCGCCGAGAGCGACGCCGAGCTGGAGGAGATGCTGCGCACCGCGGCGGCGCGCACCGGGATCGGCGAGCGCCGCTTCGACCGGGGCTCGCCGCGCCTGTCCCTGCAGCTGCCCGACGGCTCCCGGCTCTTCGCCCTGATGGCGGTGTCGGCCCGGCCGTCGGTCTCCATCCGCCGCCACCGCTACCTGCGGGTCACCGCGGACGACCTCGTGAAGATGGGCACCCTCGACCTGGCGCTGCGCGAGTTCCTCCGCGCAGCGATGCTCGCAAGGAAGTCCTGCATCATCTGCGGCGGGACCGGAGCGGGCAAGACCACGCTCTTGCGGGCGGTGGCCGCCGACATCCCACCCGAGGAGCGCCTCGTCACGATCGAGGACTCCCTCGAGCTCGGCCTCGACCGCTTCAGCGACCTGCACCCCGACGTCGTCGCCTTGGAGGCCCGAGAGCCCAACCTGGAGGGCGAGGGCGGGGTCAGCCTGGCCGAGCTGGTCCGCTGGGCGCTTCGCATGAGCCCCGACCGCGTCATCGTCGGCGAGGCGAGAGGCGAGGAGGTCCTGGCCCTCCTCAACGCCATGAGCCAGGGGACCGACGGCTCGATGGCCACCCTGCACGCCTCGTCGTCCCGGGGCGCGTTCTCCAAGCTCGCCACCTACGCCGTCCAAGCCCCCGAGCGACTCCCGCTGGAGGCGACGAACCTGCTCGTCGCGAACGCCGTCCACTTCGTCGTCCACCTCGCCCACGACGGCGAGTCCCGCCACGTCGCCTCGGTGCGCGAGGTGGTGGACGCCGAGGGGCCGATGGTGGTCTCCAACGAGGTCTTCCGGCCCGGCCCCGACGGGCGCGCCGTGCCCGGGGCGCCGATGCGCAACGACACCTTGGACCAGCTTGTGGCGGTCGGCTTCGACCCCGTCCTCCTGGAGCGCCCGCAGGGATGGTGGGAGTCGTGAGCGCGCTGGCCGGGCTGTGCGGGGCCGGGGTGGGCCTGGGCGTCGTGCTGGTCGTGGCCGGCTGGCATGGCACCGAGCTGGCCCGCCCGGCCCGCCCGGCCCGCCGGGCGCTCGGCCCGAGGGTCGAGCGGGCGAACCTGCGCCTCGGGCTGGCGGTCGGCGCGGCGGTCGTGGTCGGAGCGGCCACGGGGTGGCCGGTGGGCGCCGTGCTCGCCGGGCTGGCGGGATGGGGCGCGCCGAGCCTGCTCGCCGGCACCGGGCGCCACCAGGCGGCCGTGGGGCGCATCGAGGCCGTCGCTGGCTGGGCGGAGATGCTACGCGACACGATGGCCGGCGCGGCCGGCCTGGAGCAGGCGATCGTCGCCACCGCTGCCCTCGCCCCCCTCCCCATCCGGGCCGAGGTCGCCACCTTGGCCGTGCGCCTCGACGGCGAGCGGCTGGCACCGGCGCTGCGGGCCTTTGCCGAGGATGTGGCCGACCCGACCTGCGACCTCGTGGTCGCCGCCTTGGTGCTGGCGGCCGAGCACCAGGCCCAGCGCCTCGGCGAGCTGCTCGGCTCGCTCGCCCAGGCGGCGAGGGACCAGGCGACCATGCGCCTTCGGGTGGAGGCCGGCCGGGCCCGGACCCGCACCTCGGTCAGGGTCATCGTCGGCGCCACCACCGCGGTGGTGGTCGGCCTGGCACTGCTCAACCGCGGCTACCTCGCCCCCTACGACACCGCCGCGGGCCAGCTCGTCCTCGCACTCGTCGGCGCGGTGTTCACCGCGGCGTTCGTCTGGCTGTCCCGCATGACCCGACC
>JAJZMD010000167.1 GCA_021803085.1 Actinomycetes bacterium
TCTGCGTCGGCCCGTTCGCCGGACCCCTCGTTCAAACCGCGACCCCAATGATCCATCCGTGCCCTCGGCGATCCAGTCTCCCGTGCGCCATCCATAGGAACCATCAGCCGGTAGGGCGGCTCGACCAAGCAAACTTGGTTCCGGCCGGATCCATGGCCGGACGCCACCTATCAGCGGTGCATCGCCGTCTTACCCTCGATGTCGGGCCTTGAACAGGGTCAGGTCGCCCTTTCGGGTCCAACCGCCCTGTTCCGTCCTGCTCGACCGTGATCGACCGCCCCGCTCGCGGGCGTCCGGCAGCTCCGCGACCGTCAAGCCGAGTTGCCAAACGACGACCGGGCGCTGACGTGATCCGGGCAGACTTCATAGTGCCAGGCCGATGGCCAGCCCACCGGCTGCGGCCCCAAGGCCGACGGTGACGCTGGTAGTTACGTTGCCAGCTGCCTCGAGGAAGCGGCCGTCTTCGAGAAGCCTGATGGTCTCGAAGGTGAACGTCGAGAACGTGGTGTAGGCACCGCAGAACCGACGCCGAGGAGTGCCTTGCCGACGCGGGCGGCAGATGACCGGCGAGGGCACGTCCGGTCAGCAGGCCGAGCCGGAACGAGCCCGTGGCATTGATGGCCAAGGTCCCCACGGCAAGTCTGATTCAATCCGGCCGGTGATGGCACGATCGAGCAGGTAGCGAGCGGGTGCTCCTATCAGGCCGCCCGCGGCGACGGCCAGAAAAAGGTGGAGCGTCATGGTAACGGTGCGATCGGCCTCATAGGTCGACGACCTCTATCTCGTCGACGGCGACGAGCACGTCGTCCAGGAGGTGGGATACCGCGTCGAGGAATTCGTCGATCTTGTCGGCTTGGTCGATGATGACGACTGCGAGCGGTCGGTCGTCGGATAAGAAGTGTTCCTGGTGCACGTGCCCCGACGCCCCGTATCCCTCGTCGCCTTCGAAGACGGTGGCTCCGGCGAGTTTCGCCTTGCGCGAGCGCTTCAAGAGCTCCATCGCAAGGTTGTTGTGACGAACGTGGTCGTGCACGCACATCAGAAACGTCAGCCGCTTGGCCGGCCGGCCGGTGAAGTTCGAGTCCGTCGTGGTCTTCATCAGAGCTCCTCTTGCAGCCATCGCTCGGTCCGCAGTACGAGCCGGGCGCTGGTCATGCCGATCCCCACCGCCAGCAGGCCGGCGGAGACACTGCCGACCAGGTATGCAACCGCATTCTCTGGACGGCCGTCGCGGATCAGCAGAATCGCCGCAACCATGAACGTCGAGAACGTCGTGTGCACCCCGATGAACCCAGTACCGATGACGGGTCGGGCCAAGCGTCCGCGGGGGAACTGCTCGATCAGGAGGATGAGGATGAACCCGAGGACGGCACTGCCTGAGATGTTGATGAGAAAGGTGCCCCAGGGGACCGCCCGGTCTCGGTCGGAATGGCCAAGCAGGGCGCGTAGCGGCCGACGGCGCCGAGAGCCCGGCCGCAGCCCAGAGCGACGACGATGATCTTGGACCTGGCGCTCTCGTCGACGGCGGACCAAGGGGTCAGACCCGTCGCTGGATCCAACGTCCACGTCAGGGTCGAGCGGGATACATGGAGCGTCATCACTCGCCGAAACCATCAGGTCGTCCTTCATCGATGCCCAGTTTCAGGCAGGATTCGGGGAGGAGCCATCAGCCTTCCGGCGCATGTGGCGAGCTCCATCGCCGGGGTCGGTGCTATCAAAGCGTTGTGGCGATCGGGTATTCGCCTGCGCGAGGGCGATCCGGGCTGGTAGACGGCACTATGGTGGTTGACAAGACCAAGTGTCGTGTGAGGGAGCCCGGGAGGTGTGCCATCCCCGTTACCGAGGTCGCGACGAGAGTCATGGTCTTCCTCAGCGAGGACGACCGGGTAGCGCACCACGGGCTCCACGAAGCCCTCTTGAACCGAGCCCGAGAGGACGGCATGGCTGGTGCGACGGTGTGGCGGGGCATCGAAGGTTTCGGAGCGTCTGGTCGCTTCCGCACGGCGCGGTTTCCTGATGCGGCGACGGGCCTCCCCTTGGCGCTGGAGCTGATCGACGCACCAGAGCGGATCGAAGCATTCCTGCAGGTGGTGCGCGAGCTGGCGCCGGGCTGCTTCGTCACGAGGGAGCAGGTCCAGATGACCCGATTCGGCGGAAGTCCCGCTCGCGGCCTCGATGACCCTGGTCCGAAAGGCGTCCATCGGCCCTAGACGTCAATCGACTCGGAGACCGCCCCGACGACGACCGACTCGGGTCCGAGGTGGGCGCCTACCGTTGGGTCGAGCCGGGTGAAGAACGCCGGTGGCTTGCCGATGGCGTGGGTGAGTTCGTCTACCACTGCATCGACATCTGTGGCGTCGCCGTGCCCGAGTGCCCAGGCACCTGGTTTTGCCCCAGCGCTGCGACCCACGTGCTTGGCCAGCTCGCCAACGGCGCCGCTTCGGTGCTTGGGCTGAGCCAAGGCCACGACCCGTCCCCGAACGGCGAGGACCAGTGGGTGGTTGCGTGCCAGATGGGCGGTGGGGAGCAGCCCGGAGCGGTCGCTGCGGCGAAGCGATTCCAACTCCTGAACGAGTGCGAACGTGTGGAGTCGTTCGGGCAGCGAACGGGCGAAGTCGATGAGCGACTCGGGTGCGTTGGGGCTCTCGCTTGCCCGGCACACCGCGGCGACGATAAGTCCCGCTCCGACGCTGAGTGATCGGGTGTCGACGACCACGACGCCGGGTCCGGCTCGGGCCGCTGCCTCTTCGGCTCGGAGCATGGTGGCGCTCAGTTGTCCCGAGACATGTAAGGCGATGACGAGGTCAGGATGCTGGTACGCCTGGGTGAGGGCATTGACCGTTGGCGGCGTGGTCGACGGGTATTCGCCCTTGCGCAGCTGTGCCCAGAATTCGTCGATGCCGCCGCGGAACGGTGCCTCCCCAGCCCACACCTCGCCGGGGACTCGGCGCAGCACCGCCGATCCGATGAGCGTGTCGGGTACGTCCACGGCCCCGTCGGTGACGATCAACATGGGATACCTCCTCTCGAGCGAACGTTGACGACCGAACGAACGAGGTTCTTTGGCGCGGATGGTCGCGAAGGCGTCATCGGCTAGACCACCAGGACCGGGCAAGGATGATGGCGCAGCAGCGCTTCGAGGGACCGGCCGATTCCGCGGTGGGTCATCTGCTCCCGGCCGTGGCCTCCGACGACGACCAGGTCAAAGCCGTGTTCCTCGGCATAGCCAGCGATCGCCAGGGCAGGGTCGTCGGCGTAGACCACCTCGGTGGAGACCTCCCAGCGATGTTGGGTCTGGTTCTGGGCCCCTGCGAGCCCGCGCGAGAGGTTGGCCCGCTCGGCCTCGGCTGCGATTGCATGCTCCTCGGGCGTCTCGGCGTGGGCTGGGGGCCGCACGACGAGGAGGACATGGGCGTCACCGTGCAAGTCGGCGGCAAGGGCGATGGCGACGTGGAGGGCGTGCTGCGCCTCGGCGGAGCCGTCGTAGCCGACGAGGATCCGGCGGAACATCCCGCCCGGGCCGGGCTCAGAGCGGTGTTGGTCAGATGCCATCGTCCCTCCCCGTCATCGGAGCGCCGCCGTGAGTGCCAGGGCGACGAGCAGCGCGAACAACATGTAGGCGACGTAGGCGTTGAGCCGGCCCGATTGGAGGCGCTTGGCGACTCGGGCCACGCCCAGTGCCGCTGCTCGGATCGGACGATAGAGATAGGTCTCGACCGGTTCGACGACCCTGGTGCGCGTTTCGAGGTGGGCGAGATGTGCTCCGAGGTCGTCTTCGGGGCCGGCAGGCACCAGTGCCGTAGAGCGCCTGGTGCCGAGGACGTTGCCGAGCACGTGGCGGAGCGGGTTGGCGAAACCGAACGCCGAGTACGCTGAGGGTCCCGAGACCCCGGCGGTCGCCGAATGCCAGGCGGGAACCCGGCGAACGCGGAGGTAGCGACCTCGGGAGAGCGCTACCGCCCCGAGGAACACGCCTGCGAAGGCGACCGGCATCGCCACCCACAGCCAGGACGGCGAGAGGATCGAGAAGCCATGGAAGACCGGCTGGAGCACCCACGGTGACTTGAGCGCCTGGAGCGTGGCCGACCGGGCGACGATCGGATCGAGTCCCCGGGCGATGTAGCGGACCTCCCACGGGCTCACCGCTGCCAGTCCGAGACACCCGACCCCGAGTGTGACCAAGCCGGCCTTGCCGAACGCGCCCGCCTCGTCACCATGCTCCTCTGGCGGCCTTGCCGGTCGACCGAGAAAGGTCAACCCCAGGACGCGCAGGAACGCCAGTGCGGCCAGTCCGGTCGTGAGTGCCACCAACGCGCCGGCTGCCGCCAGGCCCAACCGAAGGGCGAGGCCGGGGAGCCGGAACTGCTGCATGAGGGCTTCGAGGATGAACCATTCGGACACGAAGCCGATGGTGGGTGGCAGCCCGGCCAGGGTCACTGCGCCGGCACCAAAGGTCGCACCGCTCCAGCGCAGTCGCCGGCCTATTCCGCGCAGCTCGTCGAGCCCGTCGGTACCGACCGCCG
>JAJZMD010000137.1 GCA_021803085.1 Actinomycetes bacterium
GACCGACGGGTCGAGCAGCAGCCCGAGGTCCACCTCGAGCCAGCCGATCCGGCCGTTGTCTGCGGAGTACCCGAGCACGTCGGCGACCGCGGGGTCGACCTCCCCGACCGCCCCGATCGTCGCGCCCCCCGCGCCGCCCGCGCCCCTGGCGCCCCCCGCGCCGCCCCCCGCCACCAGCAGCGCAGAGCGCGTCGGGTGGAGACCGGGCACCGACCCGTCCGCGACGAGCTCGACCGGCTCGAGCCGCAGCGCGTCCACGAGCACGCGCCACGCCCCAAGGGCGCTGCGCGCGTCGTCGCCATCACCCGCGAGCACCACCGAGCAGAGCTCGCGCTCTGCGGGCAGCACCACCGTCTCCGACCCCGACGCGCCCCCTCGCGCCGTGCGGGCCGCGACGTCGGGGTGGGAGAAGACGACGCCGATCTCGAAGAGCCTGACCTCGCCCTGCCGCCGGTTCAAGTTCCTTGCGAGCGCGCGCACGAGCCCCGGGAGCATCGAGCGGCGGAGCCACGCCTCCTCGTTGGCGATCGGGTTCGACACCTCGACGGCGGCGCCGGCGAGTCCCATCGTCGCGTGGTCGGCGTCGTCGACCAAGCTCGGCGTCCACGCCTCGAGCGCGCCCACGCCGCACAACACGTCGCCGACCAGGCGTCGCTCGCGCTGGTAGCGCGTGAGCCCGCCCGGCTCCGGCCACGACGGCCGGCGACGCGGGATCCTCGAGTAGCCGTAGGTCCGGGCGATCTCCTCGATGACGTCGTCGACACCGTGCGGCGCCGGGCGGACGTCAGGGCGGTTGGTCGGGACGGTGACGAGGAGCCCGTCGTCTCTCGGCTCGGCGCCGAAGCCGAGCGGCTCGATCAGCGCCGCCGCCTCGTCGGCGTCGATGTCGACCCCGAGAACCGCACGCACGCGCCGGGACGACACCACGAGCCGCTCCGGCGAGGGCACGTGGCCGCGCACGTCCAGCTTGCCGGTGGCCGTCGGTGCTCCGACCAGCTCGCAGAAGCGGTCCACGGCGCGGTCGATCCCCCACGGATCGCACCCCCGCTCGAAGCGCGCGGACGCCTCGGTTCGCAGCCCGAGCCGCTTGGAGGTCCGGGCGATCGCCATCGGCGAGAAGTAGGCCGCCTCGAGCAGCACCCGCGTGGTCGCCTCGGAGATCTCGCTCGATTCGCCGCCCATGATCCCTCCGATCCCCACGGCGGTCCCCTCGGCGTCGCAGATGAGGCAGTCCTCGCCCGTGTCGCCGAGCCCTCGGCCAGGCGTCCCGAGGGTGCGCTCGACGCCGTCCAGCGTGACGAGCTTCTCGCCCGGCCGCGCCCGCCGGACGACCAGCCCCGCACCCGCCAGGCGGTCGAGGTCGTAGGGGTGCGTCGGCTGCCCCAGCTCGAGCATCACGTAGTTCGACGCGTCGACCACGTCGTTGATGGGGCGCATGCCCGCGAGCAGCAGACGCCGTGCGAGCCAACGCGGCGACGGGCCGACGCGCACCGCGTCGAGGACGGCGAGCACCATGCGCGGGCACAGGTCTGCGTCCGCGACCTCGAGCGAGGCGAGCGCAGCGACCGGCGTCCCGAGGTCTGGCGCGGGAGCGGGATCCGGCGGCGTGAACGGCAGCCGGAGCCTGCCGGCGAGGTCGCGGGCGATGCCGGCGATCGACCACGCGTCGGGGCGGTTGCCCTCGACCGTGATGTCGAAGACGACGTCCGGTTCGACGCCGAGCGCCTCGGTGAGCGGGACGCCCGGGCGTGCGCCCTCGACGTCGTTCAGCACGAGGATCCCCTCGTGGTCGTCGGACAGTCGGAGCTCGCGGGCGGAGCAGAGCATCCCGTTCGACGTCGCGCCCTTCATCTTGCGGCGCTCGATCCGGAAGTCGCCCGGGAGGACCGCGCCGACCGGAGCGAGGGGGACGAGGTCGCCCGGCGCGAAGTTCCACGCCCCGCAGACCACCTCGAGCGGGCCTGCGCCGGCGTCCACCGTGACCAGCCGGATGCGGTCTGCGCCGGCGATGGCGTCCACGCCCTCGACCAGCGCCACCACGACGTCACCGAGGCCCTCGCCGACGTGCTCCATCCCCTCGACGACGAGGCCGAGGTCGTCGAGGCTCGCTGCGAGCGCGGCGGGCTCGGACGTGTCGAACGGCGCGAAGTCGCGCAGCCAGCTGAGCGGGGCCTTCATGGCCGGGTCACCCCTCGTGCGGTCACCTGCGTCACGCTTTCAAGATCTCAGAACAGCCTCAGGAACCGGACGTCGTTCTCGGTGAGGACGCGCATGTCCGCGATGACGTGACGCATCTGCGCGCACCGGTCGATGCCGAATCCGAAGGCGAACCCGGACCACTCCTCCGGGTCGATGCCCACGGCCTCGAAGACGGCCGGGTCCACCATGCCGCAGCCGGCGAGCTCGACCCAGCCCGTCGACGAGCACGTCCGGCAGCCCCCGCCACGGCAGATCGTGCACGTGACCTCCACCTCCGCGGAGGGCTCGGTGAACGGGAAGTAGCCGGGCCGGAGCCGCGAGTGGATGTCGGGGCCGAAGTACGCCGTCGTGAACGTCTCGATGGTCCCGGCGAGGTCGCCGAAGGAGATGCCCCGGTCGACCACGAGCCCCTCCAACTGGTGGAAGACCGGCAGGTGCCGCGCGTCCGCGGTCTCCCGGCGGTAGCAGCGACCCGGGATCACCGCGTGGACGGGCGGCGGCCCGTCCTCCATGAGGTGGATCTGCACCGGGGAGGTGTGCGTCCGCAGCACGACGGTCTCGGGCTGGCCGAGCTCGAGGTAGAAGGTGTCCCACATGCTGCGCGCCGGGTGCGCGGGCGGGATGTTCAGCGCTTCGAAGTTGTACCAGTCGGTCTCGGCCTCGGGACCCTCCGCGACGGTGAAGCCCATGGCGACGAACACGTCCTCGAGCTCGCGCCGGGTCTGGGTCACGAGGTGCAGGCGCCCCCGGGTCATGGCGGAGCGGATCTCGTCCGCGGTCACCTCGGTCAGGTCGAGCCGGTCGCGCCCGAGCATCAGGGCACGTTCGGCGGCAACGAGCTCCTCCCCCCGCGCCGCGGCCAGCGCCTCGAGACGCGTCCGTGCGTCGTGGAGGGCCTTGCCGGCCGCACGCCGTGCGTCGGGGTCGAGCGCCGCGAGGTGCCGGTGCGCCGCCGCCAGCGCGCTCCGCTTCCCGAGAACGGCGGTCTCGACCTCCGCCAGCTCGGCGCTCGACGCGGCAGCGGCCAGCGCGTCCGCAGCGTCGCGCTCGAGCCGGTCCACCTCCTCGCCCAGCCCGTCCGGGTCGCTCCGACCGCTCGGGGTTCCGGTCATCGGGGCATCGTAGATCGACGCTGACGGAGTGCTTCGAAGCAGAGCACCGCGCACGCCATCCCGACGTTGAGCGACTCCGCGCGCCCGGCCATCGGGATCCTGACGGAGCCGTCGAGCTCCAGCCCGTCGGGCAGTCCCCAGGCCTCGTTGCCGAGCACGATCGCCGTACGGACGGTCCAGTCGACCGCCGCGTAGTCCTCGCCGCCGTGCGCCGCCGTGCCGAGCCGGCGGTAGCCGGCGAGACCCAGGCGGCGGAGCACCGTGGCCGTGTCCTCGCCGAGGACGACCGGCACGTGGAAGAGCGACCCCGCCGACGCGCGGACGGTCTTCGGGTTGTAGGGATCGACTGCGCCGGCGCACACCACGACGGCGCCCACCCCCGCAGCGTCCGCGGTGCGCAGCACGGTGCCGGCGTTGCCAGGGTCCCGGACGTCGGCCAGCACCACGACGAGCTGCGCCTCCGCGGGCACGTCGGGCACGTCGAGCGCGGGGAACACCGCGAGCACCGGCTGGGGCGTCGCGGTGGAGGCGACCCGCTCGATCACCCCCGGCGCGAGCTCGTGGACGCGTGCGCCGGCTGCCAGCGCGAGCCGCACCACCTCGGCAACTGCTGAGGAGGCGCCGGTCGCGCCCCCCGCGCCGGTCGCGCCGGTCGCGCCCCCCGCGCCGGTCGCGCCCCCCGCCGCCCCGGCCGCGACGTAGAGCGACTCGGGCACCGCGCCCGCAAGGATCCCGGTGCGGACCACCTCGATCCCTTCCGCGACGAACGCACGCTCCGCCCGGCGAGCGGCACGACGGTCGAGCAGGCGGCGGATGCGGCGTACCCGCTGGTGCGAGTACGCGAGGCCGAGGCTCAGGGCGCCTGCAGCGCCGCGCCCGCGATCGCGACGAGCGCGGAGAAGGCGTCGTCGTCGGTCACCGCCAGGTCGGCGAGCACCTTGCGGTCCACGTCCACCCCGGCCAGGTGGAGGCCGGCGATGAACCTGCTGTAGCTCATCCCGTGGAGCCGGGCCGCCGCGTTGATGCGCTGGATCCACAACTTTCGGAAGTCGCCCTTCCGGGCCCGGCGGTCGCGGTAGGCGTACTGCAGGGAGTGCATCAGCTGCTCGTTGGCGGCACGGTAGGTGCGGCTCTTGTTGCCGTAGTAGCCCCTTGCCTGCTCGAGCACCGCGCGGTGGTGCTTGCGGCCGTGGACGGCGCGCTTGACTCGTGCCATCGCTGCTCTCCTCTCAGATGCCGAGCATGCGCTTCACGCGCCGCTCGTCGCCGCTGGCGAAGTCCGTCTCGCGGGACAGCCGGCGCGTGCGGACGCTGCTCTTCTTCTCCAGCAGGTGAGACCGGTTCTGCTGGCGGCGGCGCAGGCGGCGGGTGCCCGTGACCTTCACGCGCTTGGCTGCCCCCCTGTCCGTCTTCATCTTCGGCATCGATGCGCTCCTACCCCTCTGCGTCCTGGTCCTGGTTCTTCTGCCGCGCCGCTGCCGACTGCTTGGCGCGCTTGTCCGGCGCCAGCACCATCACCATGTTCCTGCCGTCGAGACGGGGCTCCGCCTCGATCTTGGCGGTGCCGTCCATCTGCTCGGCGATCCTGTCGAGGATCCGCTTCCCGAGCTCGGGGTGGAAGACCTCACGCCCTCGGAACATGATCGTGATCTTGACCTTGTGGCCGTCCTCGAGGAACCTCGCCACCTGCCGGGTCTTCGTCTCGAAGTCGCCGGGCCCGATCTTGGGCCGGTACTTCATCTCCTTCAATCCGACGTGGACGGTCTTGCGCCGGCTCTCCTTGGCCCGTTGCGCCTCGTCGAACTTGAACTTTCCGTAGTCCATGATCCGACAGACCGGCGGGTTGGCCATCGGGGCCACCTCGACGAGGTCCATGTCGAGGCCTCTGGCGATGCTCAGCGCCTCGGGCAGCAGCTTGATCCCGAGCTGCTGGCCGTCCGGGGAGACGAGGCGGACCTCGCGTGCCCGGATGCGGTCGTTGATCCGGTGCTCAGGTGCAGTGGCAGTGACTATGCGGCATCGTCCTTCCTATCTCGGGCCGGCGGTCCTTCCGCGACCACGATCTGGCAAGCGGAGCCGTGCCCGACCGGGCAATGCCACGTCGACCCGGCGCACGGTGCGTGGCCGGGTGGAAACCCCTCGTCGAGCGGGCCCCGCTTCCTCGGCTACATAGGCTACCAGCATGAGCCTGTGGACCCCTTCGGGTGAGCATCGGGTGGGCGACGACCGGACCGGGGAGGCCCCGACGGCGGGACCCGGCCCTGGCGCGGGGGAAGCCGGAGGGACCCCGAGAGAGGGGGACGACTGGGGCGGCGACATGGCCGCCCTGCGCGAGCAGCTCGCCGACGCCCCCGCAGCCGTCGTCGTCGCCAACCACTGCTACGGCCTGTTCGAGCTCGCTGCCGTCTACCTCTCGAGCTCGCCGCCGAACCTCGAGCACGCGCGCCTGGCCATCGACGCGCTCGGCTCCCTGGTCGACGGGCTCGGCGAGCGGCTCGGTGAGGCGTACCCTGCCTTGCGCGATGCGCTGGCCCAGATGCGGCTCGCCTACGTCCAGATCTCCGCCGCCGCCGACTAGCCCGACGTCACGCGAGCCGGGCGTCGGGCGAGCGCCCGTCGAGCTTCGTGACCTGGACCGCCTCCATCCGCCCGAGGTGACCCGGCACGACCTCGAAGGCGACCCGCGTCCCGATGTCGACGTCCCGGCTTCCGTCCGTGATCGCCGTGCAATGGAACGACCACGTGCCGCCCGCGTCGCCGGCGACGGCGCCGAGCCCGCGGTCGTGGTCCCAATCCGACACCACGCCTACGTGAAGTCGCTCCATGCTCCCGATCCTCTCGACACAGATCTGCGGGGTCGGCTCCTGCCGAGGAGCCTCTCCGCGACCGCTCGCGGCGCGGACCCCGACTCGGACGTTGACGCTGCCGGAGCTCCCGGCCGGCCTGGGGTGTCTCGGTCGGGAGCCTGCCATGTTCAAGAAGGTGGCGTCCGACCCAGCGTCAGTGGACGATCTTCGACAGGGCGAGCTCCAAGATGTCGGTCGCGCCCTCGTCTTTCAGCGCCGGGATGAGCGTGTTGATGTCCGACTTCGCGACGACCGCCTCCAGTGCGAACCCCCCGCCGCCCGACAGCTCGGACACGGTCGGGGCGCGCATCGACGGGAGCACGTCGAGGACCGCGTCGAGCTTCTCTGCGGGCACGTTGAGCTTGACGAGCACCTTCTCGCGCGCCTCGAGCGCGCCGGCGAGGAGCGTGTGGAGCTGCCCCATGGCACGGCGCTTCGCGGGGTCCTGCGCGGCGAGCGGGTTCGCGATGAGCTCCGTGCGCGAGACGAGCAGCGTCTCGAGGACCCGGAGGCCCGCCGCCCTGAGCGCCCTTCCCGTCTCGGTGATCTCCACGACGCAGTCGGCGACGTCGGGAACCTTCGCCTCGGTGGCGCCGTAGGAGAGCGACACGTCGGCGTCGATCCCGTGCGCCGCGAGCGCGCGGGCGGTGATCTGCGGGTACTCGGTGCTCACCCGGAGCCGCCGTCCGGCGCCCCCCGCCGCGCTCGCCAGGTCCGCAAGGCTGTGCCACGGGGAGTCCCCGGCGACCGCGAGCACCACGCGGACCGGGTTGACGCTCGCCTTCGAGTACGCGAGCTCCCCGAGCGTCACGACGTCCGCGGCCCGCTCCTCGATCCAGTCCCGCCCGGTGATCCCGAGGTCGAACAGGCCCTCGGCCACGTAGACGGGGATCTCCTGGGGGCGCAGGATCCGGACCTCGCTCACGCGGGGGTCGGAGATCGACGCGCGGTAGTCGACGTCGGACGCCCGCGACACGGCGAGGTCGGCCGCCTCGAACAGGGCGAGCGTCGCGTGCTCGAGCGACCCCTTGGGCAGGACGATCCGGAGCACGGTCCGCCGGCCTACGACACGGCCCGCAGGAGCCGGGCCATCTCGACCGCCGTCGCGGCGGCCTCTCGGCCCTTGTCCGAGCGTGCGAGCGCCTGGGCGGCGGTGTCGGTGGCGAGCACGCCGAAGGCGACGGGCACGCCCGTGTCGCACGCCACGCGCTGGATCCCGTGCGCGCACTCGCTCGCGACGAGCTCGTAGTGACCGGTCTCGCCGCGCACGACCGCGCCGAGGCAGACGACTGCGTCGGCGCCGGCGCCGGCGAGCGCACGCGCGAGCAGCGGCAGCTCGAACGCGCCGGGCGCCCACGCGACCGTCACGTCGTTGCGGTCGACGCCGAGCTCGTCGAGGGTCTCGAGCGCGCCCTCGAGGAGCAAGAGGGTGACCGCGCCGTTGAACCGCGAGCAGGCGATCCCCACCCGCAGCCCCCCGCCGGGGTTCCGCTCCCCCGCGCCTCCGTCGTCGCCGAGCAGGGGGCCGACGGAGACCAGGCGCCCCACCCGGCCGGCGAGCGGCTCGATCGCGCCGTCGGGCATGCCCATCCCGGTCCCGGCGCCCATCAGCCGGCCCCCAGGTCGTCGAGGCCGTCGTCGAGCTGGTCGTCGAGCTGGTCGTCGAGCCCGTCGTCATGGAGGCCGTCGAGGCCGTCGAGGCCGTCGATCAGGTGCCCCATGCGCTCGCGCTTCGTGCGGAGGTAGGCGAGGTTCTCGGGGTTCGGCACGGGCTGGAGGGGCACCCTTCCGACGATCTCGAGCCCGAAGCCGTCGATGCCGCCGTACTTGGACGGATTGTTCGTCATGAGCCGCATGGTGGTGACGCCGAGGTCGACGAGGATCTGCGCGCCGATGCCGTACTCGCGCGTGTCGACGGGGAGGCCGAGCGCGACGTTCGCGTCGACCGTGTCGTGGCCCTCTTCCTGGAGGCGGTACGCACGGATCTTGTGCGCGAGGCCGATGCCGCGCCCTTCGTGGCCGCGCAGGTACACGACCACCCCCCGGCCCTCCTCGGAGATGAGGTCCATCGCCGCCTGAAGCTGCGTGCCGCAATCGCAGCGCAACGAGCCGAACACGTCGCCGGTCAGGCACTCCGAGTGCACGCGTACGAGGAGGTCCGGCCCGATCTCTCCCTTGACGAGGGCGAGGTGCTGCTCGCCGTCGAGCACCGAGGCGTAGACGACGGCCCGCCAGTCCCCGGACTCGGTGGGGATCCGCGCCTCGGAGACGGCGCGCACGAGCTTCTCCCTCCGCCGGCGCCACCGGATCAAGTCCCTGATCGAGATGAGGGGGAGCCCGTGGCGCTCGACGAACCGTTCGAGGTCGGGGAGCCGCGCCATCCCCGACTTGTCCTCGCTCACGATCTCGCACAGCACGCCCGCCGGCGTGAGCCCGGCCGCCCGGGCGAGGTCGACGGTCGCCTCGGTGTGGCCCCCGCGCTTCAGCACCCCGCCCGGGCGGGAGCGGAGCGGGAAGATGTGGCCCGGGCGGTTCAGGTCCTCGGGCCGGGTCGAAGGGTCGATGAGCGCCCTGATCGTGGCGGCGCGGTCGGCGGCGGAGATGCCGGTCGTGGTCGCGCGCCGAGCGTCGACGCTCACCGTGAACGCGGTCCGCTGCGACTCGGTGTTCTCGCTGACCATCAGCGGCAGCTGGAGCTCGTCGGCGCGCTCGGGGGAGACCGGCACGCAGATCACGCCGGAGGTGTGCGCGAGGAAGAAGGCGATCGTCTCGGGCGTGGCGGCCTCGGCCGCCATCACGAGGTCGCCCTCGTTCTCGCGGTCCTCGTCGTCGACGACGACGACCATCCCGAGCCGGGCGATCGCCTCGATCGCCGCTTCGACGGCAGAGAAGGGCATCAGGGCGTCCTTCCCTCTACCGCGGGCACCAGCTCGACGCGGAGGTCATCGCCCAGCCGCTCGACCGACTCGATCCGCCCTCGCCACACATCGGCGATCGTGCCGGCTCCGGGCCCGTGGAAGAGGGGCCGTCCGTCGTCGCCGCCGAAGAGCTTCGGCGCGAGGTAGAGCACGTATCTGTCGACGAGCCCGGCTGCATGAAGGTCGTGGGCCACCGTCGCCCCACCCTCGACGAGGAGCTGCACCACGCCGCGTCGTCCCAAGTCCGACAGGACGTCCCCCAGCTCTCCTGAGAGCTCGAGCGCGGGCTGCACCTTGGCGTCCTTCTGAGCGTGCCCGAGCACGACTCGCAGCGGCTGACGGGAGACGACCGGGGCACCGGCGGCCGGGCCGGCGGCCCGTGCCGCGGGCGGGCGCACCGTGAGCTCGGGGTCGTCGGCCCGCACCGTCCCGGCGCCGACGAGCACGGCGTCAGACGCGGCGCGCAGCTCGTGGACGTCCCGGCGGGCCGCCTCCCCCGTGATCCAGCGGCTCGACCCGTCCGGCGCGGCGGTCCTGCCGTCCATCGTGGCAGCGAGCTTCAGGACCACCCATGGCCTGCCGGTCCTCCGGTGCTTCAGGTACGGGGCGAGCTGCACCTCGACTGCTTCCGACTGCATCCCGACGGACACCTCGACGCCATGGGCCCGCAGCGCTTCGATGCCCCGGGCCGAGACGGCCGGGTCCGGGTCGACGAGCGCCACGACGACGCGCGCGACCCCCGCGGCGAGGATCGCGTCAACGCACGGCGGCGTACGGCCGAACTGCACGCACGGTTCGAGCGTCGTGTACAGGGTCGACCCGAACGTGGTGTCGCCGGCCTCTGCCGCCAGTGCAAGCGCAGCGACCTCTGCATGGGGCCCCCCGGGCGGCGCGGTCGCCGCCTGGTAGGTGGCCGTCCCGGTCACGAGGACGGCGCCGACCCATGGGTTCGGTGACGTGCGCAGACGGGCGGACTGCGCGGCGGCGATCGCACGAGCCATGTGCTCGTGGTCATCATGCGCCGTGCCGGGGGTCCCGGCGATCGTCGGCTGCACCTCGCCTCCCAGTTGTGTGCCCTCTGCCTGCCCGCGTCCTGGCCACCGCCTGCCTGCCTGGCCACCGCCTGCCTGCGCGTGCCTGCCCGCCGCGTGCCTGTGTGGCCAGTGGAGTCTACCGGGCCCCAGAAGAGCCCCCGCCGTGCGAGCGCACCGCGGCGCGGATCTCCTCGGTCGCCTCCCACGGGCGGTCGGCGCCGAAGATCGCCGACCCCGCGACGAACACGTTGGCTCCGGCAGCGGCCGCCCTCGGCGCGCTGACCCGGTCGATGCCGCCGTCGACCTCGAGGTCCACCGCGAGGTGGCGCTCGTCGAGCGCACGGCGCACCGCGGCGACCTTGGGCAGGACCTCCGCCATGAACGCCTGCCCGCCGAACCCGGGGAACACCGTCATGCACAGCACGAGGTCCACACGACCGAGGTAGGGCTCGACGGCCTCGAACGGGGTGTCGGGGTTCGCCGCGAGCCCGACGCGCATCCCGAGCGAGCGGCACTGGCCGATGAGCTCGTCGGTGCGGCCCACCTCGACGTGGACCGTGCACCCGTCGGCGCCGGCGTCCCGAAAGGCACCGAGGTAGGCGCCCGGGTCGGTCATCATGAGATGGCAGTCGAAGTACAGGCCCGAATGCCTGCGGAGAGAGGCGACCACCGGCGGGCCGATGGTCAGGTTCGGCACGAAGTGCGCGTCCATGACGTCGACGTGGAGCCAGTCGGCGACGCCGGCCACCTCGCCCACCGCTTCGGCCAGGTTGCCGAAGTCGGCCGAGAGCAGAGAGGGGGCCATCTTCAGCGCGCCCGGCTCGCCGTGCTCCCGTGGCATCGACTGCGAGCCTAGGAGCCGCCGAGCCGCTCGCCGGCGACCGGGCGCGCGCCACGGAGCCACTCGGCTGCGTGCATGGGCGCTCTCCCCTCAGGTTGCACGTAGAGCAGCTCCAACGAGCCCTGCCCCGTGACGACGGTCGCGCCGTCGAGGGATCCCGGCGCCGCGGCGCCGGCCCCCTCGTCCCCGCCCGCGACCGCCTCGGCGTCCAGCACGAGGAGCCGCCGCCCCCGCCACGTCGTCCACGCGCGGTCCAGGCGCACGACCCGTGCGATCTCGGCGGCGGGCCGCGACCATGTGAGCCGGAGCTCTTCGGGGTCGAGCTTCTCCGCGTACGTCGGCTCGCCGGTCTGCCGCCGGGGCTCGACGAGCGGGCCGCCGAGCACGTCGACGAGGAGGCAGGTGCCGACCTCGACGAGACGCCCGCGCAGCGACCCGAGGTGCTCACCGGGTGCGATCTCGACCTCCCGGCTCGCGTACAAGGGGCCCGTGTCGAGCTCCTCTTCGAGCGCCATGACGCACACCCCGGTCGCCTGGTCGCCGGCGAGGATCGCCCGCTCGACCGGCGCCGCGCCGCGCCAGCGCGGGAGCAGCGAGAAGTGGAGGTTCACCATCGGGAGCCGCTTCAGCACCCACCCGGGGACGACGCGGCCGTAGGCCACCACGACGCCGAGCTCGGCACCCACGTCGACGGCCGCGTCGAGCGCGTGGGCGACCGGGAGCCCGAGCTGCTCCGCTTCCGCTTTCACGGGGCTCGCGGAGACGCCCGCTCCCCTGCCGCGGCGGCGGTCGGGCCGGGTGACCACGAGCCGGACGTCGTGCCCGGCCTCCACGAGCGCGCGCAGCGGCGCCACCGCGAGGGCAGGCGTACCGAGATAGACGATCCTGCGGCTCGCCGTCGGCACCTCGCCGGCCGCGTTCGTCGTGGTGCTGCTGGCGGCGCCCGGTCCCCGCCCGCTCAGCGGTCGATCACCCGGGGATCACCCGGCGAGCACGCGGCGAGCACCCGGCGATCACCCCGCGAGCACGCGGGCGCGCAGCACCTTCAGCGCCTCGCGCCGCTGCTCCTCGTCGAGCCGCTCGATGAGGAGCGTCCCGTCCAGGTGGTCCACCTCGTGCTGCAGGACGCGCGCCTCGTACTCCTCCGCGTCGATCGACAGCTCGTTCCCGTCGAGGTCGAGGCCGCTCAGGTGCACCTTGTTCGGTCGGACGATGGTCCAGCTGAGGCCCGGGACCGACAGGCACCCTTCCTCGAAGGCCCACTCCCCCGACGTCTCGGTGATGCGCGGGTTGATCACGACCTGCGGTCCGTCGCCGATGTCGTAGACGAAGAGCCGCCGCCGCACGCCGACCTGGTTGGCGGCGAGGCCCACGCCGGGAGCCTCGTGCATCGTCTCGACCATGCCCTCGACGAGCCTGGCGAGGCGGCCGTCGATCTCTTCGACGTCCTTCGTCGGCTGCTTCAGGACCGGGTCCCCGTACGTGCGAATGGTGAGCACCACGCCGCAGCCTACCGGCAGACGCAGCCGAGCTTCCGGTTCGCCGCCCGGCCGTGTCCCCGGGGCGGCGGTCGGGCCCGGGCGTTTCCCTGCAGGTCGAGACGGGTCGCTCGATCCCTGGATCGGCGTTCGGGCGGACCGTCCCCGGGAGAGCCGATGACCGGATCGCCTGGGACTGGGAGCTGCCCCACGTGCTGGTGAAGATGCTGCGAGCTGCAGGAGGCGACGGGCAGATCGGCTCACGTCCCCGAGCAGCCGGGATACCCTTCGTGGCGGAAGGCGAGGGGGCCGATGCACTGCGCCAATTGCGCCACCGAGAACCGGCCGTCGGCGAAGTTCTGCGACGGCTGCGGCAGCTCGCTCGTGCTCGCCTGCGGCTCCTGTGGCGCCGTCGCCCGCGCGTCCGCGCGCTTCTGCGACGAATGCGGCCACGCGCTGGGCGGCGCAGGCGACGACGGACCGGCACCCGAGACCGAGACCCGGCAGCCCGGTCCCGGCGCGGTCTCCGAGCGGCGCCTCGTCTCGGTCCTCTTCTGCGACCTGGTGGGGTTCACGACGCTTTCGGAGCACCGGGACGCAGAGGACGTCCGGGAGCTGCTGTCGCGCTATTTCGACTTCGCGCGCTCGATCGTCGACCGGTACGGCGGCACCGTGGAGAAGTTCATCGGCGACGCGGTGATGGCGGTGTGGGGGGTGCCGGTGGCCAACGAGGACGACGCCGAGCGCGCGGTGCGCGCGGCGCTCGACCTCGTGGCGGGGGTCGAGAAGCTCGGCCGCGAGGCGGGCCTGCCCCTCCTCGCCGCACGCGTGGGGGTGCTCACCGGGGACGCTGCCGTGACGCTCGGCGCCTCGGGACAGGGCATGGTCGCCGGAGACGTCGTCAACACCGCCTCACGTCTGCAGTCGGCCGCCGACCCTGGCAGCGTCCTGGCGGGCGAGGCGACGTACCTCGCGGCACGCGACGCCATCGCCTTCGCCGACCCCCGCGAGCTCTCTGTCGAGGGCAAGGAGGAGACGGTCCGCGCATGGCGGGCGATGAGGGTCGTCGCTCAGCGACGCGGCGCGGGGCGCAGCACCCAGCTCGAACCGCCCTTCGTGGGAAGGGAGGAGCAGCTCCGGCTCCTCGTGGACCTGCTGCACTCGGCGGGACGGGAACGCAAGGCGCGGATGGTCTCGGTGACCGGGATCGCCGGGACGGGCAAGAGCCGTCTCGCAAGAGAGCTCCTGCGGTACGTGGACGGCCTCGCGGAGACCGTGTTCTGGCACCAGGGCCGCTCTCCCGCGTACGGCGAGGGCATCGCGTTCTGGGCGCTCGCCGAGATGGTGCGGATGCGGGCGCGCATCAGCGAGCTCGAGGACGCGCGGAGCGCGCGGCGCAAGCTGGCCTCGGCCGTCGAAGACTACGTGGACCTCCCCGACGAGCGCCGGTGGCTCGAGCCCTGTCTCGCGCACCTCCTCGGGCTGGCAGAGCCGACGACCGAGGACCGCAACGAGCTCTTCTCGGCATGGCGCACCTTCTTCGAGCGGATCGCCGTGCGCGGCACGGTGGTGATGGTGTTCGAAGACCTCCAATGGGCTGACACCGGCCTGCTCGACTTCGTGGAGTCCATACCGGAGTGGTCCCGCAACCACCCGATCCTCGTCGTCTCGCTCTCGAGACCGGAGCTCGCCGACCGGCGTCCTGCGTGGGGTGCTGCCACGAGGAACTTCACCTCACTCCACCTCGACCCGCTCGACGACGACGCCATGCGCGAGCTGCTCCACGGCCTCGTCCGCGGCCTTCCCGAGGACGCGACCCAGCTGCTCGCCCGGCGCGCCGACGGGGTGCCGCTGCACGCGGTCGAGATGGTCCGCTCCCTCGTCGACCGGGGCGTCGTCGTCCAGATCGACGACGTCTACGAGCTCCTCGGCGAGGTGCGAGAGCTCGAGCTCCCCGACTCGCTGCAGTCGCTCATCGCGTCGCGCCTCGACACCCTCCCGCCACCGGAGCGATCCCTCCTGCAGGACGCCGCGGTGCTCGGCATGACCTTCTCGGACGCCGCACTCTGCGCCGTCGCGCAGATCGAGGAGGGATTGGCGGGCGAGCGACTGCACGACCTGGTCCGCCGAGAGTTCCTCACGGTGGACTCGGATCCGCGCTCGCCCGTGCGGGGCCAGTACGGCTTCGTCCAGAGCGTCGTCCGTGAGGTCGCCTACGGCACCTTGTCCAAGCGGAACCGGCGCGCGAGGCACCTCGCCTCGGCGCGGTACTTCGAGGGGTCGGGCGACGAAGAGCTACCGGCGCTGGTGGCGGCGCACTACCTCGAGGCGTACCGGACGACGGGCGAGGGCCCAGAGCGTGAGGAGGTGGGCGCGCTCGCCCGCAGATGGCTCGAGCGCGCGGCCGAGCGTGCGCTCTCCCTCGGGTCGACCGAGCAGGCCCTGGCGTACGCCGACGAGGCGCTCGAGGTCGCGCCCGAGGGTCCCGAACGCGCGGCGCTCCTGTGCCTGGCGTCGAAGGCCGGACGGATGGGGCTCCAGGTCGACCGCGCGATCGCCTACGCCCGCGAGGCGGCGGCGTTCTACGAAGGTACCGGGGACTTCGTGTCGGCGGGCGAGGCCACCGTGAACCTCCTGCTCGCGGTGATGTCGGGCGACGGGAGCGCCCCCGAGGCCATCGAGAATGGGCGCAGGGTGCTGTCGTCGCTGCCCGAGAGCGGCACGGAGGAGGTGCGCGCCCAACTGGCCGCGGCGCTCTCGGGCCTCTACCAAGGCACCGGCGACGACCGCGCCGCCCTAGAGCTCGCCGAGCAGGCCGTCAGCATCGCCGAGGGTCTGGACGACATCGCGTTGTTCGGAAGGGCGCTCCTCTCCCGTGCCGCAGCGCTCTTCTCCTTGGGGCGCCACCGCGAGGCAGCGATCCTCGGACGGGGCGCCACCGTGATCGCCGATGCCGCGGCGTCCGTGCAGGACCAGTGCCTGGGCCGCCTCTTAGAGAGCCTCTTCGTCCAAGACGACGACCCCCGCGGCTCGCTCCGCGCCGCGGACGAGGCGGCAGAGCTGTCACGCCGCGCGGGTGACCGGAACCTCGAGGTGACGAACGCGCTGAACGCGATCGAGATGGCCCTGTTCCTCGGCGACTGGACGACGGCGCGCGAGCGCCTCGAGGTCGTCGCCACAGGACCAGCCCTGCTGGAACGGCAGGCCGCCTGGAGGGACATGCTCGAGACCATGCTCGAGGGGCTCACTACGACCGACACCCGGCCCGTCGAGCGGCTCGACGGGTTGCACAAGCTCGTCGGGGAGACCGAATACGTCCACATGCGGACGACCTACCAGCGGGCCCACGCGTTCGTGCTCCTCGCACACGGCCGGCTCGACCTGGCCGCGGCCGAGGTGCGCACCCTCGTGTCGGTCGACCCCGAGGGCATCAACACGCTGCTGGCTCTCGGGATCCTGGGCCACTCCTCGCTGTGGCTGCGCGACGCCGCCGGTGCTCAAGATGCGCTCGAGCGCACGGCGAGCTTCCACGGACGCTGGACGCTCGCCGCGCGCGCGACCATCGACGCGGGGCTCGCCGCGCTGGAGGGGACCGGCGTGGAGGCGGCAGCTCGGTTCCGTGACGCCGCGCTGCTGTGGAAGCCCCTCGACGTGCCGCTCGACCTCGCCCTCTGCGGCATGGACGCGGCGATCCTCCTCGCCCCCGAGGACCAGCCAACCGAGCTGGTGGACGAGGCGCGCCGGATCCTCGAGGAGCTCGGCGCGGCGCCGTTCCTCGCGCAGCTGGCAGCGCGCGCGGGCGAGATCGCACCGTCTGCGGGCTCGCCCCTCCAGCGATCCGGGACCTAGTGCTCAGACGTCGACCGGGTCGACGCGAACGCCGCCCTGCAACGGAGCGACGGCGTCGCAAAGCGTCGAGTGGTCTGGCGCGCGCAGGAGCCACCGGCCCGCCGCGAGCGGCGACACCTCCACGCCGCCGGCGCCGAGCGCGGGCACGGCGTCCGACTCGAGCGTCGCCAACGCGCTGAACGGCGGCAGGCGCAGCGCTTCTCGCAGGTCCAGCTCTGTGAAGAGCCCCGGGTCCCCGCCCACCGCGGCGCGAAGCACGTCGTGCGTCGGGAGCCGGGTCTGGACCATCACCATCCCCGCCCCCCCTCGCCCGCCGCCATCCCGGTCTCCGCGGCCGCCGACGAGACGCCCCGCTCGCGCGAGCAGCGCGAGCGCCTCCTCCCCCGCGGAGAAGCGCGGCGCGAGCAGCTGCTGGTCGAAGTCCAAGAAGACGACCGCCGCCGCGCGCCGCACCCGGTGCAGCACCGCCTCCGTGCCGACCAGCACAGGCGTGTCCGGAACGCTCGCCTCGGCACCGCGCGGGCCGGCCCGCCGCCCGGAGACCTCCCCGACCGGCACGGACAGGAGCGCCTCGAGCTCCTCACGGGCACGCCCGACACCGATGCGGAGGACTTTCAGACGGACCGAGCCGCACTCCGCGCACACGACGGGGCGCTGCGCCCCGCACGCTCTGCAACCGAGCACGTCGCCGGTCGACTCCACCGCACGCCGGCACACGGCGCAGCGCGCGAGCCCGCCGCACGCCGCGCACGCGAGCAGCCTCGCCCGCCCCGTTCGGTTGAGCACACACACGACGCGTCCGCCGCCGGATACCACCTCGCGGGCCACGCTTACCAGCTCCTCGGAGTACAACCCGGTGCGGGGGTCTGCGCCGCGGCGGTCGACGACCGTGACCGCGGGCCATCCCGACCGCTCGGACGAACGCTCGGGGGTCTCGACCGGGCCGTAGCAGGCTCGCTGCACCGCGGTCGGGCAGGGCGAGACGAGCACGCACGGCGCGCCGTCCCGTGCGGCGCGCTCGGCCACCACCTCCACGGCGTCGTAGCGGTCGTGGTAGTCGTGCACGTCGAGGACCACCACGGCCGCGAGCGACGGCACCGGCGCCCACGCCGCCGCCCGCGACCCGACCACGACCGGCCACCCCGCCGCCGCCTCCGCCCAGCTCGACGCCACGTCGACGCCCCGGGCCCGGAGCCTCCGTCCGAGCCGGTCCGCCCACCCGGTGCCCGGCGCCAGGACGAGCACCGACCCCCGCCCCGGCTGTCCCGCCGGCCCGGCCGCGGCGATCACCTCGAGGACCGCCGGGAGGAGGTCCTGTGCCGGGGGCAGCCGGCGGAGCGACGCGCCGGGACGGAGCGGAACCGCCGCTCCCGGGCGTCCTGCCGGCAGCGCGCCGCCCGCCGGCACTGCCGGCAGCGCCCAGACGTTGCGCTCGGGCGACGCGGTGCGCAGCAGGGTCGCGACCGGCATGGCCCATCGCCACGCACCCCACTCGGCGAGCTGGAGCACGCCCGCCGGCGGGCCCCACCCCGACACCCCGGTCACGTCGCGCACCTCGACGCCCGCCGGCGGCGTGACCCCGATCTCGGCGACCCACGCGCCGACACGACGACCGTGGAACGGCACGCGCACCCGGGAGCCCACCCGGATGTCACCCTGCCAGCGCGAAGGCACCGAGTAGTCGAACCGCCGCCGGCTCACCGCCGGCACGTCCGGGACGACGCGGACGATCAGAGACCCAGCGCGCGGCGAAGGTCGTCGACTCTCGGCGTCTGCTCCCAGGTGAACTCCTTGTCGCTTCGGCCGAAGTGCCCGTAGGCGGCGGTGCGGCGATAGATGGGGCGCCGGAGGTCGAGGTCCCGGATGATCGCCGCTGGCCGAAGGTCGAACAGCTCGCGCAGGGTGGCCACGATGCGCTCGGGGTCGACGGTCTCAGTTCCGAAGGTCTCGAGCGCGAGCGACACGGGGCGGGCGACGCCGATCGCGTACGCGACCTGCAGCTCGCAGCGACGGGCCGCGCCGGCTGCGACCACATGCTTGGCGACCCAGCGCGCGGCGTACGCGGCGGAGCGGTCGACCTTGGAGGGATCCTTCCCCGAGAACGCACCTCCGCCGTGGCGCGCCATGCCACCGTAGGTGTCGACGATGATCTTTCGACCGGTCAGCCCCGTGTCCGCGTGCGGCCCGCCGAGCTCGAAGAGCCCCGTCGGGTTCGCGAGGAGCCTCATGCTCTCCGAGTCGAGGTCCTTCGGGAGAAGCGGGTGCACGACGTGCTCGGAGAGGTCCGGGATGAGGAGCGTGTCGATGTCGACGCCGGGCTGGTGCTGCGTCGAGATCAGCACGGTCTCGATGGCCACGGGCCGGCCGGCGTCGTAGGTGACGCTGACCTGGGTCTTGCCGTCGGGGCGCAGGTACGGCAGCACCCCGACCCGCCGCACCTGCGACAAGCGCTGCGAGAAGCGGTGCGCGAGCCAGATCGGCATCGGCATCAGGTCCGGCGTCTCGTCGCACGCGTAGCCGAACATCATTCCCTGGTCCCCGGCGCCCTGGGCGTTCAGCTGGTCCTCGCCGCCCGAGCCGCTGCGCAGCTCGAGCGCCGCGTCGACGCCGCGTGCGATGTCGGGGGACTGGCCGTCGAGCGCGACCATCACGCCGCACGTGTGGCCGTTGAACCCGTACGCGTCGTTGTCGTAGCCGATCTCGGTGATCACCTGGCGCACGAGCGTGGGGAGGTCGACGTACGTCTCGGTCGTCACCTCGCCGGCGACCACGACGAGCCCCGTCGTGAGCAGCGTCTCGCACGCGACGCGGCTCATGGGGTCCTTCTCCAAGAGCGCGTCGAGGACCGCGTCAGAGATCTGGTCCGCCATCTTGTCCGGGTGGCCTTCGGTGACCGACTCCGACGTGAAGGTGGTTCTCATCAGCTCTCTCCAGTGTCTCGGCTCGCGGCGGTCGAGGCGGGCTCGGCGCCCCCGTCGTGGGGCGAGGCGGGCTCGGCGCCCGCCGGCGCACCCAGCCGTGCGACCACCGCGTCCAGGACCGCGTCGGCCACCTGCCGCTTGGTCCCGAGCGGCACCTCGGTCGTGGCGCCATCGGCGCCGAGGATGGCGACCTCGTTCGTGTCGTGGTCGAAGCCGGCCCCCGGCGCGGACACGTCGTTCACCACCAGGAGGTCCACGCGCTTTCGCTCCAGCTTCCGCCGCGCGCCGGCGACGACGTCCTCCGTCTCGGCCGCGAACCCGACCAGCAGCTGTCCCGGTCGCCTCCTGGCGGCGAGCCCGGCCAGGATGTCCGGCGTCGGCTCGAGGACGAGCTGGTCGATCCCGTGCAGCTTCCGCCTCGACGGGGCCTTCGGCCGGAAGTCGGCCACCGCGGCGGCCATGACGACGACGTCTGCGCCGGGGGCTGCCTCCTCCATCGCAGCCTCCATGTCCGCAGCCGACTCCACGCGCACGGTGTCCACGCCCGCGGGCGCGGGCAGGCCGGAAGCGGTCACGAGCGTCACCCGCGCGCCGCGCGCCGAGGCCGCCTCGGCGATCGCGTGGCCCTGCTTGCCCGACGAACGGTTGGTGATCACCCGCACGGGATCGATCGCCTCACGGGTGCCGCCTGCGCTCACGACCACGCGCCGTCCCGCGAGGTCCGCACGCCGGGGAAGGCGGTCCAGGGCGTCCGGGGCGCCGCCTGCGCCCGTCGCCGCAGGATCGAGCGCGGCGAGCACGGCGAGCACGGCGTCCACGATGGTCTCGGGCTCTGCCATGCGACCGGCGCCCTCGTCCCCTCCCGCGAGCCTGCCGGTCTCGGGCGGGACGACGTGCACGCCGCGGCGTCGAAGCGTCGCGACGTTCTCGGCCACCGCGGGATGCTCCCACATCTCGGTGTGCATGGCGGGGCAGACCACGACCGGGGCGCCCGTCGCGAGCAAGATCGCGGTGAGCAGGTCGTCGGCCATCCCGGCCGCGTAGCGCGCGAGCAGGTCTGCCGTCGCCGGCGCCACCACCACGACATCGGCGGCCTGGCCGAGCGTCGTGTGCGCGATCCTGCCTTCGAACGGCTCCCACAACCCCTCGGGAACGGGGTCGGACGCCAGCGCGGAGAAGGTGGCGGCCCCGACGAAACGGCGGGCGGCATCGGTCAGCACGGGCGTCACGCGGTGTCCCGCGTCCACGAGACGCCTGCACACCTCCACCGCCTTGTAGGCAGCGACGCCGCCGGAGACGCCGAGGACGATCCGCACCTTGCGGCGACGATCCTGCGAAGCCTTCGGCAGCCGCCCGGTGCCTAACCCGCCGGCGGTCGCTCGTCGATGACCGCGGGATCCTCCCCGAAGGCACCGCCCGCCACCGCCGCCTGCATCGCCTCGTTGAACGCCCGCTCCTCGCCGTCGTCCTCTTCCTCGGGCTCCCGCTCGTACTCGATCTTGTCCGCGGCGATCTCCTCGAAGGCGATCGAGAGCGGCTTGCCCGACACCGAGGTCACCTGCGGCGGAACGACCCGGCCGAGCCCCTCGCCGAGGCTGTTGTAGTAGGCGTTGATCTGCCGCGCCCGGAGCGCGCCCAGCGCGACGAGCGTGAACTTCGAGTCCACCTTGTCGAGGAGCTGCTCGATCGGGGGGTCCATCAGGGTGTTACGGGCCATCGGCGTCCTTTCCGCGGATCCTGGACACTATACCGGCCAGCTCCTGCACGGCCTGGTCCAAGTCGCCGTTCACGACCACGTGCTGCGCGAGCTCGCGGCCGCGCGCCACCTCCTCGCGGCCCTTTTCGAGCCGGAGCCGGACCTGCGCCTCCGGGTCGCCGCGGGCCACGAGCCGCGCCTCTTGGACCTCCACCGACGGGGGCAGCAGGAGCACCACCACCGCGTCCGGGCACCTCGCCGAGACCTGCTCGGCACCCTGGAGGTCGATCTCCAAGAGCACGTCGGTGCCGGCCGGCAGGTCGGGCATCGGCGTCCCGTAGAGGTTGCCGAGGTACTCGGCCCACTCGAAGAACCCGCCCTCTGCGATCCGGCTGCGGAATTGCTCCGGCGTCGCCCACACGTAGGCGTCCTCGGCCTCGCCTGGACGCCGCGGTCGCGTCGTCCAGGATCGGCTCAGCCACAGGTCGGGCACCCGCGCCCTGAGCGCGGCCGCGACGGTGCCCTTGCCTGCGCCGCCGGGGCCGATCAGGACGAACGTCGTCAGCGCGAGGCGGTCTGCTCGAGGAGCTCGGCTCGCTGCTTCGCCCCCAGGCCCTGAAGCCGGCGGCTCTCGGCGATCCCGACGGCGGCCATGAGCCGGCGCGCCTTCACCTTGCCGAGCCCGGGAAGGGACTCGAGCACGGAGACCACCTTCATCTTCCCGACGGTCTCGTCGGACTCCGCCTGGTCCAGGAGCTGGGCAAGGGTGAGGGAGCCCATCTTCAGCCTCTCCTTCACCTCCGCCCGCTCCCGTCGCACCTTGGCGGCTTTCTCCAGCGCGGCTTGGCGCTGCTCGGCGGTGAGTGCGGGGGGTTGCGGCATGTGCCGACTGTAGCCTCCCTGATCAGGGCAGGGCGGCAGCGAGCTCGTCTCGCAGGCGCGACGCCGCCGCCCGCAGCCCCTTTCGCCCCTCCGACAAGAGCGTCCGTGACGCCGACGGGAGGACCGTGCCCGGTGCGCAGCGCGCGAACCGGCGTGCCACGTCGGCCACGGTGGCCCCCTGCGCGCCCAGCCCCGGCGCCAGCACCACCCCGGCGAGGTCGCAGAGCTGCTCTGGTGGGGTCCTCCCCGTCGCGCCGACGACCACCCCGACCGAGCCGAGACCGCCCGCCCGGCCGACCTCCTCGGAGTTCCAGCGGCTGATCGAACGCACCATCGACTCCTCGACCGTGGCGCCGTCGCGGAGCACCGCCTCCTGGAGCTCACGACCCTCGGGGTTCGAGCTCGTCACGACGACGACGAGCCCCCGCCCCGTCGCACGTGCCGCGACGACCATCGGCAAGAGCGCGCCGATCCCGACGTAGGGCGTCGCAGTGACCGCGTCCGCGGCGAGGGGCCCGCGGAACCACGCGTCCGCGTACGCCTCGGTCGTACTGCCGATGTCCCCACGCTTGGCGTCCGCGACGACGAGCATCCCTGCGCCGCGTGCTGCGGCGACGACCTGCTCGAACGCCGAGATCCCTCGTGCCCCGTGCCGCTCGAAGAACGCGACCTGTGGCTTCACCGCCGCGACGACGCCATCGAGCTCGCGGACGCACGCCTCCCCGAACGAGACGAGCCCGTCGGCGTCGTCGGGGAGCCCGAAGACCTCGAGGAGCGCCGGGGAGGGGTCGATGCCGACGCAGAGCGGGCCGAGCCCGCGGATCGCGGACCGGACGCGCTCGCCGAAGGTGGGGGCGCCGGACGCGTCGGGCACGGCGGGTGCGTGGTCAGCCGAGGGCGGCACCGCTCAGCTCCTCTGCCGTCGTCTTGCGCCGCGCGCACCAGCGCGCCAGCTCGGTTTGGACTCGCCACGGCGCGCGCGGGTCCGCGAACGTCGCAGTGCCGACCTGCACGGCGTTCGCCCCCGCCATGAGCAGCTCCGCCGCGTCCGTCCCCGACGCGACACCGCCCACGCCCACGATCGGCGCATCGGGGAACGCCCGCCGGCAGTCGTGGACGGCACGGACGGCGATGGGGTGGAGCGCCGGTCCCGACAACCCGCCGGCGAACGGCGCGCGGCCGTCGTCGACGTCCACCCACATCGCCGGCATCGTGTTCACGAGCGTGAGGCCGGACGCGCCCGCCTCGAGCGCCGCCGCGGCGATCGCGCAGATGTCCGGCACCGCGGGGCTGAGCTTCGCCCACACCGGGACCCCGCTGCGCCCGAGCACGCCGGCCGCCGCGCCGACCGCCTCGGCGGTCCCCCCGGGGGAATGGCCGAACAGGTGACCAGAGAGGTTCGGGCAGCTCACGTTGACCTCGACGGCAACGACCCCGGGCGTCACCTCCCCACCACTTGCCAGGAGCGCCGCCGCCGCGGCGGCGAACTCCGCGGCCGTGCCGCCCCAGACGCTCGCGACCACCGTCGCGCCGTGGGCGAGCAGCCCGGGGAGGTCCCGCGCGCGCCAGGCCGCGACGCCGGGTCCCTGGAGCCCGACACGGTTCAGCATCGAGCCGCCCGCGGCGCCGTGGACACGCATGCCGTCGTTCCCCGGCCAGGGGTGCGCCGCCAGCGACTTCACCACGACCGCCCCGAGGTCGGCGAGCGGGCCGTAGGCGGCGAGCTCGGCCCCGTGGCCCGACGTCCCCGACGCGGTCATCACGGCCGAGCGGAGCCGCAGCCCGCCGACCCTCGTCTCGAGCACTTGCCGCTCAACGACTGTCCGGCGCATGGTGGAGCTCCTGGAGGCTGCGGACGACGAGCGGGTGGACGGCGGCCTCCGCCATGCCCGCGGCCGCCGCCTTCGCGGCCGAGAGCGTCGTGATGCACGGGACGTGGTGCGCGAGCGCCGCCGCGCGGATGTGGATGCCGTCGTCGCGCGAACCGCGGCCCCGCGGCGTGTTCACGACCATCTGCACCTCGCCGCTCGCGATCAGGCTCACCGCATCGGCCGCCATCCCCTCCTCTCCCACCTTGGCCACCAGCGTCTCGACGGTCACGCCGCGATCGCGCAGGTACCCGGCCGTCCCGAGCGTGGCGGCGATCGAGAAGCCGAGGTCGGCGAGCCCGCGTGCGACCGCCAGCCCGGCCGGCTTGTCGCGGTCCGCGAGCGAGAGGAACACCGTTCCCGACCCCGGGAGCCCGGTTCCCGCGGCGGCCTGGCTCTTCGCGAACGCGAGGCCGAACGTCGCGTCGACGCCCATCACCTCGCCGGTCGAGCGCATCTCGGGCCCGAGCAGGGTGTCGACTCCGGGGAAGCGGTCGAAGGGCAGCACCGCCTCCTTCACGCTCACGTGGCCGGGGCTCGGGACCGTGCCCGACGCAAGGAGCAGGCCCTCGCCGCGCAGCGCCTCGAGCGAGGCTCCGACCATCACCCGGGCGGCGATCTTGGCGACGGGGACACCGGTGGCCTTGGCCACGAACGGCACGGTCCGGCTCGCGCGGGGGTTCGCCTCGAGGACGTGGACGACGCCGTCTTTCACCGCGTACTGGACGTTCAGCAGGCCTTCCACTGCCAGCGCGTCGGCGAGCGCGCGCGTGTGGCCCTCGAGGGTCGCGAGCACGTCCGCGGAGAGCGTCTGCGGAGGAAGCGCGCACGCGGAGTCGCCCGAGTGGACACCGGCCTGCTCGACGTGCTCCATCACGCCGCAGACGAGCACCTCGCCCGTGTGGTCGCGGATCGCGTCGACGTCGACCTCCACCGCGTCCTCCAGGAAGCGGTCCACGAGCACGGGCCGCTCCGAGGTCACGCCGCCCTCCCGCTCGAGCCGAAGACCTGCCATCACCCGCCGCAGCTCCGCGTCGTCGAAGACGATCTCCATCGCCCTCCCGCCGAGCACGTAGCTCGGGCGCACGAGCACCGGGTACCCCACGCGACGAGCGACCACGAGCGCTTCCTCGACGCTCCCCGCCGCGCCGCCGGGAGGCTGGGGGATCCCGAGCTCCTCGCACAGCGCGTTCCAGCGACGGCGGTCCTCTGCCCGATCGATCGACGCGGGGCTCGTCCCGAGCACCAGTGTGGGCGGGAGCGAATGGGCCAGCTTCAACGGGGTCTGACCGCCCAGCGAGACGACGACCCCGGCGACGCGGCCCCCCGCCCGGCTCTCCGCGTCCACCACGTTCGCCACGTCCTCGGCAGTGAGGGGCTCGAAGTAGAGGCGGTCGGAGGTGTCGTAGTCGGTGGAGACCGTCTCGGGGTTGCAGTTGACCATGACCGTCTCGTACCCGGCGGCGCGCAGCGCGAGCGACGCGTGCACGCAGCAGTAGTCGAACTCGATCCCCTGGCCGATCCGGTTCGGTCCCGAGCCGAGGATGACGACCCGGTCGCGCCCGGAGGGTCGGATCTCGTCCTCGTCCTCGTAGGTCGAGTAGTGGTACGGCGTGAACGCCTCGAACTCCGCTCCGCACGTGTCGACGGTCTTGTACGTCGCGCGCACCCCCGCAGAGAGCCGCGCCTCACGCACCTCGGCCTCCGTGGAGGAGAGGAGGTAGCCGAGCTGGGCGTCCGAGAACCCGAGCCGCTTCAGCCGCCGCCACCATCGGCGGTCGAGGGCCCAGACGGCGTCGCGCTCGCCGGGGCCGCGCACGCCGGCCAGCTCCCGCCGGGCCTCGGCGAGGCGCGCGATCTGCCGCAGGAACCACGGGTCGATCCCGCTCGCCCCGGCCACCACCTCGACGCCGATGCCGCGCCGCAGCGCGCACTCCACCTCGAAGATCCTCTCGGGCGTCGCGACGGCGATCCGCTCCAGCAGCTCGGCGTCCCCGAGCGCGTCCAGGCCGGCCTCCGCCTGGTCCGCGTTCAGCCCCGCCCGGCCCTCCTCGAGCGAGCGGACGGCCTTCTGCAGCGACTCGCAGAAGGTGCGCCCGATCGCCATCACCTCGCCGACCGACTGCATGCGGGTGCCCAATCTCCCCTCCGTGCCGGGGAGCTTCTCGAACGCCCATCGGGGGATCTTCACCACCACGTAGTCGATCGTGGGCTCGAAGCTCGCCGGGGTCGCCCTCGTGATGTCGTTGCGGACCTCGTCGAGCGTGTAGCCCACCGCCAAGATC
>JAJZMD010000081.1 GCA_021803085.1 Actinomycetes bacterium
GTCAGTTTGAGACCCAAGACTTCCGGGATCAGCATGCTCATCGGCTGGCCCAGCATCGCCGCCTCGGCCTCGATCCCTCCCACGCCCCAGCCGAGCACGCCGAGCCCGTTGACCATGGGCGTGTGCGAATCCGTACCGACCAGGGTGTCTGGGTATGCCAATGGACCCTCTGGGCCGGCGCGGGTGAACACCACCCGCGACAGGTACTCGAGGTTCACCTGGTGGCAGATGCCGGTATCAGGGGGGACGACTCGGAAGTCGTCGAAAGCGGCCTGGGCCCAGCGCAGCAGCTGGTAGCGCTCCTGGTTGCGCTCGAACTCCAAGCGGGCGTTGACGGAGAACGCGTCGGGGCGACCGAACGCCTCGGCGATCACCGAATGGTCGATGACGAGCTCGGTGGGGATGAGGGGGTTGATCCGTGTCGGCGCTCCCCCCAGTGCGCCGATCGCGTCGCGCATCGCGACCAGGTCGACCACGCAGGGCACCCCGGTGAAGTCCTGCATCAGCACCCGTGCGGGAGTGAAAGCCACCTCGCCTGCGGGGACCGCATCGGCCCGCCACGCAGTGAGGGCCTCAACCTGAGTCGCGGTCACCAGCCGGCCGTCCTCGTTGCGGAGCAGGTTTTCGAGCAACACCTTGAGGCTGTAAGGGAACCGCCCGACGCCGTCGACGCGTTCCAGACGTTCGATCTGGTAGGCGATGTCGTCGATGGTGATCCGATCCCGAGTGCCGAAGCTGTTCGTGCCCATACTCTTCTCCCTCCTCCGGCAGCGCCGGCGGACGTACGTGAACCTACGCTGGCCTCCGCGCCGCCGTCGGCGGCGGCAAGCAACGACCTCGACCTCAAGTCCCTACCGGTGGCCCTCGGCATGCTCGGGCACCCCGAGGGTGTGCAACGCCACGGTGGAGTGGGCGTATGCACCACCGGCCCGCATCTCGGCCGCTACCCAGATCGCCTCCATGATCTCCTCGTCGCTCGCCCCCTTGCGACGCGCCAGATTCGAATGACCGGCGATGCAGTACGGGCACTGCGTCGTATGGGCGACGGCGACCGCGATCAGCTGCTTGGTCTTCTCCGGCAACGCCCCGGGGCTAAAGACCGCTCGGCTGAACTTCTCGAAGGCGTCGTGGATCTCGGGTGCGAGCGCCTTACGCCGCTGGGCGATCTTCGCGGTCCCTGGCGGGTACACCGCCTCGTTTCGTGCGTTCGTGTCTGGCATTCCTTCAGTCCATCCTCTCTCTGTGTTGACCAATCAGGCGAGTGTCCGCACCAGGGAGACCCGTACGCGTCGATCCCCGCCCATAGCCGTCACGGCGGATCCTGGCGGTGGCGACGTCGACACCTTGTGACCGCCACCGCAATGCGTCGCCAGCAGCGAAACCAGCTTGGTGCCAGCGCAGCCCTTCAGGAGAGTCCAGACCCCGGCGCGCCCACGGGCGGACGATGCGGCGGAGCTGCCGGCGGTAGTGGGTGACGGTCGTTGGCGTGAAGCCATCCCCCTGTGCCAGTGCAGCTTCGAACGGTCCGAGCCCGTTGGCCTTCCACTCGGCAACGTCCTCGGTGCGTACGCCGAGGTCGCTCCACCGTGCGTCCTCGTCCACTTCACCGGCCACAACAGGGGCAGCGACGCCCCGCACCGGCCTCATGGTGGGCTAGCCCTTTCCCGCACGGCCACGCCCGCCACCTTGGACATGGCGGCGGAGTTCTCCGTGAAGTCGAGGAGCTCGCCGCTCGTGTCCGACGTGGCCATCCCCCGCCCCGCCTCATCGGGGCGTCATGGGCAGACGGAAGGCAGCCCGATACGCCCTCACGAGGAGCCGTATCGTCCGTCGCACCAGGCCGGGGGTAGGTCGCTCGCGCGTGAGAACTCGTACTCCCTCTCCTGTGCTCGGTCCACCAGGGTGGCACACCGGACACACCGGCACCGCCTTCGACCATGTGTCGGACCGGGACCGAGGGATGAACGCTTTGGCGCCCGCCTCGTCAGGGCTCGTCGCTGCCAGCACCTGCCTCCCCTCGTCCGGCGGCCCGCCCACGATGTCCTTCGATTTCCGGCACGCGACTGCCTCATGGCCGGCCACCGGGACCATCTCCCTCTCGCCATTGCCGGCCACGGCCACCGCACGGTCGGCGGTCGTGACCAACGTGAGGAGCGCATCGGGGTCGGTCTCGTGCTCGATGACGACGCATCCCGAGGAGAAATCCGAAAGGACACGCTGCACGCCCATCTCCTCGCGCAGCGTCCTCAACATCGCGTTGTGGCACCACGTGCAGTTGCTGTTCTCGAGGGTGACGAGCGTCCTCATGACCGGACCTCCGGAAGCGTGGCGGCGACGCGCGGCGACCTTGGGCAGCTCGACGGTCTCATGCGTGGTCCTCGCTGTAGATCACATCGTCGACGACTCCGAGGGAGCCGAGCATGGAGCGGGTCGCGATCACCATGTCGCCTGGCCCGGCGACGTAGTAAAGGGTCGGACGGGGCGTATGCTCTTGCGTCTCGAACACCTCGGCGAGCATGTCGGCGTCGATGCGACGGCGGTAGCGTGCCGAGGGGTCATGCGCGTTGCGGGTGTAGGTGTGGACGAGCTTGAACCACGGCAGGACTCGGGCCAATGCTTCGAGCTCGTCGACGAGCAGCGCCGTCATCCGGTCACGACTGGAGCACAGCAAGGTCATCGGGACAGCGAGCCGGCGCGCCGAGGCGTAGCGCACAATGGAGACCAGCGGGGCGACGCCGGTGCCAGCGCCGACGAGACCAAGCGGTCCGCCGTCATGCTCGGTCCAGGTGAGAAAGCCGAAGGGTCCTCGCACCTGGAGGAGGTCACCTACCTCCACCTGGCGCGCCAAGAGCGGAGAGACCCGGCCACCCGGGACCTCTCGCACCGCGATCTCGACCTCGGTCGACCGCGGGTACGGCGACGAACACAGGGAGTACGCCTGTTCGACCACGCCGGGCGGTGCGTCGACGGCCAGGCGTACCAGGTAATACTGCCCCGGAAGGAGATCCGGCACCTCGACGAGACGAAGCCGAAGCAACGCGGCCGCCACGCGCCGCTCGACGCCGACCACCTCGGCGTCCTCCCACATCCGGGCCCGGTCGGCCGCCAACCACCGGTCGTTCGCCGCCCCCGAGACCACCGTTCGCGTGGTCACGGCCCGGCATCCACCGAGATCAGGCACGCCTGGGGGCGGCGCACGTCGTCGAGCACGACGATTGCCACGACCATCTGCCCGTGGAGCGCCGATACGACGGCAACAGGCAAGCGTCGGCCGGGAAGGCGAAGGTGCGTGGTGCTCCCTCCGGAGTGGCCGATCCTGCGAAGCGTGCCGTTCCCGTGGTCGGCGACCCACAGGTCCCCGTCGGGTCCGAGCGCGAGTCCGGTCGGCCAGCGCAGCCCCACCTCGGCGCCGACGCCGTCGCGGTCACCCCCAGGGGGTGAGCCGGCCACCGTGGTGACTTCGCCGTCGGGGGTGATCTGCCGGATGGCGTTGTTCCCGGTGTCAGCCACGTAGCAGGTGCCGTCCACATCGGCGGTGATCGCCTCGGGCCGACGGAACCGGGCGGCGGAGCCTCGGCCGTCGCCGTAATCGTAGATGGAGCCTCCAAGAGTGGTGACAACCCCGTCAGGGGTGATGGTCCTGATGCGGTCGTTGCCGGTATCGGCCACAAAGCAGGTTCCGTCAGGACCGAGTGCCACGTCTGAGGGATACCGGAAGAGGGCCTCGTTGCTCGGCCCGTCGCGATAGCCGTAGACGCTGCCAGCAAGGAGGCGCAGCCCCCCGTCGGGCGAGACGGCCCAGACCCGGTGACCGGTAGCGTCGGCTACGACGAGGGTCCCGTCGGGAGCCAGCGCGAGACCTGCCGGGCTGAGCACCTGCCTCCCGGCACCGGTGGCGTCGGGGAGTCCGCCCGACGGTGCGGCAGCGGTTACCCGCTCACCTCCGTCGCCGATGCGCCAGATCGTCCTTGAGGTCGCGTCGGAGACGAAGAGGGTGCCGTCGGGAGCGACGGCGATGCCCGCGGGGCGCCCGGGGAAGGCGAGGCTCGGGTCGCTACATGCCGACGCTGCGCCGAGCACGCCGATCTCGCCCTTGTTGGACGCCTGTTCTTCGGCAACGAGAACGGTCATCGCGGCCAGCTGCGGTTCGGTGTCGTGCTCCCCACGCCATGGAGGGCGAGTCGCTCGTCGAGGGCTTGGAGGGTGAGGAGGGCGAGGAGCTCCTCGGCTCGAGCCGCACACCGAGGCTCTGGGCCGGCACAGCCGCCTGCTGCGTCGCGGAGGAGCGCCCTGGCTGCGGTCGACACTCGCGCTTGGCCACGTCGGACGAGGCGGGCCTCGGCCGGAGCCAGGCGGACGAGGGTGGGGAGCTCGTCTTCGAGGTGGTGAACGAGAGCGTGCACGAAAGCACCAATATTCTCGGTCAGGCGCGCCGTGTCGGCGTCG
>JAJZMD010000160.1 GCA_021803085.1 Actinomycetes bacterium
TTCCAAGACGGCTGCGCCCTTCGGCGTGATCTCATACGGACGCCTGCGTTCGTCCGCCGGCAGGGCCGCAATGAGACCTCGGTCCTCAAGGCGGCTGATCGCGCCGTACAGCGTCCCGGGTCCGAGCCGGACCTCGGCGAATCCAGCGATGTCCTTCATAAGGGCATGTCCGTGCTTCGGTCCGGTCGCCAGGCTCATGAGCACGTACAGCGGCGGCCCCGAGAGGGTCGATCCGTCTCCGTCAGGCATGATGTAGAGGTTACTACGGTTAACGTAGCTACGCAAGACGTACGAGATTCCGGAGACAGACGCTGCACGGCGTCACCCAGCCGATACTTGGGGTCGGCCCGACGAGGCCGGCGAAATTTCTTTCCGAAACCCCTTGACTTCCGGGCGCGATCGAGGTCTCCTCCGTCGTTCAAGGCGCTTGCTCCGGCCGCAGGGCAGACAACCCATGTTGCAAAATCCCACGTCAGCAGCCACTTCGTCGCGCCCGGACGCAGAAGAAGCGAACGTCCAACCTTCCTCCCGACCCGTTCTCGAGGTCCGGGGGTACCGACCTCGGGAGGCGGACCGGCACCTGCTCACCCTCCTCTGTGAGCACCAGGTGCTCACGACCGCCCAGCTCGTCCGCCTCGCCAGGATGCCCGAGCGCACCGTCCAGCACCGACTGGGTGTCCTCTACCGGGCCGGGCTCCTCAGCCGATACCGCCCCCGGGCAGCGGTCGGCACCTCCCCTTACCATGGCTGGCTGACCGCCGTCGGGGCGGACGCCATCGGAACGGGACCACCCGAGCCCTGGAGCGAGGACCTGGCGTCTGTGCGCACGGTCGCGGCGCTGAGCGAGCTGTGGCTCGACCTCCGCGACCATGGCCCAGAAGTCGGGCTCACTCTCACGGGCTGGCGCCGCCTGCCCGACGGCCTCTCGTACGCCGATCCCCGCACGGGTGCCGACCGGCGGCTTGGAGCCGACGCAGAGCTCGGCGCCCGGCTCGGCGGGATCGACGTGCGAGCGCTCCTGTTCGCAAGGATCGATCGGATCCCGAGGGCCCGGCTCGGGCCAGTCGTCACCCGCTGGAGCGCGCACCTGGCTGCTGCAGCATCCACAACCTCGCCAGGTCTTCTGATCGCTGTCTTGGTGCTGACCCGGACGGAGCGCCAACGCATGACGGTCCTCGAGGCCGCTTCGGGCGTGTCCGGCGCGACCGAGCGGGTGGCGGGTGGCGCCGCCGAGCCGAGCGCCGGTGCGCTCGCTCGCGATGCCGTCTGGCGCACTGCGGCCGACCCCCACGACCGTCGCCTCGCCGACGTGCTCGCTCACGCGGCGGAGACTGGCAAGTGACGGCGGCCCGAGCGGCGTCACGCCGGCAGGAGCCAGACCATCACCATCTGCAAGAAGCGGTCGGCGGCGACCCCCACCATCCGCAAGTGTGCCAAGCAGAAGTCGGGGACCAGGAGCCTCACGCCCACGCCGTCTCCCATCATCCGCAAACTGAGCGGCACCGAGCACCAACTCCCGCCGGGGAAAGGCGTGCTTGCCGTGACGCGGCGCGCCGAGCGTTCGCCGACAGCGACAGGCTCGACGACCGCAACGTCCCGTCCACAAAGCGACGCTGCACCACCGAACCCCCGCCCCCCGGCGCGCTGCGGCCGCTCGCCCGAGCATTCCTGGCTCTGGCGGCCGAGACCCACGCCGCCCGAGCCGAGGTGCACCGCACCGTGTGTCGGGAGCACGAGAAGACCTTGCGGATGCCAGAAGCGGGGGTCCGTTCCCCCGTCCGTCTCCCCCTCCGTCTGGGGCTCGTCTCTCCCGCCACTCCTGAGCGGACGGGGTGTCAGGACGCGTCCTCGCACGCAGATGCCGCTTTCCCCCCGCCAGTGGAGAACCCCGACTGTATTGGTGAGTGTGCATGACTGCTTCGTCTTCTCGCCGGCGGCGGCGGATCACGGACCGGTTGGTCATGGACGTGGCGTCGTCGCTCACCGACCGTGATCGAGAGATCCTTCGCCTCCTTCGTTGGCATCGAGTGCTCACGACGTCCCAGATCCACCAGATGTTCTTCTCCGACCGCAACACCGCCCAGCACCGAATGACCCGCTTGCACGAACTGCGTCTCGTGGAGCGCTTCCGACCGATCCGCTGCGGCCGCGACGGCGAGTACCACTACGTGCTCGACGTGCTCGGCGCCTACGTGGTGGCCGTGATGGCGACCCGCGACCCCGACCGGGAGATCAAGATGCGCTGGCGCACCGACCAGGCGCTCTCGATCGCAACGAGCCAGCGCCTCGCCCACACGCTCGGCGCCAACGACCTGTTCGTCCGGCTCGCCGCCGCCGCACGACAGCGGCCCGACGCCGAGCTCACGACCTGGTGGGGCGAGCACTACTGCAAGGAGCGCCTGGCCGGCATCGTCTACCCCGACGGCGTCGGCGTCTGGCGTGAAGGGGATGCCACGGTCGTCTTCTGCGTGGAGTACGACCGTGGCACCGAGCAGCTCGGCCGACTGACGAAGAAGGCGGCCGACTACGCCCGGCTGGAGGAGGCCTCGGGCTGGGCGTTCTGGGTCCTCGTCGTCGTCCCCGGCCCCCCGACGCGAGGCCGGCGTCCGTGGCGCCCTGTCCGGCCACGGGCTGGCGGCCGCAACGACGACCCAACCTCAGGCCGTCCGGCCGACAGACGCCGTTTGGGCGCCTCTCGGCGCCGACGGGACCCGGGTGCGCCTCGCCGAGCTCGCCGGTTGGCCCCGCCCGGCCGAGTCGCTCACCCGTCTGGCCCGTGCCGCCCGCTACCGGGAACAGGAGCCCACCGAGGAGGCCAGCTGACGCCGGCCGACTTGCACCACCACGAAGAACGAGCCCTCATGAAGGGATCGGCAAAGGAGCGTGACGTGATGCGCTGTGTGATCTACCTGCGGGTCTCCACCCGTGAGCAGGCCGAGAAGGGCGAGGGAGAGGAGGGCTTCTCCATCCCCGCCCAACGCGAGGCCTGCACCCGCCACATCCGCGACGCCTCATGGGACCTGGTCGACGAGTACGTCGACCGTGGCGAGTCGGCCCGTACGGCTGACCGACCGGCCTTGAAGGCCATGCTGGCGCGCATCGCAGAAGTGCGCGACGTCGACGCCGTGGTCGTCCACAAGATCGACCGCCTGGCACGCAACATGGAGGACCACGTCGCCATCCGGGCGCTGCTTCGCCGGAAGGGCGTGGCGCTCGTCTCGGTGACCGAGAACGTGGAGGAGACCGCCTCGGGACGCCTCGTCGAAGGCATCCACGCGCTCATGGCCGAGTTCTACTCGGCCAACCTCGCCGCCGAGATCAAGAAGGGGCTCAGCGAGAAGGCGAAGCAGGGCGGCTTCCCCCACGGCGCCCCCCTCGGATATGTGAACCTGCGCGAGGTGATCGCCGGCCACCAGGTGGCGCGCATCGTCCCCGACGCAGAACGCGCCCCGCTCGTCACCCTCGCCTTCGAGCACTACGCGACCGGCGAATGGACGCTCCAGCGCCTGGCGCAGGAACTGGCCCACCGCGGGCTCACGGGCCGGGGACGCCGTGACCGCGAGCCCAAGGCCATCACCTGGCAGGGGCTGGCCAAGATCCTCGCCAACCCGGTCTACGTCGGCATCGTGGAGTGGAACGGTGTCCAGCACCAAGGCACCCACGAGCCGCTCGTCGGACCAGAGACCTTCCGCCGCGTCCAGGAGCTGCTCGCTGCGCGGGCGGCGCGGGGGACCAGGGAGCGCAAGCATCCCCACTACCTGAAGGGACTGCTGCACTGCGGGGTGTGCGGGCGGCGGCTGTCCATCCAGCACTCGAAGGGCCGCTACACGTACTTCTTCTGCCTCGGCCAGAAGAACGACCCGGCCGGCACCTGCCGGGAGCGCTACGTCACAGCAGAAGACCTCGAAGCCCAAGTCGAAGACCTCTACGCCCGCATCGAGTTGCCGGCCACCTGGGCCGAACGCTTGCGCGAGGAGATGGCCGCCGAGATCGTCGAGCGCCAGCGGGCCGACGCCGCCCAGCGCGAGCTACTCAGCCGTCGGCTCGCCAAGGCCGAAGCCCAGCGGCGAAAGCTCCTCGATGCGTACTACGCCGGGGCGATCGACGTCACGACGCTCAAGGCCGAGCAGGCGCGCATCGGCGCCGACATCCAAGCGGCCAAGGACCGTCTGGGTGACCTCGACGCCAACCTCGGCGAGTGGCAAGAGATCCTGGATCTGGCGGCCACCTTCGCCACCCGCTGCGGTGACGCCTACGCCAAGGCGTCCGACCGCACCCGCAAGCAGTTCAACGCGGCGGTGTTCGAGCGCCTCGACGTGAAGGACGGCCGGCTCTGCCACGAGCAGTACCGGCCGCCCTTCGACGACATCTTCA
>JAJZMD010000101.1 GCA_021803085.1 Actinomycetes bacterium
GGCGACCCGCCGTAGGCGGGGCACAGGGTACGGGATCGTGACGGGCGCAGGCAGGGCCGCTCGCCCGCGGGCGCAGCCGGGGTCCGCACGCCCGCGGCTCGGGGCGCGGGGGTGGGGGCGCGTGACCTGCAGAGAAACTCGGAGAACGACGTCACGGGCCGTCGGGCGACCACCCACCCGTGCCACGAGGAGCGCCACGCCCGATGACGGGAGGCTCAGCGGCTCCGACTCTGGGGGTTCGCGCGCTGGGAGGTGAGGCCGCTCAAGCTGACCGCATGGATCCCCAGGATGCCGTCGCCTTGCCGGAGGTGCTCGACGAGCTCGGACGGCACGGCCTCCGAGGTCGAGAGCACCATGAGCGCGCTGTGCCCGTCCGCGCTCGGCCCCACGGCCATCGACGAGATCGAGATGCCGGCGATGCCGAGCGCCATGCCGACCACGCCGATCATGCCGGGACGGTCGTCGTTGTGCACGACGAGCATGTGCTCGGCGGGGGGCAGCTCGACCGTGTGGTCGTCCACCATGACGATCCGCGGCTCGGGTCGTGCGCCGGGACCGGTGAGCGTGCCCGCCACGGCATGGCGGGCGGAACGGAGGGTCACGAGGCTCTTGTAGAACGGTGAGGCCGACGCTGAGATCTCTTCGACCGCCAGGCCCCGGCTCTCGGCGACTTGGGGGGCGTTCACGTAGGAGACAGGCTCTTCGGCGGTCGAGCCGAAGAGACCCTTCAGCGCGCACAGGGTGAGGATGCCCGTCGCGTGCCCGGCGAGCTCCCCCCGGCACTCGACCTCCAGCCGGTCGGGCAGCCCGTCGTGCAGGCACGCGAAGAACCGCCCCAGCTCCTCGGTGAGCTGCATGAACGGCCGAACTGCGTCGGAGACCTCCGAGGCCGCGAGGTTCACGGCGAAGGGCACGAAGTCTCCGGCGAGCGCGAGCAGGACCTGCTCGGCGATCGTGACGCCGGCCTTGTCCTGCGCCTCCTCGGTGGAAGCCCCGAGATGGGGGGTCACGACGACGTTGTCGAGCTCGAAGAGGGGCGACGCCCCCGGGGGTTCCGTCGAGAAGACGTCGAGCGCCGCGCCCGCGACGATCCCCGATCGGAGCGCGTCGTAGAGGGCCTCCTCGTCGACGATCCCGCCCCTCGAGGTGTTCACGATCCGGATGCCGGGCTTGGCCTTGGCGAGCAGCTCCCGCCCGACGAGTCCCGTCGTCTCCGCGGTCTTCGGGGTGTGGATGGTGACGAAGTCGGACTCGCCGAACAGCTCCTCGAGCGAGCGGAGCTCGACGCCGAGGGCGCGGGCGCGCTCGGCGGAGACATAGGGGTCGTGGCCGAGGATCCGCATCCCGAAGGCCGCAGCTCGCGCCGCCACGAACGATCCTGCACGCCCGAGCCCCACGATGCCGAGGACCTTGCCGTACAGCTCGACGCCCTCCCAGCGCGAACGCTCCCAACGGCCGGCCACCAGCGCCGCGTGCGCCTGGGGGATGTTGCGCGCCTGTGCGAGGAGCAGGCCCATCGCCTGCTCGGCGACCGAAAGGATGTTGGACGTCGGCGCGTTCACCACCATCACGCCGCGGGCGGTCGCGGCCTGCACGTCGACGTTGTCGAGCCCCACCCCCGCGCGGCCGACCACCACGAGGTCGGTCCCGGCTGCGAGCACCTCGGCCGAGACCTTCGTCTGTGAGCGGACCACGAGCGCGTGGGCCCCCGCGACCGCGTCGAGGAGCTGCTCGGGGCTCAATCCTTCGCGCACGTCGACATCGTGGCCGGCCTCCGAGAGGAGCTCGAGGCCGCGGTCGGCGATCTTCTCGGTGACGAGGACGCGGGCCATCGCCGATCCGTGCCGCCGCTAGCGCGCCGAGCCGAACAGGTCGGCCAGGCGGCTCACGCCCTCTGCCATCGCCTCGTCGGCGAGCGCGTAGGAGAGCCGGAGGTAGCCCGGCGCCCCGAACGCCTCGCCAGGGACGACGGCGACCTTGGCGACGTCGATGCACACTTCGGCGAGCTCTTCGCTCGTGGCGGGCCGGCGGCCCCCGATCTCCCGGCCGAGGAGGCCGTGCACGTCGGGGAACGCGTAGAAGGCACCCATCGGCTCCTGGCAGACGACCCCTGGGATGCCGCGCAGCATCTCGACCATCGTCTTGCGGCGGCGATCGAAGGCGTCCCGCATCTCTCCCACCGCCGCGAGGTCGCCTTTCACCGCAGCAAGCGCTGCGAGCTGGGAGACGTTCGCGACGTTGGAGGTCTCGTGCGACTGCACGTTCGACGCGGCCAAGACCGTGTCGACCGGGCCGATCATCCAGCCGACCCGCCATCCGGTCATCGCATAGGTCTTGGCGACGCCGTTCACCACGATGCAGCGCTCGGCGAGCTCGGGCACGAGGACCGGCATCGAGTGGTGCTCCGCGTCGCCGTACACGAGGTGCTCGTAGATCTCGTCGGCGACGACCCACAGCCCGCGATCGACCGCCCAGCGCCCGATCTCCCACATCTCGTCACGCGGGTACACGGCACCGGTCGGGTTGGACGGCGACACGAAGAGGAGCACCTTCGTCCGGGGCGTGATCGCGGCCTCGAGCTGCCCGATCGTGACCCTGAACCCTTGGTCCGCGCCGGCGAAGACGGCGACCGGCACCCCGCCCGCCAGCGCGACCGACTCGGGGTACGTGGTCCAGTACGGCGCGCACACCAGCACCTCGTCGCCCGGGTCGCAGAGCACCGTGAAGGCGTTCGCCACCGCCTGCTTCCCGCCGTTGGTCACGATCACCTGCTGGGCGGACACCTCGTAGCCGGAGTCCCGGCGCGTCTTGTGCGCAATCGCCTCGCGCAGCTCGGGCAGTCCGGGGGTGGGGGTGTAGTGGTGCGCACGCGGGTTGCTGCACGCGGCGATCGCGGCCTCCACGACGTGAGGGGGAGTGGGAAAGTCCGGCTCCCCAGCGCCGAAGCCGATCACCCGCTCCCCTGCCGCCTGCAGCGCCTTCGCCTTCGCGTCGACCGTCAAGGTGGCAGACGGCGTCACGCCTGCGGCGCGCGCGGAGATCCTTCGGGTTGAGGCGGGGGCGGTCACGGATGCCATGATCTCATAGTGACCCACAGCGACCTGACAGGCATCGTCATCCCCGCGTCCATGCTTCCCGGAGACGGACGGTTCGGTTCCGGGCCGTCGAAGATCCGGCCCGAGCACGTGCGCCGCCTCGCTGAAACGGGGATGACCTACCTCGGGACCAGCCACCGCCAGCAGCCCGTGAAGGCCGTCGTCGGACGGGTCCGTGAAGGCCTGCGCACGCTGTTCTCCCTGCCCGACGGTTACGAGGTGCTCCTCGGCAACGGCGGGACGACGGCGTTCTGGGACGCGGCCATCTTCGGTCTCATCGACACGCAGAGCCAGCACCTCTCCTTCGGCGAGTTCTCCTCTAAGTTCGCAGCGGCAGTGAAGGCGGCGCCGCACCTGAAGGACCCCGAGGTCATCGAGTCCCCCGCCGGCACCCGACCGCACCCGGCCGTCGACCCGGCCGTTGACTTCTACGCCCTCACCCAGAACGAGACGTCCACGGGCGTCGCGATGGACGTCCGGCGCCCCTCGGGTGACGGCGGTCCTGCCGAAGGGCTCGTTGCGGTCGACGCCACCTCGGCCGCGGGGGGGACGCGGGTCGACCCTGCCGAGTTCGACCTCTACTACTTCGCCCCCCAGAAGTGCTTCGGCGCGGACGGCGGGCTGTGGGCGGCGTGCTGCTCGCCTGCCGCGGTCGCACGCATCGAGCGGATCGCGGGAAGTGGCCGCTGGGTCCCTCCCTTCTTGGACCTGAAGATCGCGCTCGACAATTCGCGCCTCGACCAGACCTACAACACCCCGGCCCTCGCCACGCTCTCCCTGTTCGAAGCGCAGCTGGACTGGATGCTCGAGCACGGCGGTCTCGAATGGGCGGCGTCTCGCTGCGACCGCTCCGCCGAGATCCTCTACACGTGGGCGGTGCATTCCGGCTTCGCGAGACCCTTCGTCGAGACACCCCAGGACCGCAGCCACGTGAACGCCACGATCGACTTCGTCGACGAGATCGACGCCGGCGCCGTCGCGAAGATCCTTCGCCGCAACGGCGTCGTCGACACCGAGCCCTACCGCAAGCTGGGGCGGAACCAGCTGCGCATCGCCATGTTCCCCGCGATCGACCCCGAAGACGTGGCGGCGCTCTGCGCGTGCATCACGCACGTCGTGGGGGCGATGGCGTCGTAGCCTGCCTCAGTAGCCTGCCTCAGCCCGGGGTCGCAGCCTGTCTCAGCCCGGGAGTCGTCGCCTGTCTCGGCCCGGGGTCGCAGCCTGTCTCAGCCCGGGAGTCGTCGCCTGTCTCGGCCCGGGGTCGCAGCCTGTCTCAACCCGGGAACCCAGCCTCCCTCAGCCCGGGGTCGCAGCCTGTCTCAGCCCGGGGTCGCAGCCTGTCTCAGCCCGGGAACGAGACCCACTCGGACGAGACGGTCACCTCCTTCATGACGTCCTCGAGCGGCTCGACGCCGAGACCGGGGCCGGTCGGCACCGGCAGGTGGCCCGATGTGAGAACGAAGGGAGGCGTGAGATCCGTCTCGAAGTAGCGGTCCGATCCGCTCGTGTCGCCGGGAAGGCTGAACCCGGGCAACGCCGCGAGGGCGACGTTGGCAGCCCGCCCCAGCCCCGTCTCGAGCATTCCGCCGCACCACACCGGCACGCCGCTGGCCGAACACACGTCGTGCACACGGCGCGCCTCGATGTACCCGCCGACGCGCCCTGCCTTGATGTTGACGATCGAGCACGCTCCGAGGGCGATCGCGTCGGCCGCGACGCGCGCGGACGTGATCGACTCGTCGAGGCAGACCGGCGTGCGGATCAACCGGGCGAGCTCGGCATGACCACCCATGTCGTCCTCCGCGAGCGGCTGCTCGATGAGCAGGAGCCCGAAGGGGTCGAGACGCGCGAGCTGGCCCGCGTCCCCCAGCGTGTAGGCCGCGTTCGCGTCCACCTGGAGCAGGATCTCGTCCCCGAACCGCTCGCGAACTGCGCGCACCGGTTCGACGTCCCACCCAGGCTTGACCTTCAGCTTGATCCGCAGGTAGCCGGCCTCGAGGTACCGGGCCACTTGGTCAAGCAGCTCGGCGACGGACGCGGTGATGCCGATCGACACCCCCGAGGGGACACTCGTGCGCTCCGCTCCTAAGTAGGAGGCGAACGACCGGCCCGCGGCCCGCAGCTCTGCGTCGAGCACGGCCATCTCCACCGCCGTTTTCGCCATCCGGTGCCCTTTCAGCGCCGCGAGGAGCGGAGCCACCATCGCGCCGCTGGTGCACCGCCCTGCGGCGATCCTCGGGAGCATGAAGCGCCGGATGACCTCGTGGGCGCCGTCGACGTACTCGGAGGTGTAGACGGGCTGTGCCATCGCCACGCACTCCCCCCAGCCCTCCGAGTCGTCGGCGACCACTCGGACGACCAGCGCGTCCTTCTCGGACTGCGACCCCGAAGACGTCTCGAACGAGCTCACCAACGGGAGGTGGACCCGGAGGAGCTCGACACCCTCGATCTTCATCGTCACGCATCACCTACACGGGACGGGGTGGGATGGGGGACGGGCGGGGCCGCACGAGACGGGAGACGGGCGGGGCCGCACGAGACGGGAGCCGGGCGGGGCCGCACGAGACGGGAGCCGCCTCGACATCGCATGCGGGCGCCGACCGCTTCACCCGCCCGACACGTCCTCCACGCGCTCGCGCCCGACAGAGACGAACGGCATCATCTCCCGCAGCTCCCGCCCCACCTGCTCGATCGGATGCTGCTTCCCCTCCTCGCGCAGCTTCAGGAAGTTCGGCCGGCCGGCCCGGTTCTCTTCGATCCACTCCTCGGCGAACGAGCCGTCGCGGATGTCCGAGAGCAGCCGGCGCATCTCGGCACGGACGCGCTCGTCGATGACGCGCGGCCCGCGGGTGAGGTCGCCGTACTCGGCGGTGTCGGAGATCGAGTAGCGCATGCCGGAGATCCCCTGCTCGTACATCAGGTCGACGATCAGCTTCATCTCGTGCAGGCATTCGAAGTACGCGGACTCCGGCTGGTACCCGGCCTCGACGAGGGTCTCGAACCCTGCCGTGACCAGTGCGGTCATCCCCCCGCAGAGCACTGCCTGCTCGCCGAAGAGGTCGGTCTCGGTCTCCTCGGCGAACGTCGTGTCGAGAACGCCTGCGCGCGTGGCGCCGAGCGCGTGTGCATAGCTGAGGGAAAGCGCGTGGGCCGACCCAGACGCGTCTTGGTGGACGGCCACCAGGCTGGGCACGCCCGCGCCCTCCGTGAACGTGCGCCGGACGAGATGACCCGGTCCCTTTGGCGCGACCATCGTCACGTCGATGTCGGGAGGCGGGACGATCTGGCCGTAGCGGATGTTGAAGCCGTGGGCGAACATGAGGCAGTCGCCGGCGGCGAGGTTCGGCGCGATCTCGGCGTCGTAGACGGCCTTCTGATCGGTGTCGGGTAGGAGCACCATCACGACGTCCGCCTCGGACGCCGCGTCGGCGACCGAGGTCACTCGCAAGCCGGCCTCCTCGGCCTTCCTGCGGCTCGTCGAGCCTTCCCGCAGCCCGACGCGGACGTCCACCCCCGAGTCGGCGAGGTTGCACGCATGGGCATGGCCCTGCGAGCCGTAGCCCATCACGGCGACCTTCCGGGCATGGATCAGCGCAGGGTCGGCGTCGGACTCGTAGTACAAGGTCGCCATCCGGTGTTCCTTTCTTTACTTTCTCGGTCTCGCTCGATTCTCTCTCTTCCCCGGGGGCCGGGGCACCTCGGCAACCGGGGCGGGGGCCGGGGCACCTCGGCAACCGGGGCGGGGGCCGGGGCACCTCGGCAACCGGGGCGGGGGCCGGGGCACCTCGGCGCCTGGGGCACGCCCCCACCCGGCCGCGCAACCTGCCTCAGCCGGCCGCGGAAGGCTGGACCGACACGAGCCGCCGCCCGGACGCAGGCTGGACGTCGATGGTGGGCAGCGCCACCCTGCCGGTGCGCTGGAGGTCCACGACCTCGTAGGTCGCGAGCAGCCGCTCGAAGCCGTCGAGCTTGTCAGGGGGTCCCGCCAGCATGACGGTGAGCCGGTCGGCGCCGACGTCGACCACCTCGCCCCCGAAAACGCCGACGAGCTGGATCACCTGCGAGCGCTCCGCTGGCTCGGCGGCCACCGTCGCGAGCAAAAGCTCCCGCTGGACGGCGGAGGCAGGGGCGAGCTCGGAGATCGTCACGACGTTGACCAGCTTGTCGAGCTGGTTCACGACCTGCTCGAGCGGCGCAGACTCCACGTCGACCACGATGGTGATGCGGCTGAGGCGGCTGTCGTCGGTCGGGGCCACTGCGAGGGAGAAGATGTTGTAGCCCCGGCGGGAGAAGAGCCCGGCGACGCGAGCGAGCACGCCCGCCTTGTTCTCCACGAGCACCGTCAGGATGTGGTGCCTCTCCACCGGCGCGCCGTCCGCGCTCATTGCCGCTGCTCCGCGGCCAGCCGCTCCCACGCGACCCGCTCGGCGTCCGCCCGATCCGCGTGCTCCGGATGGACGACGATGGCGTCGTTGGACGCCCCCGCAGGGACCATCGGGAACACCTTCTCGAAAGCGTCGGTGCGGAAGTCGACCACGACCGGCCGGTCATCGACGGCATTCGCCTTCTCGATCGTGGGTGCCACCTCTTCAGGCGTCTCGGCTCGCAAGCCGACGGCTCCCATCGCCTCCGCCCACTTCACGTAGTCGGGAAGGTCGGGGGAGAGGTACACCTCGGAGTAGCGCTCGCCGTAGAACATCTCCTGCCACTGGCGGACCATCCCCAGGTATGCGTTGTTCAAGATCGCGACCTTGATCGGGATGCGCTCCGCGGTCGCCGTGACCAGCTCCTGGGCGGTCATCTGGAAGCAGCCGTCGCCGTCGATCGCCCAGACGGTGCGCTCCGGCCGGCCGGCCTTGGCACCGATGGCGGCGGGCACCGCGAAGCCCATGGTCCCTGCACCGCCGGAGTTGACCCAGGTGTAAGGGTGGTCGAACCGCCAGTACTGCGACGCCCACATCTGGTGCTGGCCGACGCCCGACGCGACGATCGTGTCCGGCGGAGAGAGATCACGCAACGTCTCGACCACCATCTGCGGCTTGATCGGCGGGCCGTCGCTCCGCTCGTAGTGGAGCGGGACCTCCCGCTGCCAGCGGCGCAGGGTGTCCCACCAGGGGCCGATGCAGGACGCCGCGTCCCCCTCGGCGAGCACCGGCGCGGCGGCCTCCAGCAGCGCCTCGATCACGACCTTGCAGTCGCCGGCGATCGCAACGTCCGCGCGGCGCACCTTGTGCAGCTCCGCCGCGTCGATGTCGACGTGCACCACCTTCGCATCCGGCGCGAAGGCGTCCACGCGCCCGGTCACCCGGTCGTCGAACCTTGCGCCGAGCGCGATGAGCAGGTCGGCACGCTGCATCGCGGTGACTGCCGTGTAATTCCCGTGCATGCCAGGCATGCCCAAGCACTGCGGATGCGAGTCCGGAAAGGCCCCACGAGCCATGAGCGTGGTGACCACAGGGAAGCCCGTCCTCTCCGCGAGCGCCCGCAAGGCCTCGGCCGCGCGCGCCTTCAGGATCCCGCCCCCCGCGTAGATCACCGGCCGGCGCGCCGCAGCCATGAGCGCGACCGCCGCGTCCACCTCGGCGCGTCGCGGCGGGCCCGGCACCCGGTACCCGGGGAGGTCGAGGTCGTCCGGCCAGTACCACTCCATCTGGGAGAACGAGACGTCCTTCGGCACGTCGACCAGCACCGGCCCGGGGCGGCCCGTCGTGGCGAGATGGAAGGCGGACGCCACGACCTCTGGGATGTCCTGGGCGGACTTCACCAGCCAGTTGTGCTTCGTGATCCCCATGGTGACGCCGGTGATGTCGCACTCCTGGAAGGCGTCGGTCCCGACCGCTGCCGTCGGCACCTGCCCGGAGATCACCACGAGCGGGGTCGAGTCCATGTAGGCGTTCGAAAGGGGGGTCACGATGTTGGTCGCGCCGGGCCCGCTGGTCACCATCGCCACGCCGGGCCTTCCGGTCGCCAGCGCGTAGCCCTCGGCCATGTGACCCGCACCCTGTTCGTGCCGGACCAGCACGTGGCGGATCGAGGAGGAGAGGATCGGGTCGTACACTGGAAGGATCGCCCCGCCCGGCAGGCCGAACATGACCTCCACACTCTCCATCTCGAGGCTCTTGATCAGTGCTTGCGCTCCGGTGAGCTGCATCTCGCCTTCGGATCCCTTCTCGGTCGTGTGCTCGGGTCGTGTGCTTCGGGTCGTGCGCTCGGGGTCTAGCTTTGCCGTCGAACCGCTGCCGGAAATTGCAACGACCTCCCCGTGGGGAGGTCGGTCGGCGCGCAGCTGCGGAGAGCCGCGCGCTCAGAGGATCAATACCAGCGTGCCGAGGTCGCTCGAGCGGGGGTAGACGGACATGACGACGTCATCATGGCACACGCACCCGGGCGCGCGCCAGCGGGCGCGCCAGGGGCTCACGGCTCCGTGACCGCCCCCCGATCGGCCCCCGTCACGAGCCTCGCGTACTTCGCGAGCACACCCGAGGTGTAACGAGGCGGGAAGGGCGTCGATCGGGCGCGCCGGCGCGCCAGCTCGTCGTCGGGCACGACCAGGTCCACGCAGCGCGCGTCGACGTCGATGCGGATCCGGTCACCGTCCTTCACCAGCGCGATCGGCCCCCCGTCCACTGCTTCGGGGGCGACGTGGCCGATGCAGAGGCCGTGCGTACCGCCAGAGAACCGGCCGTCGGTCACGAGGGCGCAGTCGCTCCCCCGGCCCGCGCCCTTCATCGCGCCGGTGACCGCGAGCATCTCGCGCATCCCCGGCCCACCCTTGGGCCCCTCGTAGCGGATGACCACGACCGATCCCGGCTCGATCGCGCCGGCGAGGATCGTGTCGAGGGCGGCCTGCTCCCCGTCGAAGACCCGTGCACGGCCCTCGAACGCCGTCTGGTCGATACCCGCCACCTTCACGACGGCACCCTTGGGGGCGAGCGAGCCTCTCAGGACGGCGATACCGCCCTGAGCGTGGATCGGGTCCGTCAGCGGGTGCACCACGGTGCCGTCGGGCACCGGCGGGGAGAGCGCTGCGAGGTTCTGAGCGAGGGTCTTCCCGGTCACGGTCAGGCACTCCCCGTGGAGGAGGCCGGCTTCGAGCAGCTCCTGCATCACCGTCGGCACGCCGCCGACACGGTCGACGTCGACCATGTGGAACCTTCCGTGCGGTTTCGTGTCGGCGAGGTGCGGGACCCGTGCCGCGATGCGGTTGAAGTCCTCCAGCGTGAGGTCCACACGCGCCTCGTGGGCGATCGCCATCAGGTGAAGGACCGCGTTGGTGGAGCCGCCGAGCGCCATGACCACCGCGATGGCGTTCTCGAAGGCCTCCTTCGTCATGATCTGGCGCGGGCGGATCCCCGCCTCCAAGAGCGCCACGACCGCGACCCCGGATTCGTACGCGAGCTCGTCGCGCCGAGGGTCGACGGCTGGAGCGGACGCGCTCTGCGGCAGGGACATGCCGATGGCTTCCGCGACCGAGGCCATCGTGTTCGCCGTGAACATGCCTGCGCACGATCCCTCGGTGGGGCAGGCGTGGCGCTCGATCAGCGCGAGCTCCTCGTCGCTCAGCGCGTCCACGGCGTGCGCGCCGACCGCCTCGAAGACGCTCACCACGTCGAGCGTCCGGTCGTCCAGGTGCCCTGGGAGGATGGACCCGCCGTAGAGGAAGACGCTCGGGAGGTTGACCCGGGCGGCCGCCATGAGCATCCCCGGGAGCGACTTGTCACAGCCGGCGAACGTGACCAACGCGTCGAACCGCTCGGCGTGCATCATCGTCTCGATCGAGTCGCAGATCACCTCCCGGCTCACCAGGGACGCCCTCATCCCCTCGTGGCCCATCGAGATCCCGTCGGAGACCGCGATCGTGACGAATTCGAACGGGAACCCTCCCGCCGCCCGCACCCCGTCCTTCGCCCTCTTCGCGAGGCGGTCGAGCGGCAGGTTGCACGGGGTGACCTCGTTCCAGCTCGACGCCACGCCCACCTGCGGCTTGTCCCAGTCGTCGTCGGTCATGCCGACGGCCCGGAGCATCGCCCGGGCGGGCGCACGCGTGGGTCCCTCGGTGACCTCGTAGCTGCGCGGCTTCATGCCGGGGCGCTCGGCCGCTTCGCTCGGGTTCGTCATGACGCTCGCTCCTCCTGGGACACGAAGCTCATGATGACAGCTGCGCCGCTCATCGGCGAAGCCGCTGGAGCTCCGCCGCGACCGCCTTCCCGTCGGCCTTCCCCCCCGTCGCGCGCATCACCTGGCCGGTGAAGAAACCGGCGAGCTTCTCCTCTCCTGCCGAATAGCGCGCCCACTCCTCGGGATGCGCCTCGACGACCCCCTGGACGACCGCCGCGAGCGATCCCTCGGAGAGCGCCTCGAACCCTCTCTCTGCGGCGATCGCCGCGGGGTCGCCGCCGCCCGCCGCGAGCAGCTCCGCGAGGACCGCCTTGGCCTGGGTCGCCGTCAGCTCGCCCCGCCCCTCCATCTCCACCACGCTGCCGAAGGTCCCCGCGTCGAGGGCGAGCGCCGCACCGATGTCGGCCGCGAGCTCGTTGGCGGCGCGCACGAGCGCGAGGCCGGCCGGCGCGCCCTTCGCGACGGCAGCCACGACCAGGTCGTCGAGACCCTGGCCGACGACCACGTGGACCTGGTCCACCTGCTGAGGAGTCGGCGCTCCTCCGAGGAGCCCGGCGAGCCGCTCCCGCCGGGCGGAGGGAAGGAGACCGACCGCTCCCGCGGCGCGTGCCCGCCAGTCGGAGCCGGGCGCGAGCGGCACGAGATCGGGCTCGGGGAAGTACCGGTAGTCGAATGCCTCCTCCTTCGACCGGAGAGGCACCGTGCGACCCGCGTTCTCGTCCCAGTGACGGGTCTCCTGGACCACGGTCCCTGTCGCCTCCACCAGCGCGACCTGGCGCGCGACCTCGTAGTCGATGGCCCGGCCGAGCGAACGCAGCGAGTTCAGGTTCTTGACCTCGCAACGCGTCCCGAGCGCCGCTGCGCCCACACGGCGGACCGACACGTTCGCGTCCACCCGCAGCGAGCCCTCTTCCATCCGGCCGTCCGAAGCTCCCGTCGCGACCAGCACGGCCCGCAGCTCTGTCACGTAGAGCCGAGCCTGCGCAGACGAGCGGATGTCGGGCCGGCTCACGATCTCCACGAGCGGCACACCCGCGCGGTTGTAGTCGACGAGCGCGTAGTCGGCTGCGTGGATCCGGCCGGTCTCGCCCTGGTGCGTCGTCTTTCCGGTGTCCTCCTCCAGGTGCGCGCGCTCGATCCCGACCCTGCTGCCGTCGGGCAGCTCCAGCCACCCGCCCACGTTGATCGGCTCGTCGTACTGGCTGATCTGGAAGTCCTTCGGCATGTCGGGGTAGAAGTAGTTCTTGCGGTGGAAGCTCGACGGGCGCACCTCGCAGTGGAGCGCCTCGCCGATCCGCATGGCGAGCTCGACCGCGAAGGCGTTGAGCACGGGCAGGGAGCCCGGCAGGCCCAGGCACACGGGGCAGACGTTCGTGTTCGGCTCGTCGCCGAAGGCGTTCTTGCAGCCGCAGAAGAGCTTGGTCTGCGTCTTGAGCTCGCAGTGGACCTCGAGGCCGACCACCGTCTCCCACTCCGCGCGCTCCGTCGTGTCCGCCCGCCGCTCCCGGTCCGCCCGGTCCGCCCGGTCCGACCGGTTCGCCCGGTCCGCGTTGGTCCCCGGCGCGCCCGCCGCACTCGTCCCCGCCGCGCTCATCGTCGACCCTCCCCGCGGGCGGGTCGCGCCCGCGCGGCGGCCAACCGCTCGAGCGCCGCCGCGACCTGGAACATCCGCTCCTCGCAGAGAGCGGGCGCGAGCACCTGGACGCCCACCGGCAGGCCATCGTCGCCTGCGCCGAACGGCACGCTGATCGCCGGGTGTCCCGACAGGTTGGAAGGGATCGTGCAGACGTCCGACAGGTACATGGTGAGCGGATCGGCGACACGCTCGCCGATCGCGAAGGCGGTCGTCGGCGCGGTCGCGCCGATCAGGACGTCGAATTGCTCGTAGACGCGGTCGAACGCACGGATGAGCAGGGTGCGGACCCGCTGTGCCTTCCCGTAGTAGGCGTCGTAGTAGCCGGCGGACAGCGCATAGGTCCCGAGCATGATCCGGCGCTTCACCTCGGGGCCGAAGCCAGCGGTGCGCGTCGCCGTGTTCATCTGCGCCACATCGGGTGCGTCCACCCGCAGCCCGTAGCGGACCCCGTCGTAGCGCGCGAGGTTCGACGACGCCTCCGCGGGTGCGATGAGGTAGTAGGCCGACAGGCCGAGACGCATCTCGGGGACAGACACCTCTTCGACCAGGGCCCCTGTGCCAGCCAGGTCCTCAGCGGCTTCGCGTACGCGCCGTGACACGTCGGGGGCCGTGTCTGCGACGAGCTCCTCGCAGACCCCCACGCGTAGACCCTCGACGCCGACATCGAGCGACCGCATCGCCTCGGGAGCCGGGCGGTCGAGGCACGTGCTGTCCTTCGGGTCGTGTCCCGCGATCACCTCGAGCAGCAGGGCGGCGTCGGCCACCGAGCGGGCGAACGGGCCGATCTGGTCGAGGGAGCTCGCGAAAGCGACGAGCCCGTAGCGGGAGACCACGCCATAGGTGGGCTTCATGCCGACGACCCCGCACAGCGCAGCCGGCTGGCGGACGGACCCTCCCGTGTCCGATCCGAGCCCGAGTGGGACGAGCCCCGCCCCCACCGCGGCGGCCGAGCCGCCCGAGGAGCCCCCCGGCACCCGCGAGGGGTCCATCGGGTGGCGCGTCGGTCCCATGCAGGAGTTCTCCGTGGACGAACCCATGGCGAACTCGTCGAGGTTGGTCTTCCCCACCACGACCGCGCCCGCATCGCGAAGCCGCGTGACCACGGTCGCGTCGTACGGCGGCCGCCAACCCTCGAGGATCCTCGACGCACAGGTCGTCGGGATCCCCCGGGTGCACAGGTTGTCCTTCAGCGCGACGGGCACGCCCGCCAGGGGGCCGGGGTCCTCGCCGGCCCGCACCTTCTCGTCGACCGCGTCGGCGTCGGCGCGCGCGCCGTCGGCGGCGACATGGAGAAACGCGTGGAGCTCGGGGTCGCGTGCGGCGATCCCCCCGAGCGCCGCCTCCACCACGGAGCGGGCCGACCGCTCGCCGCGGCGGACCGCGTCGGCGAGGGCCGCCGCGCTGTCTGAGCCGTCCGCCGTCACGGTGCCTCCCCGACGATCCGGGGCACCTTGAAGCGGCCGTCCTCCACGTCGGGGGCGGCGGCCAGCACCTCGCCGCGATCGAGCCCGGGGCAGGGATCGTCGGTCCGTAGGACGTTGCGAACGGGCAGGGGGTGGGCGGTCGGCGGGACGTCGTGAACGTCGAGCGAGGAGACGTCGCGAGCGTGGTCGATCACGCGGGCAAGCTGCCCGGTGAACGTGTCGAGCTCCTCCTCGGAGAGGGAGAGACGCGCGAGCCCGGCGACGTGGGCGACGTCGTCGCGGCCGAGCGCAGGTGGCTCGCTCATGTCTCCGCCTCTCCCGGCTCCTCGGTCACCGAGACGACGAACGCCTCGATCCACTCCTCGACCGTCTCGTGGTCGTAGTCCACCATCGCATTGTGGTAGCTCCGCTCCAGCCACACGCGCTCCACAGGGCCGCTCACCGTCGAGGCGAGCAGGTCGCCGTTGGTCGTCGGCACCACATGGTCCTCCTTGCTCGAGATGACGAGCACCGGGCAGTTGATGCGGCCGAGCCCGACAGCCACCTCCTCTGCACCCTCGTTCAGCGACAGGAACGCCGCGATCGGAGTTCCGTCGTAGGTGGAAGACGTTGCCGTGGGGTCCGCCGTGTCAGGCGGCTCGCCCTTCCACACGGTCACTCCGGACTCGAGCAGAGAACGGGCGGCTGACCGCACCTCGTCGTCGAACGGCTCCACCAGCGGGTTCACGACAGCGATGCCGCGCACGTCGGGATGCCGCTCCGCGAGCCAGCAGGCGAGCGTCCCGCCCATCGAGTGACCGACGACCGCCACCCTCAGGCAACGCTCCCGGATGCGGGCGTAGGTCGCCTCGACGGCGGACGACCACTCGCCCCACCCGAGTGGCACGAGGTCCTCGACCGCCGTTCCGTGGCCGGGCAAGAGGGGCGACTCGACGGTGAACCCCCTGGCGGCGAGCCTCTTCGCCGTGCGCCGCATGGAGAGCGGACTGCCGCAGAACCCGTGGACGAGGAGCGCGCCCTCGGGGCCTCCGGCAGCGGAGAAGGGCTCGGCGCCGGGCAAGACGGGGGCTGGCACCCCTGGGACTCTACCGACGGCGCCGCGCCCGATTCGGCGGAGCGCGCCCTAACCTCTCTCGACACCACCACGGCAGCCCGAAGGAGCGGCTCGATGCCCTACCCATTCCTCAGCGACGAGTGGATCGAGAAAGCCCACGCGATCCGAGCGGAGCTCCTGGACAGCTCCCCTGCGATCAACCACCCGGTCCGGATGAACCTGGTGGTGACCGAGATCCCCTTCGGTGACGGGAAGCTCGACGCGCACATGGACACCACCGCCGGCGAGCTCGACATCGACAAGGGCCACGTCGATGACGCGGACCTGACGATCACGCTCGACTACCACACGGCCAAGGCGATCCTGGTCGATCGGAACCCTCAGGCTGGGATGCAGGCGTTCATGGCGGGAAAGATCCGGGTCGAGGGGGACATGTCGAAGCTGATGACCATCCAGGCGGCGCCTTCCGACGAGCGAGCCGCCGAGATGGCAGAACGGCTCCGCGCGATCACGGAGTGACGCCGTCGCCCCGTCGGGCCGCGCTGCCGGCGCCCGTCCCCGCTCCCGGTACTCCCTCCGCGCTCCGGGTACTCCGCCGGGCCGCGGTGCCCCGTCCGTCCCCGCTCCCGGTGCCCCCTATCGCAGCGCCTCGGCCGCCTGGCCATGTGCCAGCTTGGGCATCTCGGCTTTCAGCTCCTCGACGGTCCAGCGGGTCGGCCGGTCGATCGAGTCGGTCATCGTCCAATTCTGGAAGTTGCGCACGGTCCCACCCTGGACGTAGAACACGCGTCCCGTCAGCGGGCAGTCCTCCGTCGCGAGGTACGCGACGAACGGCGAGACGTTCGCCGGACCCCACACGTCGAACTGCGACTCGTCCTGCGGGCGCTTCACGATGTCCGAGAGGCCCGGGGTGAACTCGGTCATGCGGGTCCGGGCAGCCGGCGCGATCGCGTTCACGCGCACGCCGTAGCGACCGAGCTCCTGCGACGCGATGACGGAGAACGCGGCGATGCCGGCCTTCGCAGCCCCGTAATTCGTCTGGCCGGGGTTGCCGAAAAGCCCTGAGGTGGACGACGTGTTCACGATGCAGGCGCGTACCTCCTCCCCCGCTTTCGCCCGCTCGCGCCAGTACGTCGCGGCATGGCGCGTCGGGACGAAGTGCCCCTTCAGATGGACGTGGATGACGCTGTCCCAGTCCTCCTCCGTCATGTTGACGATCATGCGGTCCCGCAAGATGCCGGCGTTGTTCACCAGCACGTGCAGGTCGCCGAACGCTTCGAGCGCCGACGAGATCAGCCGCTTGCCCCCCTCCCAGTCGGCGACGTCGTCGGTGTTGGCGACGGCTTCGCCACCCAGTGCCTTGATCTCGTCGACGACCCTCTCGGCCGGCGTACGGTCGTCTCCCGACCCGTCCAGCGCGCCGCCCAGATCGTTCACGACAACCTTGGCGCCCTCCTCGGCGAAGAGCAACGCATGCTCGCGGCCGATACCGCGGCCGGCACCGGTGATGATCGCCACACGCCCGTCCAGTGCGCCCATGACCTTGCTTCTCCTGTCCTCTGTCTCCGGTCCCCGACCTCGCGCCCCCGACCCCCGCCGGACGTCGCCGCCTCCGTCCGCTCCACGACCCCCTCCAGGGACGGTGATCCTCCAGGGTACTTGCACCGCACCGCGGACTGCCCGCCCGGCGGGACCGCCCGCCTGCCACGACGGCGAGTCGCCGGTACCCTGGTGACCAACCCGCCCGCCCGAACCACCCCACTGAGCGACCCGCCCGCCCTCGCGCCCGATGCGCCACAACCCTTTCCGCCCGCAGACGACCGGATCCTCCCGACCGCCCGCCGCGGCGCTCGTGATGACGAGCAGCATCTCGAGCCAATGCGGCGCGGCGCTCGCCACGAGGTTGTTCGGCCAGGTGGGACCGGCGGGCACGCTTACGCTCCGCCTCGTCTTCGCAGCGATCGCCCTCGTCGTGATCGCACGGCCCTGGAGACGGCACATGCGCGCTGTGCTGCACCCCTCGCGTCGCGCCGACCTTGCCGTGCTCGTGCTCTTCGGCCTGGTGCTCGCAGGGATGAACCTCTCCTTCTACGAGTCGATCGCACGGATCCCGCTCGGAGTGGCGGTAACCGTGGAATTCGTGGGACCCCTTACGGTCTCGGTCGTCGGCTCACGCCGGTGGACCGACGGGCTGTGGGTGGTCCTCGCGGGCGCGGGAGTGCTGCTCCTCGCGAGCGGGAGCATCTTCGGGGTCCTCCACGATCTCGACATCGCCGGTGTCGGTTTCGCCGCGCTTGCGGGTTGTTGCTGGGGCACGTACATCCTCCTCAACAAGGAGACGGGCAAGCGGTTTCGCGGAACCACCGGCCTTGCGGGCGCGATGGCCGTCGGAGCCCTCTTCGTAGCCCCCATCGGCGCGGTGCACGCCGGAGAGGCGCTCCTTCGCCCGGCCGTGCTAGGCGTCGGCGCCGCGGTCGCGTTGCTCGCCTCGGTGATCCCCTACTCCTGCGAGCTGGCAGCGCTCCGCAGTGCGACGCCCCGTGCATTCGGGATCCTCCTGAGCATGGCACCGGCGATCGCTGCGCTGGCAGGATTCGCCATCCTCGGCCAGACGCTCTCTGGGCTCGAGGCGGGGGCGTTGGTGCTCGTCGTGGCGGCGAACGTCGGGAGCTCGTTGCTCGGCTCTCGCAGCTCGACCGGCGCGATCGACGTCGGAAGTGCCAGAGCGCTCGAACTGGCTTGGTCGAACGCCGGGGCACGCGATGCCGGGGCACACGGTCCTGCAGCATCCGGATCTGCAGCACCCGGACCTGGAGCATCCGGATCTGCAGCACCCGGACCTGCAGCACCCGGACCTGCAGCACCCGGACCTGCAGCACCCGGATCTCGAGCATCGGGATCTCGAGACCGAGGTCCGGCGCTCACTCCGGCGGGTAGTGCACCCTTGCGAGCGAACCCCCGACCGTCGGCTCCACGGTGATCCCGGAGGGGAGCGCCTGCTGCAGCTCCCGGACATGACTGATGACCCCGACGATGCGCCCGCCGTCCTCGAGTCCGCGCAGGACGTCGACGACCGCGTCGAGCGACTGCGGGTCGAGCGACCCGAATCCCTCGTCGACGAAGAGCGCGCCGACCTCTCGGTTCGAGCCGCCGGACACCACGTCGGCGAGGCCGAGCGCGAGAGCGAGCGCCGCCATGAAGGTCTCACCGCCTGAGAGCGTCGTCGCGGGCCGCACCTGCCCCGTGTTCGCGTCGAAGACCGCGAGGTCGAGGCCCCACGGCTTGCGCCCGTCGGTGACCCCGTCGCACAGCTCGAGCGCGAAGCGGCCACCGGTCATCGCATCCAGGCGATGGTTCGCCTGCAGGAGCACCTGCCGCAGGTAGTCGGCGAGCACCCAGTTCTCCAGCGAGAGCCGCACGGGGTCGGGACCGCCGCCGAGGCCAGCGCAACGGTTGGCGACGGTCCTCGCCTGTTCGAGCGCGACCCGTGCCGTTGCCACCCTCTCGTTCGCCTGGGCAACGGCGGCAGGACCGCCGGCCAAGACGGAGACTCGGTCGGCGAGCACCGCGCGGCGCTCGACGAGGGCGACGTGCTCGGCAACCGCGGTGTGCGCCGACGCGTCGAGGGACTCGACGTCGGGCCGCAGCACGGCGCCGGCCGGCTCACCTATGGCGCAGACGCTCGCCTCGTACTCGGCGATCCTGCGGCGGACGTCTTCACGGCGGGATCGCCGCTCCTCGAGCGCCGCCGCCCGCTCCTCGAGCTCCGCAGGTTCGAGCACGCACCCGAGAAGCTCGGCAGGGTCCTTGGCGTCGAGCTGGCGGACGACTGGCTCCACCACTGCGCTGCAGTGGCGCAACGCGCCCCGCGCTTCCTCGGCTTCCCGGAGGAGCCCTGCGAACTGCTCCACGTCACCAGCCAACGAGATCCGCGCTGCCGCACGTGCCGCGGGCGACTCGAACCGACCATGGTCTCGTACGAATTCGTCGACGCCTCGCCGGTGCGCGACCGCCTCGGCGTCGACCCTCGCCGCATCGGCCCCGAGGGACGCCGTGTTCGCGGCCAGCCGGTCACACTCGTCACGCAGCGCGGATCGGCGACGCCGCTCCTCGGCTGTGACGACCGCCAGCCGCTGGGCAGTGTGGTGAAGGATCCGCACCGCCTCCCGGCACGCCGCCAGATCTGCCTCCACGTCTCCGAGAGGTCGAGACTCGGCGAGCGCGTCGACGGCACCCCTGGCCGCTGCCACGCCCTGGCCTGCCTCAGCGCGGACCCGGAGCGCCTCCTCGCGCTCACGTTCCGCGGCGTCGAGCTCCCCGTCGCCGGCCCCTTCCCCGCGCCACTCGGCCGGTGCCGGGTGGTCGAGCGAGCCGCAGGTCGGGCACGGCTCGCCGTCTTCGAGGAGCCGCGCGAGGCGGCCAGACAGGCCATCGCGCCACGACACGCGCACCGCGTCCGCACGCGCCGACGCGCGCGTTGCCGCCACGCTCGCCGCGGCGAGCGTGGCGTCGAGCCGCTCCAGCTCTGCGAACGCTGCCGCTCGCCGCGCTGCCATGTCGCGCTCGCGCTCCAGCGCGCCCAACGCAGCGGCGTGCGCGTCGAGCGCGGCGGCATCGGCCCGCAGGGTCTGCACCTCTTCGGCCACGACATCGATCGCCTGCTCCTCGACATCGAGCTTCAACGTGCGCTCGGCAAGCTCGATCCGTCGCTCCTCCAGCGCCCTCTGCCGGGCCCCGAGTGACCGCCCGGATAAGACCAGTCGCTCGAACCTGCCGATCTCGGCGTCGAGGCGGCGTCCGTCAGCAGCGAGGCGCTGCGCGAGCAGGCCGGCCTCGTAGGCATCGTCCCGCGCCGAATCCCACGCCACCGCATCGACTTCCTCCGGCCACGCGGACCCGATGGCCTCGGCCAGCTCAACCAGGTCAGGCTCGAGCCCGGCGAGCCGACGCGTCGCCTCGTCCCACTCCTCCAGAGCGCCGCGCAGATCAGCCAGCCGGCGTGCACGCTCGATGGCAGCGCGCTCGCGGGCGTCAGCCCGCTCCTCCTCCTCGAAACCGGCCGCGAGAACGAGGTCCGCCTGCCAATCGTCCCAGTCGGCCGCCGCGCGTCGGGCATCGTCGAGGCACGCCCGGGCGAAGTCCGCCCGCGAAGCCAATGTGCCGACCAGCTCGTCGACACGGCGAAGCGACTCGGTCAAGAGGGACACGTCGTGACCGAGCTGTTCCATCGCGTGATCCCAGCGTCCGGCCGTGGCCGAGGTCGGCGTGCCGGCCGTGGTGCCGGCCGAGGTGCCGGCCGCTCTGGCGTCCACGACGCTGTCGCCGAGGAGCACGACGCGCAGGTGGTCGGGGAGCTGCGCAACCGCGGCGGCGTACGCTCCCTCCAGCTGCTCCAACACCGCGCGCCGCGCGCGCTCGGCCTCTTCCAGCTCCAGCTGGTGCGCCGCCGCGATCGACCTCAATCTGTCGGTGACCTGCGTGAACACCTCCACGGGAAACAGCCGTCGCAGGAGCGGTGCGCGCTTCTGCGTATCGGCCTTGAGCACTTCTTCGAACCGACCCTGCGGGATCAGGACCACCTGCTCGAACTGATCCTTGGTGAGCCCCACGAGCTCGTCGATCTTCCGCTTGGCATCTTGCTTCCGGGTGACCACCGTGCCCGGGAACAGCTCCCCGTCATCCCTTACCCGTCCGAGCACGACCTTCGACACCGTCTCGCGCAGCGCGCCCGCTTCCTGATGGCGCGAACGGGCGAGGAGCTGCGTCGGGCGACGCTCGACGCGCCATCGCTGGCCGTGCACCACGAAGTCGAGCGTCACCGACGTGGGGGTCTGCGGGTCCGCGAACTGGCTGCGGACGTTGCCGTCGATCCGAAAGCCGGGGAGGTCGTCGTAGAGGGCGTAGACGAGCGCATCGAAGATCGTGGACTTGCCGGCGCCGGTCGGCCCGGTGATCGCGAAGATGCCGTGGCGCGACAGTCGCGCGAAGTCGACTTGCAGCTCGCCGGCATAGGAGCCGAACGCGTGCAGCCTGAGCGAAACGGGCTTCATGTGCCGCCTCCGGCCGCGACCCTGGGGGCGGTGACCGTCGAGGCCGCCGCGACCGACCCGAGTTCCGAACGCGCGGCGGCCACCGCCTCGTCGACGAGGGCACGGGCCCAGACCTCCGGTGGACGTCCTCCAACCTCTTCGAGGAACCCGAGCACCATGTCCGCAACCGCCCGTGGCGAGCCGTCGGCCGCCAGACGTCCGGCACGGAGCACCCTGCCCCCGCCGCCCGGCGCAGAGGGTGCGTACCGCACGCTCACCGCGTGGGGGAAGCGGGCGCGGAGCCGCTCGAGCGGCTGGACCTGCGTCGTGCGGTCGGTCAGCTGCGCGGCGACCCAGTGGTCGACGTACCGATCGAGCTCGGGATCGGTGAGGAGCGACTCGAGCGTGCCTTCCAGGGTGGCGACGGGTCGCCCCACCGGGACGGTGACCGTCGACACGTTCGAGCACTGACCGTCGGACACCTCCACGAGCCGGACGCTCTTCGGATGCTCCTCGCTGAACGAGTAGGCGAGCGGTGACCCGGAGTAGGCGACACGCTGGTCGCCCCCGACAAGCTGGGGACGATGGAGGTGGCCGAGCGCGACGTAGTCGAAGCCGTCGAAGAGCGAGGCCTCCACGAGCTCGGTCCCTCCGATGGCGAGGAGCTTCTCGGAGTCAGACGGGGCGGCGCCGGCCACGAAAGCATGGGCGATCGCAAGGGACGGCACCCCCCGATGGCGTCCGAGGGCGGTCCTCCCGGCGCGGAGGAAGTCGGTGAGGACGTGCGCGTGGTTGCGCGCTCGTGGGGAGCCGTCGTCGGCGGGTAGCGGCGGCGGCGCGACCAACGGGTCCAGGTAGGGCACGGCCACGACCGCCAACGCCTCGCCACCCGCCTCGAACAACCAGGGCTCGGGCGGCCGGGAGTCGTCGGCGAAGACGTGAACGCCGCCGAGCGCCTGGCGCCGGGCCCCGAACCCCAGCCGGCGCGCGCTGTCGTGGTTCCCCGGGACCATCGCCACGGTGGCGCCCGTTGCGCGGAGCCGGTCCAACCCCTCGTCGAGGAGAAAGACCGCGTCCTCTCCGGGCATGGAACGGTCGTACACGTCGCCAGCGACGACGACGAGGTCCACATCGTGCTCCTCCACCAGGCTGGCGAGCCAGCAAAGGAAGGCTCGCTGGTCGTGCTCGAGCGGCTCGCGCTCGAACCGCCGCCCGATGTGCCAATCGCTCGTATGCAGGATCCTCATCGGGACGCCTTGATGCGCCGAGAGCCGCTCCGGCTGCCGCTCGCGCTGCCGCTCGGGCTGCCGCTCGTAGAGCCGGGCAGAGTCCGCGGACCGGGTCGTGCCACTCCTCGACCATCGCGCACGGCTGCGACGCCGGCGCGGACCCCGGGCAGGCCGTCTAGCCGCCGCGCCCCACGTGGGCGTTGACTCTGGCGGCGGTCCCAGTCCCCGTGCCGGTGGCCCCGGTGCCCGTCACCCGCTGTCGATCACCCGCTGTCGGTCACCCGCTGTCGGTCACCCGCTGTCGATCACCCGGCAGCGGCGGTCCCTGTCCCGGCAGCGGCGGTCCCTGTCCCGGTGGCGATGGTCCCTGTCCCGGTGCCGGTCGCCGGGGTGCCGGCGGTCCCTGTCCCGGTGCCGGTCGCCGGGGTGCCGGTAGCCCCTGTCCCGGTGCCGGCGGTCCCTGTCCCGGTACCGGCGGTCCCTGTCCCGGTGCCGGTCGCCGGGGTGCCGGTGGCCCCTGTCCCGGTCCCTCTCACCAGCGGCGGCTCGGTGTACAGGGCGATCGCGGTTCCGAGCTTCTCGCTCTGTCCGGCAAGCGGGTCGGTCGTGAACACAACTCCTGTCGAGGGCCCGTACACCGCACCGACCGAGAGGCCGGCTGCCTGGATCGTCGACGACGCCTGCGACGCCGTGGCACCGACGACTGTGGGAACCGCCACGAACTGGGGGCCCAAGGAGACCGTCACGGTGACGCTCGCGCCCACGAAGGCTGTCGTCCCGGGAGCCGGCGTCGTCGAGATCACCTCTCCGGCCGGCACCGTTGTCGAGTAGACGCGTGTCTCCTTCACCACCAGGCCGTACCCGCTCAAGGTCTGAGCCGCCTGTGTGTACGTCTTGCCCGCAAGAGAGGGGAGCCGGACCGGCGGCAGCCCCTTGGACACCGCGATGAGGATCGTCGACCCGTAAGGCGCGACCTTCGGGTAGAGCTTCTTGTCGTAGGACCAGTTGATGACTTCCCCCGCCGGCACCGTCCTCGAGTACGCGGAGAGCGCGGGGCAACTCGCTCGCAGATGCGCCTCCTGCAAGAGGCGCGTCGCGAACACACAGGTGCTGTCGAAACCCTTCCCCGAGAGCGGCGGCACAGGCACCGTCGGCAGCCCGCCTGACGGGATGATCCGGACCGTGCTCCCTTCCTTGAGGGAGACGCCCCGCTTCGGGCTCTGGCTGACGATGTCGCCGGCGTGGACCCTCGTCGACGTCACCGCGGGGTCCACCTTCACCACGAAGTGGTCCGCACCCAACGCCCGACGGGCTTGCGCTACGGTCTCGCCCTCCACCGCCGGCACGCGATGGCTCGCCGTAAGGAGCTTGCTCTTCTTCAGGTACACCCACGCTCCGCCGAGGATGGCGGCGACGACGACGACCACTGCGACAACCCAGGGCCAGCGGCGCCGGGCGCGGCGGCGCACGTGGGTAGCCTCTCCCCGCGCGCGCTCACCCAGCCTGATTGTCGCCGTCGGCTCGCCCGTGTCGACGGCCCCTTCGCCGAATGCGTCCCCTGTCCATCGCGCGCCGGCCGTCCCTCCCGGCCCGGCAGACCGAGCGCTGGCACCTCCGAGCACGAGATCCTCGGCCGACAAGGCGACCGTGAGGTCCGCGAGCCTCCTCTGGCCGGGACCCGTGTCGTCGACCCGGTCGCGGCGGACCAAGGGCAGCGGCCCACCAGGGAAGAGATCCTCTCCGATCTCGGCGAGTCGCGCCGCGAACAGGGTCGCATCCGGTCGGTCTTCTTGCTCGGGGGCGCATGCCGCGGCGAGCAACGTCCCGAGCGGGCCCAACGCAGGGACCGGAGGCACGCGTCCGCCGATACGGGCCTGGAGCATCGCGTGGGCGGTCTCCCCGTCGAAGGGCACCGTGCCGGTCGTCGCCTCGTAGAGGACGAGCCCGAGAGAGTAGACGTCGGAGCGGCCGTCGAGCGGCCAGCCCTGGGCCTGCTCGGGCGACGCGTAGCGGGCGGTGCCGAGCATCTTGCCTGGATCGGTCGTCGAAGCACTGGACAGAGCGCGCGCGACGCCGAAGTCGGCCACGCGGACACGAGCCTCCTCGTCGAAGAGGATGTTGGCAGGCTTCACGTCCCGATGGATGATTCCTCTCGCGTGGGCGTATGCGAGCCCGTCTGCGGCCTGCGCACCGACCCGGACCGCCTGCCCCGGCGAGAGTTTTCGGCCTCTGGCCAGCATGTCGAAGAGGCTCCCTCCCTCGAGGTACTCGACGACGAGGTAGGGACCGTCTTCCCCCTCACCCCAGTCGAAGACGCGGAGCACGTGGGGATGGTTGAGGGCTGCGACAGCCCGCGCCTCGGCCCGAAAGCGGCGGAGGAACGCCTCGTCGCGGGCAAGGGCCGGCTGGAGGACCTTCACCGCAACGCGCCGCTGCAACACCATGTCCTCGGCGAGGAAGACATGTGCTGACGCGCCGGACCCGAGGGCCGCCACGAGCCGGTAGCGGTTCCCCAGTACCCGACCGACGGGTTCGGAGACGATGGGCATGGGACCCGGACGAAAGGCTACCGGGGTGGTGACGGCTCGTGACGGACCAACTCCGGCTGCACGCCCGATCGGTCGGCCGCCCTGACCCCGCTCCCTGCCGCCCTGACCCCGCTCCCCGCCGCCCCCCGGCCACGGCCGCACCGCCGGCTCCCAGCCACGGCCGCTCCGCCGGCTCCCAGCTCCCTCACGACGGCCGCTACGCCGTCCCGGCCGCCCTCACTGCGGCCGCTCCGCCGGGTCCCTGCCCGGCCGGCCCCCTGCCCCGGCCGCCCGCCGTCCCGGCCACGGCCGCCCGCCGGGTCCCTGCCCGGCCGGCCCCCTGCCCCGGCCGCCCGCTCCCCGTGTCACACCCCCCTGTCATCGTGTCGTCGATGGT
>JAJZMD010000278.1 GCA_021803085.1 Actinomycetes bacterium
GACGAGGTGGGCCGCCGCGCCGCGCAGGTGCGTGACGAGCGGGTCTCGGTCTCGGGCGTCGCGGGCACGGCTGCGTCAGGGGCGTTGACCCGCTCCTACGAATGTGTAGTAGAGTTTCTCAAGTCGTGAGCGCGCTCGGTGCGCCACGCCGTGGCCCAGGACCGACCACTCGAAGGAGACGATGTATGGCCGTTTCCCACGTGACACCCCCGGATGCCGGCCTGCGTGCGGGCGAGCGTGCGCATGGGGAGCCGAGCCCGGGCACGCGGGCCCCCGCCGAGAAGAAGGGTCCCGGCGCGGCCCTCTTGCTGCTCCTCCTGCCGGTGCTGTGCTGCGGCGGTCCGGCGATCTTCGCTGCGCTTGCGGCTGCGAGCGCAGCGACCCTCGGTGTGGTGGGCGGGGTGATCGGCGGGGTCCTCCTTCTGGTCGCCCTCGGGCTTTTCGTGCGGCACCGGCGCCGTGGAGCGTGCTGTGCACCGGCGCAGGAGGCGTGGCGCCCGTGACGTCGACCACGAATGTGCTCACCCGGCTGCGGGCGCCGAGGGCGCTCGCCGAGGTGCTGGGCACGCCCGGGCGCGTCGCCGGGTTCCTCGTCGCCTCGGGCGTCGTGGCGTTCTTCTACACCCTGCTCCTGCCCTTCGACTACACCCAGCGCTTCGAGCTCGCCAACTGGGACTACCTGAACGCCTACCTGCTCACCTGGGCGATCGTGCTCGGGCTCGCGATGGGTCTCGTCCTGAGCGTCCAGGTCTACGCGATGCGCAGGATCGCAGCGGCCAGGGCCGCGAGCGGCGCGGCGGGGGGCGTGGCGTTCGTCGTGAGCCTGCTCCCGAGCTTTCTGTGCTGCACCCCGATCGTCCCCTCGGTGCTCGCCTTCGTCGGGGTGTCGGGGGTGGGCCTGTACACGACGACGGGCACCCTGCAGCACTTCTTCGCCGTCCACCAGACCGAGTTCCTCGCAGCGAGCCTCGTGCTCCTCGCCTTCATGTGCTGGTGGGGGCTGCGCAAGGTGGCACGCTCGCAGTGCTTCACCGACGCGGCGTGCCCGGCCGACGACCCAGCCCCGGCCCGAGGATCCGAGCTCCGGGAAGGAGCCCTTCGATGAGCAAATCGTCGACGCGCCAGCGCCCAGCCCGCCAGCGCCCTGCCCGCCCGACTGGCGCCGCCCGGCGCCGGGCCGAGGCGCAGCGCCACAAGCGCAACCGGCTGCTCCTCGGCGGCGGTGTGACGCTCGTCGTCGCGCTCGTCGCATTGGTCATCGCGCTGCATGTCGCGAACGCCAGCTCGGGCTCGTCGTCGGCGAGCGGGTCGTCGGGCACCTCCGGCGTGTCGCTCCCGGTGGGGACGCCCGCGCCCAACGGTGCCATCACCACCCTTGCCGGAAAGGCCGAGACCGTGGCGGGGTTGCGGGGCAGGCCCACGCTCATCTGGTTCGTGACCACCTGGTGCTCGTCGTGCCAGGCGGGCACCCAGGCGATGGCGCAGAACGTCGCCACGCTCGCCTCCGACGGCGTGCGGGTCGTCGAGGTCGAGAACTACGCCGACCTCGGCCAGTCGGGCCCTGCGATGGGCACGTTCGCAAGGACCCTCGCCGGCAGCGACTTCTCGAACCCGGACTGGACCTTCGGCGAGGCGTCCTCGGCCCTCACCCACACCTACAACCCGAAGGCCTACCTCGACATCTACTACCTGATCAACGCCAAGGGGAAGATCACCTACGTGAACAGCTCACCGGGTTCCACGATGCCCCAGCTGCTCGGTGCCGCAAAGGCGCTCGCATGAGCGGCCAGGGTGACGACGAGCGCTCTGTCCACGAGCACGCGGGCGCACCTCGCCGGGGCCGGCGGTGGGTGCTCGGGGCAGGCGCCGTCGTCTTGGCCGCGGGCCTCGGCGCCTACGCGCTGGCCGGTACCGGGAGCGGAACGGCGAGCGCCAAGGCCCAGCCTGCGGCCTCCGAGCACCACGCCACCTCCGCGTCCGCGCCCGCTTCGGGGTCGGCGACGACGTCGACAGTGGGGACACCCGCACCCGACGGCGCCTTCACGAATGCGTCGGGGACGGCCGCCACGATCGCATCGCTTCGCGGGGAGCCGACCATGGTGTGGTTCGTGGCGGGGGGTTGCGCGAGCTGCGCGGCGAGCATCCCGGCGGTCGCCTCCCACTTCGACCAGCTGCGCGCTGCGGGGCTCCGGGTGCTCACCTTGGGCCTCTACGGCGACTTCGCTGCGGGCAGGAAGGGCGTCGCCCAGCTGCTCAGCTTCGGGCGGGAGGCGACGTTCGGAAAGCCCATCACGCGTCCGGGCTGGGAGTGGGGGATGGCGTCGAAGTCGCTCAGCCTCGCTTACGACCCCGCCGGCATCCCCGATCTCTACGTGCTCATCGGGCCGACAGGAGCCATCCGCTACCGCAACAGCGTGCCGGTCTCGACGATGGGGGCCCTGATTGCCGCGGCCAGACGCCTCGACACCCGCGCCCAGACCGCGGCCGCCGTCCAACCGTGCTGCTGAGCTGCTGGATGGCAGCCGGCGGCGCCCCGCGTCGTCTATCGCCTCGAGCTGCCTACCACCAGGGCGACGGCAGCGATCCCCCTTCGGTTGGGCATGGGTCGGAGCGTGCCCGCGGGTGAGCGGCCGCCCGGTCGTCACGAGCCGGACGCGACCCTCGCGCACGCCGCGACCCCTGCGGCGTGGTCGGCGACGATCGACGCCCCGAGCCCGACCAGCTCGGCCACCCGTGGGTCGGTCATCCGGTAGTAGGCGAAGCGCCCGGCTCGTCGCACCTCGAGGAGGCCGCAGCTGACCAGGCATCCGAGGTGCGCCGAGACGCGCCCCTGGGACAGACCTGCGTGGACGACGCACTCGTTGCCGGTCCTCTCGCTCTCGGCGCAGAAGGCGAGGAGGGCCAAGCGGGTCGGGTCACCGAGGGCACGATGGAAGCGGGCGAGCAGGTCTCGTCCCGCCGGGTCGTCAGGGACCGGCGGGACGTGCACCTTCGCCGTGGAGACCCCAGCAGCAGGCGACGCGCTCATGATGCGCAGCTCGCGACGTCGGCGGAGAACCGAACCGCTCCTGCGCCCGTCGTGCGCCCAAGGCTCGGCGCACGCGTCATCGCCGTGGTCGCCACCCGGAAGGAGGGGTCGGCACCGAGGTCATCGGCGGGGATGGCACCGGCGATGGAACCCCTGACGATCACTCGGCCCGATGTGCATCTCGGAGATGTCAGGTCGCAGCCCACGGCACCTCCCACGCGTAAGGCATCTGCATATCCGAATGTTAGCTCACGGTGACGAGGCGCCGGTGCCACTTGCCATCGTGTCCCAGAAGGCCCGTGGAGGTGGACCTCATTGGTGAGGCCCACCGGTGCGGGAGCGCAGGGAGAAGTCGGGGCTCCTCGACCGGCCCGCCGAGGAGCGCTCCGGTCAGCATGATGGGCTCTGCACCGCCGTTGGTCAGCAGGAGGTGCTCGCGCCCCACTCCCATGACTCCGGCGAGGGCCGCGGTGGTCCGCGCCGGCGCCGGGCAGCGGCTGATGGCACCGAGGTGGCACTGCACGGTTCGCGAGGGGTCTGGCGCCACTGGGAAGAGGCCCTCAGCGTCGACCACGACCACCGGGGTGCCGAGCGCCTGAAGGAGCTCGCGCTCGGAGGAGAACGCGTGCAGGGCGGAGTCGGTCACGGGCGATCTGCCGGCGATCGCGGGGCCCGGCCGCTCCTCGGCGGGTTGACGGCGAGACGCCGCACGACACCACATGAGCACGTCTCCACGCTGCCCACGTGGAGAGGTGTGGGTGCGCCCGGTGCCGGCTCCAGGTGCCTGCCGCGCTCAGGTGTGCACCGGCTCGCGGCGCGGCTCCGGGTGACGCAGCGAGATGTCCGCGCACGCCTCGCACACGGATGCCGGAATGAGGCCGACTCGCATGAGCGCTCCGAAGATCTTGCACCCGAGGCACAGCCCGAGCGCCGCCTCGAGGGAGGCAGCCCCGGCGAGAGCGCCCGTTACCGCGAGCGCAGGGACGTGGGCGCCGGCGCCGAACCAAAGCAGCACCGCGGCGCTGCTGAAGGCGGCGCCGACCCCCTGGGCGAAGCGCTTGGGTGGTCCGGGGACGGGCCTCGGCTCCCCGAGCGCCGGAGCGATCACCGAGGTCGCGAGACGGCCGAGCGGGCTCAGCGTCGGACCCGTGAGCACCCGAGCCCAGAAGCCGGCGGCGAGGACGACGAGCAACCACGGCTGCCGTGCCGCGATCGCCGCAGCGCTCAGCGCCACGACGCCGGCGGCTACCGTCCGGGCCGCCTTCTCGTTGACGGGATCGGGGAACGTGAACAGCGTCCGGAGGGCCATGGCGAAATCTTACCAAATCGGTCGG
>JAJZMD010000004.1:0-1750 GCA_021803085.1 Actinomycetes bacterium
CGACGGTCCGATGACCACAGGCCCCAGCGCGACGCCGTGGGGCGCCCCACGCAGCAGCCGCCGAAGAAGCAGCCGTAGCGGCCGATCGTCATCCCGAACAACAAGCCGGGCGCGCTCAGGTCGAGGATCGTTCCGAGCGGTAGTCCGGCGATCTGGGTGCCGGCGGCGAGGGCGGCACCCGCGCCGAGGACGAATCCTTGGATGCAGGCCCCGGAGAGCAGCTCCCGCATGCTCCGCTCGCCCGTCGCGTAGTGGCCGATGGCGTAGTAGGCCTTGGCAGCGAGCAAGCCGATGGCGGCGGCGACAAGGGAGACCGCCTCGACCCGCGCCACCGACAGGTGGAGGTGGCGGGCGAGGAGGCCCTGGACGACGAGGCCGACCACGGCGCCGATGCCGACGAGAGCCGGCCAGGCGCCGAAGCGAGCGCCGGGGGCTCGGACCTGGATGATCGGGGCGTAGGCCGTCGTGCCCGACGCCGAGGCGGGTGCCAGCTTCGGTCGGGGAGGACGTGACCGCGGGGCTTGGTTGCCGAGGAGCACGGCGGTCGTCTCCCATATGCCCGGGTTGATGTCTCGGATGCGCGTGGTGACCGAGAGGGGCCCGGCGCCTGGTGGGACGTCGAGGGTCTCCTCGACGCTGAAGCGGTCCCGAGGCCCCGGCTTTCCGTTGCGGTCGGCTCGACGGCCGCTGAAGCGAATGGTGACCGGCCCAGAGACGTTGGCCGCTTGGGGGTCGAACCAGTAGGTGAGACCGAGCGCCTGCGCGCCAGTCTCTGCGAGGGTCTCCCAGTCGAAGCGCTCGACTCGAAGGCCGGAGCTCGCTTCGCTCGATCGGATCCCCGCGGTGCGGCTGATGTGGAGCGCGTCGGTTCTCTTCCCCGCGTTCACCGGGTGGGCTCCTCGGCGGGGACCGGCGCTGGTGCGTCGGGAGCGGATCGCACCTCGAGGGGTCGGTCGGGCTTCGAGAGGGCCCGTTCCACGAGGAGCCGATCGGCGTCGCTGAGCGGTGCCGCGTAGCGGCGGGCCCGGCGGAAGAAGAACAGCACGAGCCCGCCGCCGGCGATGGCGGTTCCCGTCAGCGGCAGCACCCAGACGAGGACGTCGTCTCCCGAGGTCGGTGGTCGGAGCAGGATCCGTGGCCCGTAGCGCGAGACGAGGAAGTCGAGGATCTGCTGCTCGCTCTGACCCTTCTCGACCGCCCGGCGGATGTAGTGGTCGACGGCGACCGCAGAGGGGATGGTGGAGTCGGCGACCGAGACGTCGGGGCAGCTCGGGCACCGGACGATGCTGGCGATCTGCGCGGTGCGCTCTGCGACGGTCTCGGGTCCGGGGCGTGGGATCGACGAGAAGACGAGCCCACCGACGAGGACCGTTGCCGGGAGCGCCCACCGGAGCGTCTCGCGCGCTCGCCGTCGCCGGTGGGCGACCTGCTGATCGTGGTCGTGCGTTGGCCGTGGGGCGGACGGTGTCCCGTCAGCCTGCTGGGAGGGTGCCGGCTCGTCGGCCATGGCCTTAGGCCCGGTGCTCGCCACAGGCACCGTCACAGGGGCGCGCCGGCGAGGCCAGGCGGCGAGCAGCGTCCCGAGCGCGACCACGCCGGCGCCGATCCACAGCCACGCGATGAGCGGTTGGACGATCACCCCGATGGTGGCGGGACCGCCGGGGCGTTGGGGAGGGGAGACGAAGGTGAGGTAGACGTCGTCGACGAGGGTGCTCGAGATGGCCGGGGTGCTGACGCCCAGGGTGTCGGG
>JAJZMD010000004.1:1760-4349 GCA_021803085.1 Actinomycetes bacterium
GGCGTACTGACTGACCGCCGGGTGCAAGATGCGCGGCGCCTGATCGACGCGCACGAGGGCCTCCATGGCGGTCCGGTTCGGTCGGGTGATGTCGGAGGTGCCGAGGTAGGTGATGGTGTGCCCGTCGAAACGGGCTGAGTGGCCGACAGCGAGGGTGACCTGGCCTCGGTGGCCGAAGGAGAGGCTGGCGGCCATGGCGACGGCGATGGCGACGATGCCGAGGTGCACGACCATGCCGCCGTTGGTGCGTCCGAGGAGGCCCGAGCGAAGCGGTTGGCCCTGGCGTCGGGCGCTTCGTAACCCGAGTGCCAGCTGGCGCAGCGCCGAGGCGGCGGCGAAGCCGCCCAGGGCGAACACGACAAGGGGGATCGTGGCGCGGATGCCCGCCGCGAGGCAGACGGTGACGACGAGGGCAGCGGTCCAGGCTGGCCCGACGAGCCGTTTGCCGAGCACCTGGCTCGACGCCTTGCGCCAGGGCAACAGCGGCGCGAGGCCCATCAAGAAGAGGAGGACGACGACGATGGGGAAGGTCATCGTGTCGAAGTACGGGCTCCCGACGGTGGCTTGCTGGCCGTTCACGGCTTCGAGGACGAGAGGGAAGACGGTGCCGAGGAGGACGACGAAGGCGAAGGTGGCGAAGGCGAGGTTGTTGACGAGGAAGGCCCCTTCGCGCGAGGCGGGGTGGTCGATGCCGCCGAAGGACCGCAGCCGGCTCCCGCGCCAGGCGATGAGGACGACCCCGCCGAGCACGACGGCGACGAAGAGCCCGAGGAACAGCGGGCCGATCGAGGACACCGAGAAGGAGTGGACGGACTGGAGCACGCCCGAGCGGGTGAGGAAGGTGCCGAAAATGGTAAGGGAGAAGGTGGAAAGGAGGAGGGAGAGGTTCCACACCCGCAGCAGCCCGCGACGCTCTTGCACCACGACCGAGTGGAGGTAGGCGGTGGCGGTCAGCCAGGGCAGCAGCGAGGCGTTCTCGACGGGGTCCCACGCCCAGAACCCGCCCCAGCCGAGCACCTCGTAGGACCACCACATGCCGAGCACGATGCCGACCGAGAGGGACCCCCAGGCGAACAGCGTCCAGCGGCGGGTGATCGTGAGCCAGTCCTCGTCGAGGCGTCCAGTGAGGAGGGCGGCGGCGGCGAACGCGAAGGGGACAGTGAAGCCGACGAAGCCGAGGTAGAGGAAGACCGGGTGGATGGCAACGAGGGCGTTGTCTTGGAGGAGCGGGTTCGGCCCGGCCCCGTTCGAGGGGATCGGGCCGACGAACCGGTCGAAGGGGTCGGCCGGGCCGAGCATGAGGGCGAAGAAGAAGGCGGCGACCGCTAGGCCGGCAACGGTCGCCCAGGCGACGACCGGATCGGCGGCCTTGCGCCGGAACCGAAAAGACATGGCGACGAGGTAGCCGGCGAGGATCAGCCCCCACAACAGGATCGAGCCCTGGAGGGCGGACCACATGCCGGTCACGTCGTAGAGGAGCGGGGTCTGCCTGCTGTTGTTCTCCACCACGTACGCGAGCGAGAAGTCGTGGGTCAAAAAGGCGTGGACCATGGCGGCGGTCGCCGTCACGGCGCCGACGAGGACGAGCACGGTGTAGGGCTGCCCGTGGCGGAGCACCGCCGGCTGGCGACGGGCAAGCCCGGCGCCGAGCGTGACGATGCCGGCCACGGCCGCAGCGAAAGCTAGGAGGAGCCCGGCATGGCCGAGCGCGGCGTTCACCGCCGCCTTCCCCCCAGGCACGTGCCCGGGCACGTGCCTGGGCACAGCGCCGAGCAGGACCCGGGCTTGGCCGCGCATCGACGACCCGTCGGGGCACGGTGGTGCCAGCGCCGTTCGGCCATGGCTCAGCGGCCGCTCGGGGCTTGGCGGAAGCCGGGGCCCTGACGTTCGATCGGTCGGCTGCCGCCGGAGAGCTGGGTGAGCACCGAGTCGAGCGTCGTCGGTCCGACGGCGCCGACGAGGTGGGCGACCACGGTGCCAGAAGGTGAGATGACGAAGGTCTCGGGCACGCCGGTCACCCCGTAGTCGAGGGCGGTCGCGCCGCCGGGGTCCATGACGCTGGGGAAGGTGATCTTGTACTCGGTGTCGAAGGCTCTGGCGTCCGACGCGCTGTCGGCGTAGACGATGCCGGCCAGGTGCAGGCCGGTTCCCGACCAGCGCTTGTAGAACGACTCGAGGTTGGTCGCCTCTTCCCGGCAGGCAACGCACCACGAGGCCCAGAAGTTCACGACGAGGACGTTGCCCTCGAGCGAGCGGCTCGTGATCGGCTGCCCGTCGAGCGCCCTCAGCGCGAACGGCGGTGCTGGCTTGCCGAGCAGCGGCGAGGCCGCGGCCATCGTGGCCTGCCGGGAGCTGAGACGCCCGTAGACGACCGTCAGCCCGACGAGAGCGGCGATGGCGACGGTGACGGCCGAGAGGCGTACCACCCGCCGCCGGTGCAGGCGGGAGCGGCGTTCAGCGAGGAGGGGCCCTGGGACCGTGTCCTCGACGTGGCTCCCTGTCTCGCGATGGGAAGCGGGTTCGGGGTCGGGGGACGAAGGGGAGGTCGGAGCCGAGACCGGGCTGCTCCGATGCTGCGACATGCAGTAG
>JAJZMD010000058.1 GCA_021803085.1 Actinomycetes bacterium
ACCACGTCCGGACCCCCTCGCAGACCTTGGGGCGGATGGCGGTGGGCTGCGAAGGCACCCACGGTGTCTTTCCGCGCTGCAACTTCACCTGCACCCCCTGCTATCACTCGGCCGATGCCAACCGGGTCCGGGTCGACGGCGCCCACACCCTCGCCGAGGTCGACCGCCAGATGGCCCATCTCGCCGCGTTGCGTGGCCCGCACGCCCATGCCCAGCTGATCGGCGGTGAGGTGACCCTGCTCGATCCCGACGACCACGCCGAGGCCCTCGCCATCATGCGCCGGCACGGCCGCGAGCCGATGAGCTTCACCCACGGAGACATGGACTACTCCTACCTGGAGCGCCTGGCGCTCGGGCCCGACGGCACCCCACGGTTTCGCCGCCTGTCGTTCGCCGGGCACTTCGACACCACCATGCGCGGCCGGCGGGGCCTGCGCCGGCCGAGGACCGAGGCCGAGCTGAACCCCTACCGCCAGGCGTTCTGTGACATGTTCCGCCGGCTTCGCGCCGAGCACGGCGTGGCGTCCTTCCTCGCCCACAACATGACGGTCACCCCCGGCAACGCGGACGAGATTCCCCAGGTGATCCGCGACTGCCGCCCGATGGGCTTCAACATGCTCTCCTTCCAGCCAGCTGCCTTCGTCGGCGATGAACGACGCTGGCGGGAGGACTACGCCAGCCTCGAGGCCGATGCCGTGTGGGCGAGGATCGAAGAGGGCGCCGCAGCGCACCTGCCCTACCGGGTCTTCCAAACCGGCGACGAGCGCTGCAACCGCTCGGCGTTCGGCTACTACCTCGGCGAGCGGTGGTTCCCGGTGCTCGACGACGACCCCGAGGATCTCGCGGCGCGTGACGCCTTCTTCACCTACCTCGGCGGGATCCACTGGGGTGCACGGCCGGCACTGCTGGTGGCTCGACTGGCGCGTGTGCTCGTCGCCCACCCCCACCTGGCTGCCACCGCGAGCCGGTGGCTCGGCCGGCGGGTGCGCCGGGCCGGCGGTGTCGTTGCCGTTCTCCGTGCCCTGCGGCGAGGCGAGCTGGTGCCGATGACCTTCGTCATGCACCGCTTCATGCACGCCGAGGATGTGAAGCCGGCCTGGGAGCTGCTGCAGCGGGGCGAGACGAGCGACGACCCCCGGATCGTCGAGACCCAAGAGCGCCTCCAGGCCTGCTTCTATGCCATGGCCCACCCCGAGACCGGCGAGATCGTCCCGGCCTGCGTCCAGCACAGCGTGCTCGACCCCGCAGAGAACGCTGCGCTCGTCGAGCTGCTGCCGCTCCCTCGTAGGCGAACGGTTTCGCAGCCAGTGCCAGCTGCGGCGGCGGGTGCCGCAGCAGCAATGGACGAGCCGTGCTGATCGGGCTGATCTCGGGTTCGGGTACCGAGCACTGGCCCGGACTCGACCACGAGCAGCAACGGACCGCCGAGACCGCCTACGGCCCGGTCGATATGGTGTCCGGTCGGGTCGGTGAGGTCGAGATCGTCCACGTCTCCCGGCACGGACCGTCACATCGCAGCCTGTCGAACCATGTCGAGCACAAGGCCAACCTGTCGGCCCTGATCGCGGCCAAGGCGGACGCGGCGATCGGCTGCACCGTGTGCGGCGCGGTCGACCCTTCGCTCACCCCCGGCTCCCTCGTCGTCTTCGACGACCTCTACTTCCCCTCCAACCGCCTGCCCGACGGGAGCCTGTGCACCTGGCACGACGAGGCCGGGGCGGCCGGTCGAGGACATTGGATCTTCGACCGTCCCTTCAGCGACCCGCTGCGCCGGGCGCTGGTGCGCGCCGGGCAGGGACTCGACACGGCGCTGGTGGACGGCGGCACCTACGGCTATGTCGACGGCCCGCGCTTCAACACCCGAGCCGAGATCACCGCCCTGGCACGAGTCGGGGTGAGCGCGCTGAGCCAGACGGCCGGTCCCGAGGCGGTGCTGGCCGGCGAAGCCGGGCTTCCCTACGTGCTGGTCGGGTTCGTCACCGACTACGCGAACGGGGTGGCGGACGAGCCCGAGGCGCTGGAGGCGCTGCTCGCCAGGGTCGCCCGGAGCGGTGACCGCTTCGCCTCGCTGGTCGCCGCCGCCCTGCCGCAGCTGTCAGCCGACGGCCTGGCCCCTGCTGGCACGGTCCACCGGGTGGACCCGTGACCGATGAGCGAGCCGTCCTCGTGATGGCCAAGGCGGCCCGTCCCGGTCTCGCCAAGACGCGCCTCGCCCCGATGCTCGGCCACGACCGGTGTGCGTGCCTGCAGGCGGCGCTCATCACCCGCGCCGTCGCCGTGGCGACCTCGGTCGCGCCTGGCGCGACGTTCGTCGCCTTCGACCCGCCCGATGCCCGGGATGAGCTCGCCGGTCTCGTACGTCCTGGCGTCGAGCTGGTTCCCCAGCGCGGCGTACACCTCGGCGAGCGCCTCGCTGCTGCGGTCACCGATGTGTACGCCGTCCATCTTGGACCGCTCGTCGTCGTCGGCACCGACATCCCGCTGCTTGGAGCGCGGCATCTGCGCGGCGCCTTTGCCTCGCTCTCCGCCGGAGACGACGTCGTGCTCGGCCCGGCCCACGACGGCGGCTACTACCTCGCCGGGATGAACCGACCCGAGCCGTCGCTGTTCGACATCGCCCCGCAGTTGTGGGGCGGGCCGGGCGTCCTGGCCGCCACGACGACCCGAGTGCGTGCGGTGGGGCTGCGCGTCGGCCTGCTCGAGGAGCTCCGCGACCTCGACACCCCCGAGGACGCCGTGGCGCTGGCCGCCGAGCCGTCCCTGCCATCAGCGCTTCGCCCCCTGCTCGGCGGCCCGGTCGCCGTGTCGCGGGGAGAAGGTTCCCATGGCTAGGCGGGTGCCGACCATCGCCGACGGCGCGTGCCCTCCTTGCGTCGGCTCGGTCGCTCCACTGCCCGTGGCCATCGTCGTGCCCACGTTGAACGAAGCGGACGGGATCGTCGCCGCGCTCCGACAGCTGCGCCGCGACTTCCCCGATTGCGAGCTGGTCGTCGTCGACGGCGGATCGTCCGATGCCACGGCAACACTCGCCGCCGGCCACGCCCGGGTGCTCCAAAGCCCCCCCGGGCGGGCCGTCCAGATGAACGCCGGCGCGTCGGCCACCACGGCCCCGGTGCTGTGGTTCGTCCACGCGGACTGCCGCATTGACCCGAAAGCCCTCGACCAGGTTCGCGCCGCGCTCGCAGATCCCGCCGTCGTGGGCGGCGGCCTGTCGCTGCGCTTCGACCGGCGCAGCGTCGGTCTCGACTACCTGGCCTGGAGCTCCACCAAGCGGGCCCGTCACCTCCACCAGGTCTTCGGCGACCAGGCGATGTTCGTGCGACGCGACACCTTCGAGATGCTCGGTGGGTTCCCCGAGATCGCCATCATGGAGGACCTCGAGCTCTCCCGGCGCCTCGCCCGCCGCGGCCGCCTCGTCGTACTTCGTGCCACGTCGACGGCGTCGTCCCGCCGCTTCGTCGAGCACGGCACCTGGTCGATGATCGTCCTCATGCAAGCGCTGAAAGCGTGCTACTTCCTCGGTGTCGCACCCGAGAAGATCTGCCGCCTCTACCGCGCCGGGCCGCCCTGGAATCGCCCATCGAAGCGGACCCGGCGCCCACGGCCGGGGCAGGGAACCGCCAGGCCGGCGGCCTCGCGGTGGCGAGATCGGGGTATCGCCGCACCTCGGCCCCAGATCGAGCGCACCCGGCCGGAAGCGGCGAGGTCCGACCGGGCCCCCGTCTCCGAAGAGGCCCGATGACCCGCCGCGCGTGCCCGACACTCCCGTTGCATCCCCCAAGGAGGAGACACCGGTGACGAGACCGCTCACCCAAGCCGAGGTCGGTGCGCGCCTCGACCGGCTGCGATGGAGCCCCCTGCACACGACCATCCTGGTGGCGCTCGGTGCCGGGTGGATGTTCGACTCGTTCGAGGTGCAGATGTTCTCCAACGCCGTCGGCCCGCTCGGCGACCACTTCGGCGCCAGCGTGTTCGAGCGCGACGCCATCCTGGCGGTGTGGCTGGGCGGGATCTTGATCGGCGCGCTGGCCGGTGGGCGCCTCGCCGATCGCTTCGGTCGCCGGCGCCTCTTCGTCGGGACCCTCTTGTGGTATGCGGGGTTCACGGTGCTCACCGGTCTCAGCCCGGACCTCGGCGCCGTCTACGTGCTCCGGTTCCTGGCTGCGCTCGGGGTCGGCGCCGAGTACGCCATCGTCAACGCGGCGATCGCCGAGCTGATCCCCGCCCGGGTCCGCGGCAAGGCGAACGCCGTCGTCATGAACTTCTGGCCCGCCGGCGCGATCCTCGCCGGACTGCTCGCCTACCTGGTCCTCGACACCCTCGCCGTCGGCGCTGC
>JAJZMD010000228.1 GCA_021803085.1 Actinomycetes bacterium
ATCGTGATCGTGGCCGAGAGCGGCCGGCTCCCCGTCGACAACCCGAGCACCCACCTTGAGCTGACGATGATCCACGAGGCGATGATCCTCGAATACGCCGGGACGGACCTCGCCCTGATCAAGCTGGGTGAGTCGATGCGCCTCATCGTCCTGCTCGCCCTCTTCGCCGACCTGTTCGTTCCCTGGGGGATCGCCACTGCTCCAGGCGTCGGGCACGTGGCGGTCGGCGTCGTGGCCATCGGGGCAAAGGTGGCCGCCCTCGGTGTCGCCTTGGCCGCCTTCGAGGTCGCCGTGGCCAAGCTGCGTCTCTTCCGGGTGCCCGAGTTGTTGGCGGGGGCATTCGTGCTGGCCGTGCTGGCCGTGATTTCCGCCTTGGTGGTGCCGTGAGCAGCGCGTACTCCTCCACCCTCACCCTTGCGGCGGGCGCTGTGCTCATCTGCGCTGTCGTCGTGCTGTGGGTGACCTCGACGCGCTCGATGCTGATCGTGGTGGCCACCCAGGGCACCGCCCTCGGCTGCGTCGCCATGACCCTGGGCGTCCATGTCGGAGATGCCGGATTGATTGCCACCGCAGCGGTCGAGCTCGCCGTCAAGGGCCTGGCCATTCCGGTGCTCATCGACAGAGCGGCCGGTGGCGCCCTCGACCGCGAACGCCGGCCGCTCGTCAATGTGCCCGCCTCGCTCGTCGCCTCAGCGGCGCTCATCGTGCTGGCGTTTACCGCTGCTCGCGGAGTCGCCACCTTCGTGGGTGCGACCAGCGGCGCCCTCGTCCCGGTCGGCGTCGCGACCCTGCTGGTCGGGTTCTTGGTCCTCGTCTCGCGCCGACGCCCCATCTTCCAGATGGTCGGCTTGCTCCTCGTCGACAACGGCATCGCCCTGGTGGCGTTCCTTTGCACCGCCGGTGTCCCGTTCCTGATCGAGGTCGGCGTCTCTCTCGACGTCCTCTTGGCCGTCGTCGTCCTCATGGTGCTCGCCCAGCGCCTCCGATCCGAGTTCGGCGATCTCGACCTCGACGAACTCCGGGAGCTGCACGACTGATGGTCCTCGACATGATCCTCGCCCTTCCGCTGCTCGGTGGTGCCGGATTTGTGGCGTGGCGCAACCAAGCTGCGGGCTGGATCGCGGTGGCGGTAAACGGCGTCGCGTTGGCCCTCGGGGTGTGGGTCGCCATCCGCGCGGTGGGCAACGCTCCGCTGAGCGGGGCCGAAGGACTGCTAAGGGCTGACGCGCTGAGCGCGTTCATGGTGGTGGTGATCGGGACAATCGCCCTGTTGGCGTCGTGGATCGGGGTGCGAACCATGGCCGTCGAGGTGGCCGGTGGGCGATGCACCCCGCGCCGAGCCACCACCTACGGAGTGCTCGTCCAGGCGTTCGTGGCCGCCATGCTGCTCGCCGTTTTGGCTGCCAACGTCGGAGTGCTGTGGGTGGCAGTCGAGGCGACCACCATCATCACCGTGTTCCTCGTCGGGCACCGCCGGACCAGAGGTGCTCTGGAGGCCTCGTGGAAGTACCTCGTGATCTGCTCGGTCGGAATCGCGTTGGCTTTCTTTGGCACCGTGCTCGTCTACCTCTGCGCGTTGCACGCCGGAGGCCACTCGGCGAGTGCCCTGGACTGGACCTCGCTCATGGCCCGCGCCCGGCACCTCGACCCTTCCGTCCTTCGGCTCGGCTTCGCCCTGATCGTGCTCGGTTACGGCACCAAAGTCGGCCTGGTGCCCCTGCATAGCTGGCTGCCCGACGCCCACAGCCAAGCCCCTGCCCCGGTCTCCGCCCTCATGTCCGGCGTGCTCCTCACCGTGGCCTTCTACGCCATCTTGCGCTTCAAGGCGGTAACCGATGCCGCCCTCGGTCCTGGGTTCTCGCGCACGCTGCTCGTCGTCGTCGCGCTCGCGTCCCTCGCCGTCGCCGCCTCGCTGTTGCTCACCCAGCGCGACTACAAGCGCATGCTCGCGTACCACAGCATCGAGCACATGGGCCTCATCGCCCTCGGCGCCGCAGCGGGCATCCCGCTCGCCATCGCTGGCGTCCTGCTCCACATCTTTGGTCATGGCTTGGCCAAGAGCGTCTTGTTCCTCACTTCCGGCGAGATCATGGCCGCCGAAGGCACCAGCCGGATCGACGGCGTCCACGCCCTGCTCGCCCGGCGACCGACCCTCGGCGGCGTGTTCGGGATCGGTCTGGTCGCCCTGCTTGGCCTTCCCCCGTTCAGTCTTTTCTCCAGTGAGTTGTTGATGGCCCGCGCCGAGTTCCAGGCCGGGCTCGGCTGGGCCGCCGTCGTCGCCCTGGTCGCCATGGTGGTCATCTTCGTCGCCGTCGTCGGCCACGCGCGCCACATGCTCCTCGGCGCGCCTAGCACCCCCGAGACGCTGGCGCCGCCCCCCGCCTGGGTGGCCACGCCGCTCGTCATGGGCCTGATCGCTTGTGGATTGATCGGGATCTTTGCCTGGCCACTTTCCGGTCTCCTTGAGGCGGCGGCCCACGTGGTAACGCCGTGACTTCTGCAGTGGGCCGCACTCCATCGGCGCGTTCGGCACTAGCCACCGTGGTGGCCCCTGGCGACCTCGTCCGAACGGCTGAGGCGCTTTTTTCCGACGGGATGCGCCTCGCCCTGGTGTCGGGCCATGACGACGGCGCATCATTGCGAGCCACCTACCTGTTCACTTCGGGTCCCCCCGACACGCGCGTCGAGCTGCACGTCCCTGTCGACCGCAGCCGGCCGCAGGTGCCGACGTTGGCCACGCTGTCCTTCCCGGCGAGCCGGTTCGAACGCGAGCTGGCCGACCTGTTCGGCATCGAGCCCGTCGGCCACCCCCAGCCCCGCCGCCTGGTGCTGCACCAACACTGGCCCGCGGCCTGGCACCCGATGCGCCACGGAGCGGGAGAACCCCCCGAGATGCGTACGGGTGCGGGGTCGTTCCCCTTCGTGCCGGTCGAGGGTCCCGGCGTCTATGAGATCCCTGTCGGACCGGTGCACGCGGGACTCATCGAGCCGGGCCACTTCCGTTTCTGGGTCGTGGGCGAGACGATCCTTCGAATGAAGGCACGGCTGTGGTTTGTTCACAAAGGCATCGAACGGCTCTTCCAGGGTAAGGACATCACCGCTGGCCTCGAGATCGCGAATCGGATCTCGGGGGACACGGCCGTCGGACACGCCCTCGCCTACTGCCAGGCGATCGAGGACGCCTGCGGCATCCCGCTGTCCGAGGACGCCCGCGTGTTGCGGGCGGCGCTCTTGGAGCTCGAACGCCTCTACAACCACGTCGCCGACGTCGGCGCGCTCTGCAACGACATCGGATTCGGGATCGCCTACGCCCGGGCGCTCGCCTTGCGCGAACGGCTCTTGCAACTCAACCGCGACGTCACCGGTCACCGACTGCTGCGTGGCGGTGTCGCATGCGGCGGCGCCCGGGTCGACCGCCTGCCCAGCTCGGCCGAACTCGCCGAGGTGGCTCACCGCTTCGAGGAGCTGGTCGAGCTGGCCAGTTCCAACGCGCTTGTCATGGACCGCTTCGCCGGAACGGCCGTCCTCGACGACACTCACGTCCGCGACCTCGGCGTCGTCGGTGTCGCCGCCCGAGCGGCCGGCGTCGCCTTCGACGCGCGCAGCTCGCATCCCTTCATCGACCTCGGCTCGCAGTTCTTGCCGGCACGCCAGACCAGCGGCGACGTGCTGGCCCGCTACCTCGTGCGCATCGACGAGGTCCGTTCCTCCCTCGCGATCCTGAGCGACCTCATCCCCCGCGCTGGCGACCTCCACGCGGTCGCGCCATCTTTGGGGATCGGCGCCGATGAGCCAGGCAGCGGAGGCGTCGGCATCTGCGAAGGGTGGCGCGGGGTCGTGGTCCACCGCGTCGAGGTTGATGCGCGGCAGCGACTGCGCCGGGTCAAGGTCGTGGACCCCTCCTTCCTCAACTGGCCCGCCCTGTCCGTCTCCTTGGCCAACACCATCGTCCCGGACTTCCCCCTGGCCAACAAGAGCTTCAATCTCTCCTACGCCGGCAACGACCTGTGAGCACTGAGGTGGTGGTTGCCAGATTCATCAGTTCATGTAACGCTGAGACACTCAGGCCAGGAATCCGACGATGGCGCAACGAAAAGCGCCAATCTGTCCCCGAGGAACCGCCGCGCATGACGACACCCATCTACCAAGTGAAGGCCGAGTTCTTCAAGACCCTCGGCCATCCGGCGCGAATCCGGATCCTGGAGGTTCTGCGCGACGGTGAACGGCCCGTCAGCGAGCTGATCCCCGAAGTCGGCATCGAGTCCTCACACCTCTCC
>JAJZMD010000269.1 GCA_021803085.1 Actinomycetes bacterium
CCGTGTGAAGAGGGAGCTCGGCTCCCCGGGTCCGGCCGAGGAGCCCGCCGGCGGGCTCGACGGCGGCGGCGCGCTCGACGGCGGCGCGTCTCCCGGCCCCGGCGCGACTCCTGGCCCCGGGGCGTCTCCCGGCCCGTCCCCGAGGGGCGGCACGCGCGGGGCGGTCCTGCGCCTGGCGGTGGTCGTCGCGTTGATCGTCGCGGCGCTCCTCGCGGCGGGGCTCGGGCCCCTCCTCGTGTTCGTCGTCGCCCTCGTCGTCGTCGTCGTCCTCCACGAGCTGGGTCACTACCTGACGGCGAAGTGGAGCCACATGAAGGTGACCGAGTTCTTCATCGGGTTCGGGCCGCGGCTGTGGTCGGTACGGAGGGGTGAGACCGACTACGGCGTCAAGCCGATCCTCGTGGGGGCCTACGTGAAGATCCCCGGGATGACCAACCTCGAGCAGCTGGACCCGGCCGACGAGGCCCGCACGTATCGCCAGCAGCCCTTCCGCCGCCGGGTCCTCGTCGCGAGCGCCGGGTCGATCATGCACTACGTGATCGCGCTGGTCCTCGGGATCGTGCTCGCCATCGCGATCGGCATCCCGACCGGCACACGGGTCACGGTGAGCGGGTTCACGCGCTGGGCCGGGCATCGCGAGACCGCTGCGCAGCTCGGCGGGGTGAAGGCCGGCGACACGGTCCTGTCCGTGGACGGCGAGAGCGTGACGACGACCACACAGCTGTCGGCGGCCATCCAGGCGTCGAAGGGGCATGCGGTCCGTCTCGTCGTCGAGCGCGACGGGCACCGCTCGACTCTCACCGTGCAACCGGCGGTGGGCCACACGATCACGTCCGGCAGGACAGCGGGCAGGGAGGTGCTGGGCACGGGGGCAGGCAGGGCGGCGGGGAAGAGCGAGTACCTGATCGGCGTCGAGGTCGGCCTGGCGCCGGTCTTCACCGTGCAGAACCCGTGGCAGGCGCTCGCCTGGGCGGGGAGGGACGTGGGCGACATCACGCGGCTCACGGTGGTCGGGCTCGGTCACGTGTTCTCACCCGGTGGCCTCAGCTCGCTGTTCCACCAGGTGACGAGCACCAAGGCGGCGGCAACGGCGTCGGCCAACCCGGCCCGGTCGAACCGGATCCTCTCGCTCGTCGGGGTCGGCCGGCTGGCCACCCAGGCGGAGGCGAAAGGGCCGTACTACTTCATCTCGATCCTCATCGCGCTGAACATCGGGCTCGGCCTCTTGAACATGCTGCCGATGCTGCCGCTCGACGGCGGCCACGTCGTGATCGCCGTCTACGAGCGGATCCGGACCCGCCGGGGACGGCCCTACTACCGGGCGGACGTCTCCAAGCTCCTTCCCGTCGCGTACGCGTTCATGGCCCTCCTGCTGGTGGTCGTGGGGTCTGCGCTGTTCCTCGACATCGCCCACCCTCTCGCGAACCCCTTCGGCTGACCCGACCGGGCGCCGGTCCGGCCCGAGGCGGTCGCCGGGGCAGGGACCTGCCGCACCTCCGGGCGGGTGGACGCGGCAGAATGGTGGGCGATGGAGCTCTCTTCCGACCTGCTCGCGCCGCGCCGCAAAACCCGCCAGATCCACGTCGGCGACGTCGCCATCGGCGGCGGCGCACCCGTCTCGGTGCAGTCGATGACCACGACGAAGACCGCGGACGTCGACGGCACGCTCGCGCAGATCTACGCGCTCGCGGCTGCGGGCGCGGACATCGTGCGCTGCACGTGCAACGAGGAAGCCGCAGCCGAAGGGCTCGCGCGCATCGTGCCGCGATCGCCGGTCCCGATCGTTGCCGACATCCACTTCCACCACGAGATGGCGCTCGCTGCGCTCGAAGCGGGTGTCCACGGGCTGCGGCTGAACCCTGGGAACCTGCGCAAGGCGTCAGAGATCAAGCTCGTCGCCTCGGAGGCGAAGGACCGCAGGGTGCCGATCCGCATCGGGGTGAACGCCGGGTCGCTCCACCCCGACCTCTACAAGAAGTACGACGGCGTCACCCCGGAGGCGCTCGTCGAGTCGGCGAGGATGGAGCTCGCCTACTTCGACGAGGTCGGGTTCTCCGACGTCAAGATCTCCGTCAAGGCGTCGTCCGTCGCGTTGATGATCGCGGCCTACCGGCTTGCGGCGGAGACCTTCGACCATCCGCTGCACCTGGGGGTGACCGAGGCGGGACCGCCGCCTGCAGGGCTCGTGAAGGGCACCGCGGGGATCGCGACGTTGCTCGCCGAGGGCATCGGCGACACGATCCGGTACTCCCTCACCGCCGATCCCGTCGAAGAGGCGCGAGCGGGGCGCCAGCTCCTCGAGTCGCTGGGGCTGCGAGAGCGCAAGGGGCTCGACCTCATCGCGTGCCCGTCGTGCGGTCGTGCCCAGGTCGACGTCATCGCGGTGGCGAAGGAGGCGCAGGCGGCACTCGAGGAGCGGAACCTGCCGATCCAGGTGGCGGTGATGGGTTGCGTCGTGAACGGCCCCGGCGAAGCGCGCAGCGCCGATCTCGGCATCGCTGCGGGCAAGCAGAAGGGGCACCTGTTCATCCGGGGGGAGATCGTGCGCGTCGTGCCGGAGGCCGAGATGGTCGCCGCGCTCGTCACCGAGGCGGAGCGGCTGGTGGCCGAGGGCGTGGAAGCCCGGCTCGCCGCGGCGGACGCAGGCGCGAAGGATGAGGCCGAGGCGGACCGGAGGGCGCTCCTCGACGAGAAGGGGAGAGACCCGAACGCCTCCGAGGCCCGCGTGGACCGCATCCGCCGGCGCGTGAGCGGAGCGGGCACGGACGCCGGCTCCACCGGCACGCCATCGGAGTAGGAGCCTCGGGCCGCCCGTCTACGCTGGCCCCCCGTGGCCGCCGCCGACACGCCCGCCGCCGCCGACATGCCCGCCGACGACGCAATCCCCGACGCGCGCCCGCGGGCTGCCGCCACGCTGCCGTCTCGTGCCGAGGACTTCCCCCGCTGGTACCAGGAGGTCGTCGCGCGCGCCGAGCTGGCGGACAACGGGCCGGTGCGGGGCACCATGGTCATCAGGCCGTGGGGCTACGAGATCTGGGAGCGCCTGCAGGCGGCCGTCGACGAGAGGATCAAGGCCGCGGGCGCCCACAACGCCTACTTCCCGCTCTTCATCCCCGAGGCCTTCATGCGGCTCGAGGCCGAGCACGTGGAGGGCTTCGATCCCGAGCTGTGGGTCGTGACCCATGGCGGCGGCCGTCAGCTCGAGGAGCCCGTCGTCGTGCGACCGACGAGCGAGACGGTGATCAACCATTTCTTCGCGAAGTGGGTCCAGAGCTACCGGGACCTCCCCTTGATCGTCAACCAATGGTGCAACGTCGTGCGCTGGGAGCTGCGGCCGCGCCTGTTCCTCCGGACGACGGAGTTCCTGTGGCAGGAGGGTCATACCGCGCACGTCGACGAGGCGGACGCGCGGGCCTTCGCGTTGCGCATCCTCACCGACGTCTATCGGGATGCGATGGAAGAGGTCGCCGCGGTCCCGGTGCTCGTCGGCCACAAGACCGCACGCGAGCGTTTCGCAGGGGCGGTGCGGACCTGGACGTGCGAGGCGATGATGGGCGACGGGAAGGCGCTGCAGATGGGCACGAGCCATGAGCTCGGCGACAACTTCTCGAAGCCCTTCGGCATCCAGTACGCAGACGCGGCCGGGTCGTTGCGCTACGTGTGGCAGACCTCCTGGGGCGCGTCGACCCGGCTGATCGGCGCGTTGATCATGGCGCACGGCGACGACTTCGGGCTCCGCCTCCCGCCCGCGCTGGCGCCGGTGGAGGTGGTGGTCCTCTGCGTGCGCGAGGACGACCAGGTGCACCGGGTCGCGTCGCAGCTCGCGGAAGATCTGCGTCGTGCGGGCCGGCGCGTCCAGCTCGACGACCGGACGGATACGGGCTTCGGGCGCCGCAGCGTCGACTGGGAGCTGAAGGGGGTGCCCGTGCGGGTGGAAGTCGGCCCGCGCGATCTCGCACGAGGCGACGTGACCCTCGTCACGCGCCACACCCGGACCAAGGAGCCCGTGGCACTCGGTGCCGTCGCCGGGGCGGTGGAGCGGATCTGTCGCGGGGCCGCCGCTGAGCTGCGGGCCGAGGCGCTCGCCTTCCGCGAGGCACGCACCGCGTCGGTGACCTCGCTCGCCGAGGTGGCCGAGTCGGGTGCGACCGGCTTCGCCCGGATCCCGTGGCGGGCGGTCGGAGAGCACGGAGAGCTCGAGCTCGCGGCCGGGGCGCTGTCGGTCCGCTGCCTCCAGCACGCCGACGGGGGGCTCGCGGACCCTGGTGAGCCCGACGACGCCCTCGTGGCGGTGGTCGGCCGGTCGTACTGAGGGTGGCAGGGCGCGTCCCTGCTGACTCAGCTCTGACCGCTCGGGAACGCCCGCCGGGCAGGGGAACTCGCAGGGTTGGTATACTCCTTGCGCTGTCCGGTCTCATTGCAGGACCTGTCGAAAGCGTGGGCCGCCGCCCACGCTTTCGTGGTTGTTGGTGCGGGTTCGTGGTTGTTGGTGCGGGTACGGCCTGCCGGATCCCGCAGGTCCGGCCGGGGGAGGAGCCAGCGCAGGGCGAGGGCCGAGTGACGAAGGGAGGTGCCGGCGGATGGCTGGAGCAGTCGCGGAGACGCTGTACGGCGAGCTGACGCCGGTCGTCGACGCACTCGGGCTGGAATTGGTCGACGTCGAGCTGTCGGGCGCAACGGTCCGGGTCACCGTCGACCGCGACGGCGGCGTGGACCTCGACGCGCTCGCCGACGCGAACCGCGCGGTGTCCCGTGCGCTGGACCGGCTGGACCCGATCTCCGTTCGCTACACCCTCGAGGTGTCGAGCCCGGGCCTGGAGCGCCGGCTCCGGAGGCCGGAGCATTTCGTGCACGCCGTCGGGGAGCTGGTGTCGGTACGGCTGCTGCCCGGCACGGGCGACGTCCGCCGCCTCCACGGACGGCTCGTCGACGCTGACGAGCGAGGTGTGCAGATCGAGGGCCCCGAGGTGCCCGGCGGCACCGCGAGCCTCGACTACGACACGATCGAACGGGCACGAACGGTGTTCGAGTGGGGAGCGAAGCCGGCGCCCACCCCCAGCCGGGCCAAGACGCCCAGAGGCAGAGAGAGGGCCACCACGTCATGAGCAAGACCAACTTCGAATTCCTCGACGCGCTGGGCCAGATCGCGCGCGACAAGGGGATCTCCGTCGAGACCTTGCTCGACGCGCTGGCCAACGCGCTCGTCGCGGCGTACAAGCGGCGCCCCAACGCGGCGGAAGAGGCCGTCGTCACCATCGACCCGGAGTCCGGCGAGATCCGCGTCTACGGTCAGGAGCTCGACGAGGAGGGCAACGTCGTCAACGAGTGGGACGACACCCCGGACGACTTCGGTCGCATCGCCGCGCAGACCGCCAAGCAGGTCATCCTCCAGCGCATCCGCGAGGTCGAGCGGGACATGAAGTACGAGGAGTACGCGGGGCGTGAGGGCGACATCGTGACCGGCATCGTCCAGCAGACCGACAACCGCTACACGCTGCTCGACCTGGGCAAGGTGGAGGCGCTGCTGCCCCAGGCCGAGCAGGTCTCCTTCGAGCGGTACGAGCACGGCACCCGCCTGAAGGCCTACATCGTCGAGGTGCGCAAGACCTCGAAGGGCCCCCAGATCGTGGTGAGCCGGACGCACCCGGGGCTCATCAAGCGGCTCTTCGAGCTCGAGGTGCCCGAGATCTCCTCGGGCGTCGTCGAGATCAAGGCGGCTGCCCGCGAGCCGGGGCACCGCACGAAGATCGCGGTGTGGTCCAACGACCCGAACGTCGATCCGGTCGGTGCCTGCGTCGGCGCACGCGGCTCACGGGTGCGCATGGTGACCAACGAGCTGCGCGGTGAGCGCGTCGACGTGGTGCCGTTCTCCGACGACCCGGTCGAGTTCATCCAGAACGCGCTCGCGCCCGCCCGCGTCCGGGAAGTCCGGCTCGACGAGGAGACCGGCACCGCGACGGTGATCGTGAGCGACTACCAGCTCTCCCTGGCGATCGGCAAGGAGGGGCAGAACGCCCGCTTGGCGGCGCGGCTCACGGGCTGGCGGATCGACATCAAGAGCGAGACCCAGCTGCAGGAAGAGGAGTCGGGGTACGCCGGGCAGGAATGGGCCGAGGGCGAGTGGGTCGAGAACGAACGCGGCGAGATGGTCTGGAAGCCTGCCGAGGGCGGCGAGGCGATCTCGGCGGAGGAGTGGAGCCACGCCGTCGAGACCGAAAGCGCCGACGCGACCGCCGGGCAGCACGAGGTGGAGCCCGGCGGGACCGGATCCGGTGACGGGGCCGGCGAGGTCGAAGACGTCGCGGCCGCCTTCCAGGAGCCGTCGGGCGGGACACCGGCGGCGCACGAGGAGGCGGGCGGATAGCTGGCGAACGGACGTGCGTCGGCTGCCGCCGGCGTGCCCCTCGAGCGGAGCTGGTCAGAGTGGTGCGGACCCCGGACGGCTTGCTCGACACGGGTCGCGCCCTTCCCGGGCGCGGCGCGTGGCTGTGCCGGGGATCGGCGGCATGCCTCGAGCGCGCGGCGAGACGCGGGGCGTTCGAGCGGGCGCTCCGCGCCAGATTGGCCCCCTCGGCCGTCGACGGTCTGGTCCGGCTGATGACCGAAGCCGGCGATGTGGGAGGATGGATGGACACTCCTGCGCCCGGTGGGGTGCGGGAGACGGCTGAGGACACTGAGGAACGTTGCCCAAGAAGATCCGCGTCTACGAACTTGCCCGAGAGCTGGGCCTGACGAACAAAGAAGCCCTGGACCTCGCCTTGGCGCTGGGGATCGGGGTGAAGAGCCACTCGTCCTCCATCGAGGAGGCCCAGGCGGACCGCGTCCGCAGGAGGGCCGATGCGCAAGGACTGCGGCGTCCGGTCCAGCCCGAGGAGCCGCCAGCTCCCGTCGTGGCGAAGAAGGCCCCCCCGCGGCTCCCGGCCCCAGGTGGCGCGCCGGCACCAGGGGGCACCCCGGCACCAGGGGGCACCCCGGCACCAGGGGGCACCCCGGCGATCGAGGTCGAACCGGAGCGGCCGCGGCTTGTGACCAGCCGGGGGACCGGCGCACCGGCTCGGCTCGTGGCCACCGGTCCCCGTCCAGCGGAGCCTTCGGTGGCGCCCGTTCCGCCCGCACGGCCGTCCGCGCCCGCCTCGACAGTCCCCGCCGCGGCTCCCGCCGCGGGTCCGCCCGCGGGTACCCGCCCGCTGCCACCTCGCCCGCCTGCGCCCGCCGGGCCGCTGCCACCCCGCCCGCCTGCGCCCGCGAGGCCGTCCGCGCCCGCCTCGACGGCCCCGGCTGCGGCTCCCGCCGCGGGTCCGCCCGCGGGCACCCGCCCGCTGCCACCTCGCCCGCCGTCGTCCGCCGGGCCGCTGCCACCTCGCCCGCCGTCGTCCGCGCCCGCCTCGACAGCCCCGGTCGCGGCTCCCGCCGCGGGATCGCACGAGGGTACCCGCCCGCTGCCACCTCGCCCGCCGGCGTCGTCGATCGGCCAGCGCCCGGCGCAGCCCCTGGCCTCGCCGCGGCCGGGGTCCCCCCCTGGCTCTGCGCAGCGCCCTTCGCAGGCAGCCGGCCAGCGCCCTGCGCGCCCACCCCTGAGCCCCTCGGGCAAGCCGGTGCCACCGCCGCCGGGCAGGCCGCCGCTCGGGCCGAGCGGCCGTCCCATCCCGCCTCCGCCCGGAATGGGCGGACGCCGGCCGTCACCCCCCGCCGGGGGGCGCCCCGCCTACCCTCCGCGTACCGGTGGGCGACCCGCCGGAGCCGGTGGCGGTGGGCGCCCGAGCGGCGGTGGCGGCTTCCCGTCCCGCGGCGGCAGCTTCGGGCGGGCCACCGCTCCGAGTGGTCCGCCCGCCGCGCGCGGTGGCCCCGCCGGACGGCGCCCGCCCCAGCGGAGAGTCCGACGGCGACGTCGCAACCTCGAGGAGCTCGAGCCGACGCAGCTCACCATGTACACCCCGTCGACCGCGCCGGTGCCTGATGGCGAGATCATCGTGGAGCGCGGGTCGACCGCACGCGACCTCGGCCCGAAGCTGAATCGCTCCGCGGGGGACGTCGTGCGCTTCCTCCTGCTCCAGGGTGAGATGGTGACCGCGACGCAATCGCTGAGCGACGACATGATCGAGCTGTTCGCAGCCGAGCTCGGCGCTCACGTGCGGCTCGTCGACCCGGGCGAGGAGCGCGAAGCCGAGCTGCTCGCGAAGTACTTCGAAGACGAGGACCTGGAGGAAGAGCGGGAGGAGGACCTCCGCCCGCGGCCACCGGTCGTCACCGTGATGGGCCACGTCGACCACGGGAAGACCCTCCTGCTCGACAGGATCCGCCGGACCAATGTGGTCGCAGGCGAGGCGGGTGGCATCACCCAGCACATCGGCGCCTACCAGATGACATGGCAGGATCATCTGATCACCTTCATCGACACGCCGGGCCACGAGGCGTTCACGGCGATGCGAGCACGCGGCGCCGAGGTCACCGACATCGTGGTGCTCGTCGTCGCGGCGGACGACGGGGTCATGCCCCAGACGGTCGAGGCCATCGACCACGCGAGGGCCGCCGACGTCCCGATCGTGGTCGCGATCAACAAGATGGACCGGCCGGACGCGAACCCCGATCGCGTGCTCCAGCAGCTCGCAGAACGCGGGCTCGTTCCCGAGGCGTGGGGCGGCGACACGATCGTGGTGCAGGTCTCCGCGCTCGCGGGCACCGGTATCGACGACCTGCTCGAGCAGGTCACCTTGGTGGCCGAAGTCGAAGAGCTCATGGCGACCCCCGAGGGAAGGGCGCGCGGCACCGTGCTGGAGGCGAACCTCGAGGCGGGCCGCGGCCCCGTCGCGACCGTCATCGTCGAATCGGGCACCCTGCGTGTCGGCGATCCGGTCGTGGCCGGCGCAGCATGGGGGAGGGTGAAGGCGCTCGTCGACGACCGCGGCGACCACGTGAAGGAAGCGCTCCCGTCGATGCCGGTCCAGGTGCTCGGCTTCTCGGAGCCGCCCCAGGCAGGCGACGAGCTGCGCGTGGCGAAGGATCTGACCACCGCCCGCACCCTGGGCGAGGCGCGCGCGCAGCGCTTCCGGCTGTCGGGCCACCTGCCCGCACCTTCGGCGGCGACGGGTGCGCGGCTCGAAGACCTGTTCGAGCAGATCCAACGTGGTGAGACTGCGAGGCTGAACCTCGTCTTGAAGGCAGACGTCCAGGGTTCGCTCGAAGCCGTGACCGAGAGCCTGCGCAAGCTCGAACGCGACGACGTGAAGCTCTCCTTCGTCCACCGCGGCGTTGGGGGCATCACCGAGAACGACGTCCAGCTCGCGCGGGCCTCGAACGCGACGATCATCGGCTTCAACGTCCGGCCCGATCGCCGCGCCCGTGACCTCGCTGCGGTGTCCGACGTGGAGATCCGCACCTACGAGATCATCTACAAGCTGCTGGAGGACATCGAGGCGGCGATGATCGGCATGCTCGCCCCGAAGACGGAGGAGGTGATCTCGGGCGAGGCCGAAGTGCGTCAGGTGTTTCGGATCCCGAGGGTGGGCGCCGTCGCCGGGTGCTATGTCCGAGAGGGGAGCATCACGCGGGGGTCCAAGGTGCGGTTCCTGCGCGACGGCGTCGTCATCTGGCGCGGCACCATCACCTCGCTGCGCCGGTTCAAAGAGGACGTCCGAGAGGTCCAGGCCGGTTACGAGTGCGGCATCGGGCTCTCGGACTACCAGAACCTCGAGGAGGGCGATGTGATCGAGACCTTCGAGGAGCGCGAGATCGCGCGAACCTGAGGCAGGCCCGGATGCACCCCGGCCGCGACTACCCTCGTGCGTTGCGCGTGAACGAAGTGCTGCGCCAGGTCATCGGCGAGGAGCTCGAACGGCTCGCTGATGCGGACGAACGTCTCCGACTCGTCACCGTGACCTCCGTCGAGGTGAGCGGGGACCTCCGCACCGCGACGGTGTTCCTCGCGACGATGGGAGAGGAGTCTGCCACGGCGCTGGAGGAGCGCCGGAGCCAGATCCAGCGGGCAGTCGGTCGACAGGTCCGAATGAAACGGACCCCGCGTCTGCAGTTCACGGCCGACCCGGCGGTACGCGAAGGGGAAAGGGTCGAGGAGATCCTCCGCCGCCTCGGCGCCGAGAGGGCCGCTCGAACGGAGCGCACGGAGCGCGCGAGCTACACGGAGCGCGCCGAGCATCTCGAGGACCCTCGACCGTGACGAGAACCGCGTCTGCGGGCCCGAACGGGCTCGTGGTGGTGGACAAGGCGGCGGGCTGGACGTCCCATGACGTGGTCGCGCGTGTCCGGGCCGTCTTCGGGCAACGCCGCGCCGGCCACGCGGGCACCCTCGACCCGGACGCGACCGGGGTGCTGCTGGTCGGGCTCGGACGGGTCACGCGCGTGCTTCGGTACCTGACGGCTCTCGGGAAGGAGTACACCGCGGAGATCGTGCTCGGCTGCGCGACCGACACCCTCGACGCGTCCGGGAACGTCCTCGCCGAGTGGGACATGTCCGGCGTGTCGTTGGACGAGGCGCGTGCCGCGGCCGCCGAGCTGACCGGTCTCGTCCAGCAGGTCCCGCCGATGGTGTCGGCCGTCAAGGTGGGCGGAAGGAGGCTCCACGAGCTGGCGCGCCGAGGGGTCGAGGTGGAGCGTCCGGCCCGCACCGTACGGGTGCAGCGGTTCGACCTCGAGGCCACCGACGTGCCCGGCGTCCTGGAGGCGACGGTCGCCTGCTCGTCCGGAACCTACGTGCGCTCGCTCGCCGCAGATCTCGGCAGCGCGCTCGGTGGCGGCGCCCACCTCCGGCACCTCCGGCGCACCCGCGTCGGGTCGTTCACCCTCGACGAGGCGCAGCCGGTCGACGCGCTGGACGCGTCGTCGCTGCGCTCGCCCGCCGAAGCCCTGCGTGATCTCGACCGTGTGACCATCGGTCCCGACATTGCGCAGGTCGTCGCCTTCGGGCGCCCTCTCGACAAGGTGCCGATCGGCGCGACCGGCGACGGTCCGTGGGCGCTCGTGGACCAGACGGGGAGGCTGCTCGCCGTCTACGAGCGCACAGTCGGGCACCGCATCCGCCCGGCCGTCGTGCTCGCGTCCCGCTGAACGGGAGGGGAGGGGCTGCGTGCCCGCTGCCCCGCCCGTGCAGGCGCTTCGCACCCGGCGCCCATGCCCGGCGCCCGGCGCCCATGCCCGGCGCCCATGCCCGGCGCCCATGCCCGGCGCCCATGCCCGGCCGGCAGTGCCGTCCCGCAGGTGGGCCGTTCGGGGCAGTCCAGCCTCGATCGACGTGCAGGTGCTCACCTCGGAGCAGGCGTCCGGCGTCGTAGCGGGGTCCGCTGTCACGATCGGCAACTACGACGGCGTCCACCTCGGGCACCGGCGCCTCCTGGCCCGGCTCCGCGCAGAGGCCGACTCCCTCGGCGTGCCCTCTGCCGTCGTGACCTTCGACCGGCACCCGGCGACGGTGGTCCGGCCGGAGTCCGCGCCGCTCCTGTTGACGGACACCGAGCAGAAGCTCGAGCTCCTCGCCTCCTGCGGCGTCGACCTCACGGTGGTGGTGCACTTCGACGCCGGACGGGCCGACGAGTCGGCGGAGGACTTCGTCGACGAGGTGCTGCTCCGCGCGCTCGGGGCGAAGGTGATCGTCGTCGGCGAGGACTTCCACTTCGGCCACGGCCGCAAGGGGGACGTCGCGCTCCTCCGCACGCTCGGCGCGATCTGGGGCTTCAGCGTGGTGGGCGTCGCGCTGGCCGTCGTCGGGGGTCGCGAACCGGATGGCCCCGTCGGCACCCGCGGCGGGGAGAGGGAAGGGGGGGTCACCGCCGTCTCGTCGACGCGCATCCGCGCCCTCGTCGCCGCAGGCGATGTGGCCGACGCCGCACGGCTTCTCGCGCGCCCCCACGAGGTCCGTGGCGAGGTCGTCCACGGCAGCGGGCGGGGCGGGTCGCAGCTCGGGATGCCGACCGCGAACGTCGCGGTCGAAGAAGGCATCGCGCTGCCCGCCCTCGGGATCTACGCGGGCTGGTGCCGCCGGTCCGACGGGTCGCAGCACCCCGCGGCCATCTCGGTGGGCATCCGACCGACGTTCCCAGAGCCGCACCGCGCGGCGCCTGCACCCCTCGTCGAGGCCCACCTCATCGGTTTCGACGGCGAGCTCTACGGGGAGCGGGTCGGCGTCGCGTTCGTCGAGCGCCTCCGTGACGAGCGCCGGTTCGACCGGACGGAGGACCTCGTCGCCCAGATGTGGGCCGACGTCGCCGAGACCCGCCGCGTGCTGGACCGAAGCGACGTCTGAACCGGCTCGCGTCCCTCCGGGCGACCAGGGAGGGACGGCTCTGCGCTGGTGGCGCAGACGAAGGGCCTGCCGCGGACTTCGGGGCCACGCCGGCCGCATGCCGCCGCGCCGACCGGCCTGCTAACCTGCGCAGGGGTCGCGGGGTCGCCGCGCCCGCCGCCCGAGGGTCGCGAGGTCTGTTCGTACATGCCCGAGAAGCCAGTCATCATCGCCGAGCACCGGCTCCACGAGACCGACACGGGTTCGCCCGAGGTCCAGATCGCCCTGCTGACCGACCGCATCTCGCACCTGACCGAGCACCTGAAGATCCACAAGGGCGACCATCACACCCGCAGGGGCCTGATGAAGCTCATCGGGCGCCGCAGGCGGCTCCTGGACTATGTCCGGGGCAACGATGTCGAGCGGTACCGGTCGATCATCGGACGACTCGGGATCCGCCGCTAGCACATCGAACCGCCCGACCGGCTCCCGGTCGGGCGGTCGCACAACAGAGACGGGCAGGCCGCAGCGTCGGCTGCCAGTCGCCGATCACCCGGGATGTCCGGGGTGGTCGACCACTGGGAACCGGCCACGGCACTGACCCCCGGACAAAGGAGCACCGTTGGCCGAGGCCATCTCCGTGTCGGCGCCGATCAGCGGCACCGACCGATCCATGACGTTCGAGGCGGGGAAGCTCGCCCAGCAGGCCGACGGTGCAGTCCTCGGCCGCATCGGCGACACCGTCGTCCTCGCCACCGCCGTGGCGGCCAGAACCGTCCGTGAGGGCACGGACTTCTTCCCGCTCACGGTCGACATCGAAGAGCGCGCGTACGCGGCCGGGAAGATCCCCGGGTCCTTCTTCCGCCGCGAGGGCAGAGCCTCGGACCAGGCGATCCTCACGTGCCGCCTGATCGACCGCCCGTTGCGCCCGTCGTTCCCGAAAGGGTTCCGCAACGAGGTGCACGTCGTCGGCACCGTGTTCGGCGCAGACCAGGTGAACCCCCACGACGTCCTCGCCATCAACGCAGCGTCGGCAGCGCTCATGATCTCGGGCATCCCCTTCGACGGACCGATCGGCGCGGTCCGCATCGCATTCGCGACCGACGGCCACTGGACTCCGCACCCGAGCTTCCAGGAGGGGGACGAGTCCACCTTCGAGCTGGTCGTCGCCGGGCGGGCGCTCTCTCAGGAACCTGGCGCCGACATCGCGATCATGATGGTCGAGGCCGGCGGCACCGAGCGCTCGTGGCAGCTCTACGAAGAAGGCGCCCCCAGGGTCACCGAGGAGGTGCTCGCGCAGGGGCTCGAAGCGGCCAAGACCTGGATCCGTGAGTCGATCGAGCTCCAGCGCGAGCTCGTCGCTCGCTTCGTCGAGGCACGCGGGACGATCGAGCCGATCGCGTTCTCGACGTTCACCGATTACGGCGACGACGTCTGGGAGCGGGTGCTCGAGATCGCGACGGAGCGGATCGCAAAGGCGGTCAGCATCGCCGACAAAGCCGCGCGCAACGCGGAGACCGAGGCGGTCACCGCGGCGGTCGTCGCCGAGCTCTCGAGCGCCTTCGAACAGCGCGAGCGCGAGATCTCGGCCGCCGTGAGGGCGCTCACCAAGAAGCTCGTGCGAACGCGCATCGTCGAAGAGGGGTTGCGCATCGACGGCCGCGGCACCGCCGACATCCGGCCGCTCTCCGCCGAGGTCGACCTCTTCCCGACCGCGCACGGGTCCTCGCTGTTCCAGCGGGGGGAGACCCAGGTTCTGAACGTCTGCACCCTCGGCATGCCGCGCATGGACCAGCTCCTCGACACGATCACCCCGGACGAGTCGAAGCGTTACATGCATCACTACAACTTCCCGCCGTACTCGACGGGGGAGACGGGCTTCATGCGGGGCCCGAAGCGCCGGGAGATCGGCCACGGGCTTCTCGCCGAGCGTGCGCTCCTCCCGGTCATCCCGCCGAAGGAGGAGTTCCCCTACGCGCTCCGGCTGGTGTCCGACGTGCTGTCGTCCAACGGCTCCACCTCGATGGCGTCGGTGTGCGCGTCGACCCTCTCGCTCATGGCGGCGGGAGTGCCGATCAAAGCGCCCGTCGCGGGCATTGCGATGGGCCTCGTGCACGACGAGGGCCGCTACGTCACCCTGACCGACATCCTCGGCGCGGAGGACGCGTTCGGCGACATGGACTTCAAGGTGGCGGGCACCGCGGACGCGGTGACCGCGCTGCAGCTCGACACGAAGATCGACGGCCTTCCCGCCGACGTGCTCGCCCAGGCCCTCCGTCAGGCCAAGGAGGCGCGGCTCACGATCCTCGACGTGATGCAGCGGGCCATCGCCGAGCCGCGCGAGCACGTCGCTGCGAGCGCCCCGAAGATCGTGTCGATGGAGATCCCGATCGACAAGATCGGCGAGGTCATCGGCCCCAAGGGAAAGGTCATCAACACCCTGCAGCAGGAGACGGGTGCAGACATCGCCGTCGACGACGACGGGATCGTTGGCACCGTGACGATCGGCGCCAAGGACGGCAACGCCGTCGAGGAGGCGCGGCGGCGGATCGCGCTGATCCTGACACCGCCGAGCGCGGAGGTCGGGGCCGTCTACCCGGGGAAGGTGGTGAACATCACGAAGTTCGGCGCGTTCGTGAACATCCTTCCCGGGCGCGACGGGTTGCTCCACATCTCCAAGCTCTCGCCCCTCGCCGGCGGCAAGCGCGTGGAGCAGGCCGAGGACGTGCTCACGCTCGGCCAGCCGGTCGAGGTCCGCGTCGACGACATCGACCCTCAGGGCAAGGTGTCGCTGTCGCTCGTCGGCGCGCCCGGCGCGTCCGGCGCAAGGGACGCGAGCAGCGCGGGAGGCGGCGCGAACGGCGGCGCGAACGGCGGCGCGGCGGGCCCGCGGCGCAATGCGGGCCCGGAGCGGGCCCGGGTGTCGTTCGAGGACGCGTTCGAGGCGGAGCTCGTCGCCGACCTCGGGGATCTCGGTCCGGCGGTTCCCGGCGCGCCCTCGAGAGGGGGGGACGGGGGACAAGGAGGCGACCGTCGCCGTGGCGGCGGGAGCCGTCGCCCGCGGCGCCGGTGACCCCACGCGCCAGCTCGATCCACTCTGAGCGGCTCGCCTCGGGTGTGCGGCTCGCGACCGAATCGATGTCGGACGTACGGTCGGTCGCGATCGGCTTCTGGGTGGGGACGGGCTCGCGCGACGAGCCCGAGCCGCTCGCAGGCGCGTCCCACTTCCTCGAGCACCTCTTGTTCAAGGGCACCCTGGCGCGATCGGCTGCGTCGATCGCGGAATCCCTCGACGAGGTGGGCGGGGACTGCAATGCGTTCACGACCAAGGAGTACACGGCCTTCTACGTGAGGCTGCTCTCCGAGCACCTCCACCTCGGATTGGACATCCTGGGCGACATCATGGAGGACCCCTCGCTCAGCGGGCACGACGTCGAGGCCGAGCGCACGGTCATCCTCGACGAGATCCTCATGCACGCAGACGAGCCGGCGGACCTCGTCGGAGAGACGGCGATGGCCGCGTTGTTCCCGGACCACCCACTTGGCCGCGACACGCTCGGCACCGAAGAAAGCGTCCGCGCGACCTCGGAGGCGGACATCCGGCGCTTCTTCGAGGAGCACTACCGGCCCGGCAACATGGTCGTCTCGGTCGCCGGCGACTGCCGGCACGAGGACGTCGCGGCCGCCCTCCAGGGCAGGTTCGCTGCGAGACCCGGCGGCACGGCGCCCTCCCGCTCGCCGGCCGGTCCCGACGTGACCCCGCTGGTGGTGGTGCGCCGACCGACCGAGCAGGCCCATCTCGTGCTGTCGATGCGCTCGGCGTCGCGGTTCGACGAGGCTCGCTGGCCGCTCGCCGTGCTGAACGTGGTGCTCGGCGGAGGCCTCTCGAGCCGCCTCTTCCAGAAGGTGCGCGAGCAGCGAGGGCTCGCGTACTCGATCTGGTCCGAGCGCACGGGGTTCTTCGACGCCGGGTGCACCTCCGTGTCGGTGGGCACCGCCCCCGAGCACGCGGGCGAGGTGCTGCGGATCGTGACCGGCGAGATCGAGGACCTCGCCTCGAAGGGCATCACGTCGCGGGAGCTCGACGTCGCCAAGGGCAACCTCCGGTCCGAGACGCTGCTCTCGTGCGAGGACTCGGGCGCGAGGATGAGCCGTCTCGGCACCTCGGTGCTGCTCTACGGCGTCGCGTGGACCATCGACGAGGTCCTCGCGCACATCGACGCCGTGGACGTGGACGCAGTCGGCGAGGTCGCGCAGGCTCTGGCGGTGGCACCCCGCACCTTGGCTGCCGTGGGACCGTTCGACGCGGACGCGTTCGACGGCGCCGTGCTGGGGCTGGCGGGCCGGGCAGCTTGAGCCCCGAGGTGAGCGCCGCCCGACACTGGAAACGGCTGGCGGTCGTCCTCCTCCTCGTCGGCATGACCGTCTGCTGGGTGTTCGCGACGCCGATGTTCGGGCTCTCCGACGAGTCCGCCCAGGTGATGAAGGCCGCCGCGAGCGTGAGGGGCCAGTTGGTCGGCAAGCCGGCCGGCGGGCCGAACGCCACCGTTCGGATCCCCGAGGACCTGATCGGACCGGACCGCCTCCCGTGCTTCATGTTCCGTCCCACAGTCGGCGCCGGGTGCGAGCCCCCCCTCGGGCACGACACCAAGGTGGTGCCCGAAGTGACCTGGGTCGGCTACTACCCACCCTTCTACTACCTCGTCGTCGGCTGGCCGTCGTTGCTCTTCAACGGGGAAGCGGCGGTGTACGCCATGCGGCTGGTGGCGGCGCTCCTCACCGCGGTGCTGCTGGGGCTCGCCTACCTCTCCGCTGCCGACGCCCGCGGCCGGACGCTCCTCCTGCCCGCCCTCGCCGCACTCGCGACGCCCTACGTCCTCGTCTACATGGCGACCGTCAACCCGAGCGGCATGGAGATGGCCAGCGCCCTGTGCGCATGGACCTCGGGCGTCGCGCTCGCGAACGGGCCGCCTCCCGCCAAGAGGCGGCGGATCCTGGTCCGCTTCGTCATCGGCCTCGCCGTGCTGACCCAGGTGCGCGACTTCGGGCCGATCTTCGTCGGCGTCATCGTGCTCGCCCTGGTGGGCTGGTACGGCGTGCGTCCGAGCTGGGCGCTGCTCGGGCGCCGCGCGGTGCGGCTCATCGTCGCCGGAGTCGGGGTGTGCGCCGCCTTCACCAGCGCGTGGGTGCTCGGCGTGGCGAACCTGAGCTTCGTCGGGAACGCCGTCCCGAAGGGCAAAGGAGAACTCGAGCTCCTGTGGCTGTCGGTCCAGCGGTTCGGTCACGACATGCTCCAGCTGCCGGGGAATTTCGGCTGGACGGACACGTCGCCTCCGTGGTGGGTCATCGCGCTCGGGCTGGTGATCATGGGGGGCTTGACCGTTGTGGGGTTTCGCGCTGCGGCGAAGCGCGAGCGAGCGGTCGTGGTCGCCCTGCTCGTGTTCTCGTTCGTGTTCCCGGTCGTCCTGGTGGCGATCGAGGCTCGCCGCGAAGGGTTCCTGGGCCAGGGCCGGTACTGGTTCCCCCTCGTCGCCGGCGTGCTGCTGGCGGCGGCCGAGGCCGGCGGCTCGAGGATGACGCGTCCCAGCCGGCTCCTTTGGACGGCGACGGCGATCACCGCAGTGGGTGCGGTCGCCGTCAACCTGGTCGACTTCCAGGTCGCGCTCGACCGCTTCCGGTTCGGGCTCGGGCAGCCCGAGATCACTGCAGGCTGGAACCCGCCCGGCGGCGGCGACCCGTGGCCGATCGCGTTCGGCGCGCTCACCCTCGGGCTCACCTACTGGTGGTGGAGGCTCTGCCAACCGCAAGGAGCCGTGCTCCCAGGTTGGCGAAGAGGCGGGCGGAGCGCCAGGGCTCTCTTCGCGAAGGCGGCCGCCGACCAGAGCCCTGTGCATGCCGCCGCGCATGCCGCCGCGCAGAGCCCCGCGCATGCCGCCGCGCAGAGCCCCCCGCATGCCGCCGCACCCCATGTCTCCGCCGGTGGTGAGCCGATAGCGTGAGCCGCGTGATCCGCGTGATCCGCGTGGGCGTCGTGGGCGGAGCAGGCCGGATGGGGCGCGAGGTCTGCCTGGCGGTCAGGAACGCGCCGGACCTCGCGCTGGCCGCGGTCGTCGATCCCGCCGCGGAGGTCGAAGGCGGTGCGGCGGCGCTCAGGGCCGAGGTCGGGGAGGCGCCTGCGGTCTCGGGCCGGCTGGAGGTGCTCGTCGACGCCGGGGTCGAGGTGGCTGTCGACTTCACGGTCGCCGAGGCGGCGCGCCGCACCCTTCCGTGGCTTGCAGAGAGGGGCATCCACGCCGTCGTCGGCACCACGGGGCTCGGCCCAGAGGACCTCGAGGTCCTCGGGCGCGCCTTCACCGGCGATCCGGCCAACGCCGTGGTCGCGCCGAACTTCGCGATCGGCGCGGTCCTCCTCATGCGTTTCTCGGAGCTCGCGGCGCCGCTCATGGACGGCGTGGAGATCGTGGAGCTCCACCACGACCAGAAGCGCGACGCGCCGTCGGGAACGGCCCTCGGCACCGCCGCCCGGATCGCGGCGGCTCGAGAGCGGGCTGGCGCGCCCGAGCTCTCGGACGCGACGACCGAGGTCGTCCTCGAGGGCGCGCGCGGGGGCGCCGCAACCGGTGGCGTCCGTGTGCACTCGGTCCGGCTCCCGGGTCTCCTCGCGCACCAAGAGGTGATCTTCGGCGCCGCCGGCCAGTCGCTCACCATGCGCCACGACTCCTACGACCGCCGGTCGTTCATGCCCGGCGTCCTCCTCGCGGTGCGCCGCGTCCGCGACCTCCCGGGGCTCACCGTCGGGCTCGACGCCCTGCTCGGAGCGTGACCGCAGGCGCGCGCGACGGACCGGGACGGCGAGTGAGAATGTGACCCAGGAGGTCGACGCAATGGCCGGAGCGGACGCAGCGGGCCGGAGCAACGAGGAGCTCATCGGCCGCCACGACGTCGGGGACCGCGCGGCGGTGCTGGCGACCGTCGGCCACGAGGATCCCGACGGGCATCACGCCGTCGCAGACCCGTGCCCGGCCGAGTTCACGTGGGACTACGAGAAGGGGACGAGGCCGCGGCTCGACCGCCTCTACGAGAAGGCGAAGACCGCGCAATGGAACGCCCGCACCGACCTGCCGTGGGAGGTCGAGGTCGACCAGGAGCGGGTCGTGATGCTGAACCAGGCGGCCAACGCCGGATTGCGGTGGGCGCCCGAGGACGTCGCGGGCACCGCGCTCGAGCGCTGGGGCGACGAGGAGTGGCTCCGCCTCGGCATCGAGAACCAGAACTGGATGCTGTCCCAATTCATGCACGGGGAGCAGGGGGCGCTCTTGTGCACCGCCAAGATCGTGGAGACCGTCCCGTGGATCGACGCCAAGTACTACGCGGCGACCCAGGTCATGGACGAGGCGCGCCACGTCGAGGTCTTCTCCCGCTACCTCGACGAGAAGCTGTCGGGCCACTACCCCATCAACGCGCACCTGGGACTGCTGCTCGACGACATCATCGGCGACCGCCGCTGGGACATGACGTACCTCGGCATGCAGATCATGGTCGAGGGGCTCGCCCTCGCGGCGTTCGGCTTCATCCACGCGATGACCCAGGAGCCGCTCTTGAAGCAGATGCTCCGCTACGTGATGGCCGACGAGGCGCGCCACGTGGCGTTCGGCGTGGTCAGCCTCCAGGACTACTACGCCGAGCTCACCGACGCGGAGCTTCGTGAGCGCCAGGAGTTCGCCTTCGAGGCGGCGGTGCGGATGAAGGACCGCATGATGATGCAAGAGGTGTGGGAGCGGCTCGAGGTGCCCGCCGAGGACGTGGTCACCGTCACGTCCCGATCCCCCGAACGCGACGAGTTCCAGGTGCTCCTCTTCTCGAAGATCGTGCCGAACCTGAAGAAGCTCGGCCTCCTCGACGCGGCAGGAGGCTGGCTTCGCGCGAAGTTCACCGAGATGGGCGCGATCGGCTTCGAAGACCTCGTCGACACGGCCCAGGAGGTCGACGCGGAGGCGGACGGCTCACCTGCCGCGAGGAGCGTCGCCTGACCCTGACGCTGGTAGCGTGCGGGGATGCAGCCCGCCCGCTTCGGCGCGGTCGTCACCGCGATGGTGACTCCGTTCGCTCCCGACGGATCGCTGGACGTGGACGCGGCGGTCGCGCTCGCACGCTGGCTCGTCGACCACGGGAGCGACGGGCTCGTGCTGGGCGGCACCACGGGGGAAGGGCCGGTCCTCTCCGACGAGGAGCTGCGCGAGCTGTGGCGCAACGTCTCGGACGCGGTGGGGGTCCCGATCCTCGCCAGCACCGGCACGGCCGACACGGGCCACTCGATCGCGCTCACGAAGCTGGCGACCGAGTGCGGGGTCGACGGGATCCTCGTCGTGACGCCGTACTACAACCGCCCCTCGCAGGACGGATTGTTCGCGCACTTCGCCGCGGTCGCCGCCGCGACCGACCTGCCCATGGTGCTCTACGACATCCCGGTGCGCACGGGCAGGCGGATCTCGCAGCCGACCATGCTCCGGCTGGCCCACGAGGTCAGCAACGTCGTCGGCGTGAAGGACGCCGCCGGCGACCCTGCGGGCGCTGCGCGACTGCTCGTGCACGCGCCGAGCTCCTTCGAGCTCTACAGCGGTGACGACTCGCTCACGTTGCCGCTCGTCGCGATCGGCGGCGTCGGGGTGATCTCGGTGTGCTCGCACTGGGCCGGGCCCGAGATGCGCCGCATGGTGATCGCCGCGCGCGACGGCGACCTCGAGGCGGCCAGGACCGAGAACGCACGGCTCGTCGAGTCCTACGACTTCGAGTCGACGGAGCAGTTCCCGAACCCGATGCCCGCGAAGTCGGCCTGCCGCGCGCTCGGCCTGCGCGTCGGGCAGTGCCGGCTCCCGCTGGGCGAGGCTCCGCCGGAGCTCGAGGGGGAAGCGCTGCGCATCCTCACCCGGCTCGGAGCTGCGCCCATGCGCGCCGCGTCCTGAGGCGGGCGACGGGCATCCAGGTGGCCAAGCGATCCACCGTCCGGGTCGCCTTCCTCGGCGGCCTCGGCGAGATCGGGCGGAACTGCGCGTGCATCGAGGTCGACGGCCGCATCGTCGTCGTCGACTGCGGGGTGATGTTCCCCGATCCCGACATGCCGGGGGTGGACCTCGTGCTGCCCGACTTCACCTACCTGAGGGAGCACGCGGATCGCGTGGAAGCCGTCGTCCTCACCCACGGGCACGAGGACCACGTCGGGGGCCTCGCCTACCTCCTGCGCGACCTCGAGGTCCCCATCTACGGGTCGGAGCTCTCGCTCGGGCTCGCGGGCAACCGGATCGACGAGGCCGGGCTCGCCGGGCGCGCACGGTACGTCGTGGTGGCGGACGGCGAGCGGCGGGCGGTCGGGCCCTGCGAGGTGGAGTTCATCCCGGTCACGCACTCGGTGCCGTGCGCGTTCGCGCTCGCGTTCCACACGCCGCAGGGCGTCGTCCTGCACTCCGGGGACTTCAAGCTCGACCTCCAGCCGGTCGACGGTCGGCGCACCGATCTCGCCCGGATCGGCGCCATCGCGTCGGACGAGGGGGTCGCGCTGCTCCTCTCGGACTCGACCAACGCGGAGGAGCCGGGCTTCACCCCCTCGGAGAGCACGGTCGGCACGACCATGGCGAGGGTCTTCGCGGCGAGCGCGGGACGGCGCGTCGTCGTCGCGTGCTTCGCGAGCCACATCCACCGGGTCCAGCAGGTGATCACCGCAGCCGCCGCGTCCGGTCGGCAGGTCGCGACCCTCGGCAGGTCGATGGCGAAGAACGTCGATCTGGCCCAGCGCCTCGGCCTTCTCGGCGTGCCGGCCGGCACGCTGGTGGAGATCGAGGACATCGACCGGTTGCCTCCGGGGGACGTGTGCGTGATCTCGACCGGCTCCCAGGGCGAGCCGATGTCGGCGCTCTCCCTCATGGCGACCGGCGACAACAAGTGGTTCCAGGTGACCGCCGGCGACGTCGTCGTGATCAGCGCTCATCCGATCCCCGGCAACGAATGGTCGGTGGGACGGGTCATCGACGAGCTCCACCGCCGTGGCGCCGAGGTCGTCCACTCCGGCAGCGAGGCCGTTCACGTGAGCGGCCATGCCCGCCAAGGAGAGCTGCGCACGCTGCTCGCGGTGGCGAGGCCGAGGGCGTTCGTACCGGTCCACGGGGAGTACCGGCACCTCGTCCACCACGCCGAGATCGCCCGCCAGATGGGCGTCGCGGCGGACCAGGTCCTTCTTTGCGAGGACGGGGACGTCGTGCGGCTCGACGGGTCCGGCCTGCACCGGGACGGCACGGTCCCGGCGGGCTACCTCTACGTGGACGGGACGGTGGGCGACGTCGGCCACGGGGTGCTGCGCGACCGGCGCCAGCTGGCCGAGGAGGGCGTCGTCATGGTGGTGGCCACCGTCGACCTCCAGCGGAAGGTCCTCACGGGCGCGCCGCAGATCGCCACGAAAGGTTGGGTGCATGCGCCCGAGGCGGAGGAGCTGCTCGACGACGCGTCCAATGCGGTCGCGGAGGCCCTGCTCCAGGCCATGAACGAGGGTGCGCACGACGTGGAGGTGCTGACCCGCCACGCGCGCCGGGCGCTCGGGCGCCTGGTGAACGAGCGGACGCGGCGGCGGCCGATGATCATCCCCGTGGTGATGGCAGTCTGACGATCGTCTCTCGAATGCCCTGGTCGGACGGTGTCAGCCTCCCCCGGAGCAGGCACCGGCGGCGGTAGCCTCTTTGGCACTGTGGTGGCCACGAAGCGCCCGGCGGCGTCCAGCCGCACCAGCGCCCGGTCCGCAGGCGATGGGGAGCCTCGGGGGCGCGCCGGCAAACGGCGCAGTCCCGGGCACGCGTCGGCTGGGAGCGGCCGGGCGCGCGCGGGGAACGGAGCGCGCGCGGGAACCGGAGCGCCCGTAAGGAACGGAGCCCGCGGGGGGAACGGAGCCCGCGCAGAGACCCGCGGTTCGGCCGCAAGCGCGGTGCTTTCCGACCACAGCGCCGACCTCTGGGCGATCGCGCTCGTCACCGCAGGGGTCCTGCTCGCGCTCGCCGTCTACGGCGACGAAGCGGGCGCGGTGGGCCACGCGGTCGACGTCGGGGTCGGTGCCGCCGTGGGCTGGGCGAGGTTCCTGCTGCCGCCGTCCGCCGTGGCCGCCGGGGTCGCGGTGGTCGCGGGCCGCCGACACCTGCTCTCGGGCCGTGCCGGGGTGGGCGCGGCGATCACGCTGCTCGCCGCGTGCGGGCTGGCCGAGCTCGCGGGAGGAACCCCTTCGATCTCGGCGCCGCGTGCCGCGCTGAGCGGTGCCGGCGGCTTCCTCGGCGCCCTGCTCGGGCAGCCGCTCGCGCACGGGCTCGGCACGGCAGGCTCGGTGGTCCTGCTCCTCGCGGTGGGGGTGGTCGGCGGCGTGCTCGCGACCGGTGTGCGGCTGAGGAGCCTCGGACGGCCCTTCGTCGCGGCCGGCTCGGCGATCGGGCGGGCGGTCGACCGGCCGGTGCAGGTCCACGACCTCGGGACGGACCTCGGGATCGAGCCCGCAGAGGAGCGGACAGGGACTGTGCCAGCCGACCCGGGGCTCGACGTCGCGGCCGGGACCGTCTTCGACGGGGACGCGGAGGCGGGCGCCGGAGCGCACCCGGTTCGGGACGCCGGCGTCGCCGGCGTGGCGGGCGGCGTGGCGGGCGACGTCGCGCGTGCCGCTGCGGAGAGCGCAGCCGACGGCACACCCTCCGGTCACGGGCGCGTCGCGCTCGGCAGTGAGGAGCACGACGGCGGGTTGGGTCCTGGCGGCTCCCTGGTGGAGCCGGCGGCGGGGGAGTGGCGCCTGCCGCCGCCCCGCCTCCTCGCCCGCTCGAGGGAGCAGCGGCACGACGAGCGGCTGCTCGACCAGGCAGGGGACGCGCTCGTCGCAGCGCTCGCCGCCCACGGGGTGGACACGCGTCTCGTCGGTAGGACGGTCGGCCCGACCGTGACCCGCTACGAGCTGGAGCTCGGGGCCGGGGTGAAGGTCGCGCGGGTGACGAGCCTGCACCGCGACATCGCCTATGCGATGGCGTCTCCGGACGTCCGCATCCTCGCCCCGATCCCCGGCAGGTCCGCGATCGGCGTGGAGGTGCCGAACCGCCAGCGGCAGCTCGTCGCGCTCGGTGACATCCTCTCCTCGCCTGAGGCGGCGCGCGCCAGCCATCCGCTAGAGGTCGCGCTCGGGAGGGACATCGCCGGGCGGCCGGTGATCGTCAACCTCGCCGAGATGCCGCACGTGCTCATCTCGGGGGCGACCGGCGCCGGCAAGTCCTCGTGCATCAACTCGCTCGTCACCTCCGTGCTGATGCGGGCCACCCCCGACGAGGTCCGCCTCATCCTCGTCGACCCGAAGAGGGTCGAGCTCAGCCAGTACAACGGGTTGCCGCACCTGCTCACGCCGGTGGTCGTCGACCCGAAGAAGGCGGCGAACGCGCTGGCGTGGGCGGTGAAGGAGATGGAGCGCCGCTACGACGTCCTCGCCGAGCACGGGATGCGCGACATCGCCGGCTACAACGAGGCGCTCGCCCGCGGCGAGCTCGGCCCGGCGGGTGGACCGTCGGACTCGGCCCGGGTGGCCGCGATCGCCGCACGTGCCCGCGCGGGCGCGCACGGCGCGCCCGGCGCGGACGGCACGCACGGCGCGCCCGGTGCGCACGGCGCGCCCGGTGCTGCGGACGGCCCCGACGACCCCGGTCGAGCCGACACCACCGTCGCCCAAGGCTTCGACGACGCCGAGGGTGTGTCGCGAGGTCCCGAGCGGCTCCCGTTCGTCCTCGTCGTCGTCGACGAGCTGAACGACCTCATGATGGTGGCAGCCCGCGACGTCGAGGACTCC
>JAJZMD010000121.1 GCA_021803085.1 Actinomycetes bacterium
GACACGGTTCTCTGGAGTTGGCACGGTCTGACGGACATCCACCAAGAGGCGCACAGCGCCGGAGAGGATGTCCATCATGGAGACCATGGAGCGGAGCAAGCGCCGCGACCGGAGGTCGTACACCCCCGAGTTCAAGCGGGAGATCGTGGACCGGTGCAGGGCCGGTGACCGGTCGATCCCCGAGGTGGCCCGGGACTTCGACTTGACGCCGTCGGCGGTACGTAGGTGGGTGGCCCAGGCCGAGATCGACGCCGGGGAGCGTCCAGGCCTGACCACCGAGGAGCGAGAGGAGCTCACCCGCCTCCGGCGGGAGAACAAGCGGCTCCAGGCCGATGTGGACCTGCTCAAGCGAGCGACGGCTTTCTTCGCGAAGGAGACCCGGTGAAGATGGACCCCTTCATCGAGGCGGAGGTAGTCGCAGGTCACAGCGTCAAGCACAGCTGTGAGCTGTTCGAGGTCTCCCGTGCCGCCTACTACGAGCGCAAGAGGGCCATCCCCTCCGCCCGCCAGGTCACCGACGCCGAGCTGACGAGCAAGATCACCGCCATCCACACCACCTCCAGGGGCACCTACGGGTCCCCACGTGTCCACGCCGAGCTGCGGCGCCAGGGGGTCTGCTGCGGTCGGCGCCGGGTCCGCCGGCTGATGCGCCAGGCAGGGCTCGAAGGACGGTGCAAGAAGCGCTGGAGGAAGACGACGGTCCCCGACCCCGCCGCCGAGCGGGCGAAGGACCTGATCGGGCGCCACTTCGGCCCGTGCGCCGAGCTCGACCGGCGCTATGTCGGCGACATCACCTACGTCATGACCTGGGAAGGCTGGGCGTACCTGGCGACGGTCATCGACCTGGCCAGTCGCCGGGTGGTCGGCTGGGCGCTGGCCGACCACATGCGCACCGAACTGGTCGAAGACGCCCTCAAGATGGCGTTTCTCACCCGCCGGCCGGAGAAGGGTGTGATCTTCCACTCCGACCGCGGCAGCCAGTACACGAGCCTGGACTACGCCACGTTGGCCCGGGCGAACGGAGTGGTCCTGTCGGTCGGAATGGCCGGTGAATGCTGGGACAACGCAGTGGCCGAGAGCTTCTTCGCCACCATCAAGCGGGAGCTGATCGACACCCGCGCCTGGCCCACCCGGGCCGGGCTACGGGCCGCCGTCTTCGACTACATCGAGGGCTGGTCACGATATGCGGGTGATCCACCACCTGGTTCCGGCGGGTTGGGATCATGGTTGAGGTGGCGTTCATGCCGTGCCTGGTGCGGCCCGCTGGCGGTGACGCCGGCGGCGTGATCACTCTCGGTCATCCGCTGCTCGACGCCTACGTCGAGCTGGTGACCGCTCGGGCTCGGTGGAACACGGTGCTGGCCACTGCGTTCGACCTGAAGGTGTTCTTCACCGTGGTTGCCAAGGACCCTGCGGAGGTCGTGACGGCGGACGTGCTGGCGTTCATGAAGGACCAGCGTCAGCCGCGGCGTGGGGCCAAGGTGGTCCGGATCGAGGACGGCGAGGCTGGCCTGTCGGCGCGCACGATCAAGCGGCGGCTGGCCACGATCGCCGGTCTCTACGAGTACTTGATCGTGCGGGGCGACACGGGGATCAGCCGCAACCCGGTGCCGCGGGGGCTGGCGATGCGACGCCCGGGCCAGCGGGCGGTCCGAGGGGTGCCGCTGATCCGAGCGCCGCGCACGCTGCCACGAGTCATCGACCCCGACGAGGTCGACGCGTTCATGGCGGCGCTGCGCACGCGACGGGACCGGGCGATGGTCGAGGCGATGCTGCTGGGCGGACTGCGGCGCTGCGAGGTGCTCGGGCTGCGACTCGAGGACCTCCACCCCGGCGAACGTCGGGTGTTCATCGCCGAGGGCAAGGGCGGCCATCAGCGGATCGTGCCGGTCTCGACCCGGTTCTTCACCACGGTCGCCGACTACCTCGAGATTGAACGGCCCGCGACCTCGACGACCGATCGGGTCTTCGTCGTGTTGAAGGGGCCCCGCCGCGGGATGCCGCTGACCGCCGCCGGCCTGGATGAGATCGTCGCCGGGGCCCGCCGCCGGGCGGGAATCGAGCGGCTCACCTGCCACCAGCTGCGCCACACCTGCTTCACCCGCCTGCGGGAAGCGGGCATGGCCCTGGAAGCGATCCAGGCCCAGGCCGGGCACCGCTCGATCGAGTCGACCCGGATCTATCTCCATCTGGCCAATGACTGGCTCGCCGGCGAGTACCGGCGGGCGGTCGAAGCGATCGACGCCCAAGCGATTGGGGCGCCGTGATGCCCGCCGCCGTCGCGCTCTCCGTCCTCGACTGCGACCGGATCGCCAGCTATGAGATGGCGATGCGAGCCGCTGGCCGCAAGACCGGACGGTCGACCATGGCGGCGGCCCGGTCCTTCTGCGCCAAGCTCGATCGAGCGGGGGGTTGGGACCGGATGAGCCGGGCTCGGCAGCTCGATGCGATCGGCAAGGCTCGTTCGTTCGCCTCGTGGCTGATGGTGACCGGCCGGCTCACCGTCGACGCCGACATCTTCGGACGGGTCTACCTCCGCCTCGGCACCGCCGCCCGCACGCACTGTTCCGACGCGCATGCCTGGTTCGTCGAGTCGTGTGACCGGATCGGGGTGAGCGAGGGCGACCGCAAGATCCAGTGGAACAGCCTGGCCATGATCACCGCCGTCACGGGAGTCCCGGCCGATCAGGTCGGCGAGGCCGAGTTCGCTGCAGCATCCCAGGCCGTCGTCGATGCCTACACGGCGCGGGACAAGCCCGAGTCGGGCCGCAACATGGCCTCGGTGTTCCACCGGCTCCGCCTCACCCTGTTCCACGCCGGCCGGCTCGATCACCACCGCCGGCCGGCCAGCCGCCAGCCAGTGTCGGTCACCGGCTGGACGGTCATCGCTCCCGGTTACGCCGGCAACGCCCGCCGTTACGTCGAGCAGGTCACCCTCAGCCTGCGGCCGGCGACGGTCAAACACATCGAGCAGCACCTGCGGGTGTTCGGCACCTGGCTGGCCGAGCACCACCCGGAGGTCGCCAGCTGCGCCGACCTCGAGCGGCACCACATCGAAGCGTTCAAGGCCTGGCTGGCGGTCCAGCCTTCCCGGCGCACCGGCCGGCCGCTGTCACGCACCTCGATCAAGGAGCAGCTCATCAACCTGCACTGCTTCTTCGACCGCACCGCCGAATGGGGCTACCCGAACGCCCCGACACGGCCGCTGATCTTCGTCGGTGACCTTCCGATCATCGACAAGCCGCTGCCCCGGTTCCTCGACGACGCTGCAGCCGCGAAGCTGCTGCGGGCAGCACGAGCCGATGTCGATCCGCTGGCCCGGCTCGTGACCGAGCTGCTCGCCCGCACCGGGATCCGTCGCGGCGAGCTGCTCGAGCTCACCGTCGACGCCGTCGTCCAGATCGGCTCCGCGTTCTGGCTGCGGATCCCGGTCGGCAAGCTCCACAACGACCGCTACATCCCGCTGCACCCCCAGCTCAAGGAACTCCTCGACGACTGGGTCACCAACCACCGGCCCGCCGGCGTCCGCTCGGAGCGCCTCCTCATCGAACGCCACCGTCCCCTCACCAGCTACCGGGTCAGCCAGATCCTCCACGACCAGGCCGTCGACGCTGGCATCGGCCACGTCACCGCCCACCAGCTCCGCCACACCCTCGCCACCCAGGCCATCAACCGAGGCATGAGCCTCGACGCCATCGCCGCCCTGCTCGGCCACAAGACCCTGGCAATGACCATGGTCTACGCCCGCATCGCCGACAAGACCGTCGCCGAGGAGTACTTCGCCGTCACCGAGAAGGTCGAAGCCCTCTACGACCAACCCCGCCAGCTCGAGGCCGACGACGAAGGCACCGAGATGCGCAAGCTCCGCGCCGAGATGCACCGCCGCATGCTCGGCAACGGCTACTGCGCCCGACCCGTCGAACTCGACTGCCACTTCGAGTCAATCTGCGAGTCCTGCACGTTCTTCGTCACCACCATCGAGTTCCGACCAACCCTCCAGCGCCAACGCGACGACGCCGCCGACAAGGGCCAAGTCGGTCGCCAGAAGATCTTCGACGGTCTCCTCAACCGCCTCGACGAGCAGGCCTCATGACAGCCCAAGCGCGGCCAGCCCTTGACAGGATCACCCGCATAAGTACAACACCCGGAGGCTTCACAGCTCGCTTGGGTACCGCAGCCCCGCCGAGTACGAGGCCACCATCCACCACAACGCCGACCGTCAGGCGGCATGATCAACACAACCAACCTGTCCGTCAGAGCGC
>JAJZMD010000249.1 GCA_021803085.1 Actinomycetes bacterium
TGGCCGCGCTGGCCACGGGGAGCGGCGTGTGGTTGGAGCGGGCTCGATGCCTGCCCGGCCAGCGCAGCTGGATGCTCCGTTTCCGGTCCGTGAGCGGGAAACGGGCGACGGTCTTCGCCGGTGTGGAGATACCGGCGGCCCTGCCGGAGGCGACGCCCATGCGCGCGCCGGCGCCGCCGGTACCCGATCGGGGCCACAACCGGCGGAGGCCCCGGTGAGCGCCGGTACCCTCTCGGCGCGTCCAGCGACCTCGTCCACGGCCCGGACAGACCTCGTCGGCCACGTTCACCCCGCTCCGGCGCTCGATGGTGAGGGCCGCCCCCTGGCCCGGCGGTTGGGGGCCGCCGGCTGAGGGAGCGCCCTCCCCCTGCGTCGACGATGAGGCCCTCGACACCGTGATCGCTGTTGGCTGGGCGCTTGCCGCCGTGGCGACCCGCTCACTCGAGGATCTAACCGCTGACGTCACGGTCGCCCAGTGCCGAATGCTGCTGGCCCTCGCCGGCCACCGCTCTCGGCGGGTGGCGGACCTGGCCGCGGTGTTGGGTGTCTGCCCGTCCACGGCATCGCGGATGTGCGATCGCTTGGTCGCCAAGGGGTTGATCCGTCTCCGGGGCAACGTCGGTGATCGTCGGGTCGTGAACGTGGCCATCTCCCGGGCTGGCCAGGACGTCGTCGACGATTTCAGCACCGCCCAGCGCGACGCGGTCCGACGGATGCTGGATCTGACGGCGGCCGAGCCGACACCGCTGGCGATTGCCGTCCGGTCTCTCGTCGCGACGCTCGCTCGGGGTGCCGAGGCGGGCGGCTTGGAGTGATGCCGTAGGGTTCGTCAACTGCTGGCGGTAGCGCGTGAGTCGAACCGACGCACAGGGCACAGGGGACGTCTCAGTTTGAGGGGCCGTGTCCGGAATCACGTGATCATCGAGCTTCTCGCGACGGTGGAGACGTGTCACCTGCGGGCATGGGATGCGCTCTTGTCGGACGCCGCGGCTGCGCGGCGAGTGGCGCGCCGCTGTGCCCTGCCGGCGAGCGCGTCGGCGACGTGCGCCCAGGGGCGTTCCCCCATGAGCCATAGCCACAGCTCGTGGTGGTAGCCGGCGACGACGTCGCGCAGCGCCTCGCGTGTGAGTCCCCAGGCGCACAGCGTTGGGGCCCACTGCGACCACAGCCAGTCCGCCAACCAGCTTCCTTCCCGGGCGAGGTCAGACAAGGTGTCAGGCCGCTCCAGCACCCGGCGACGGACCCGCTCTTTGAGCGCCAACGGCTCGGGCGGAGCCTCCAGCGCCGCGTCCCCCGCCGGAGGAGCCGCAGACCTGGGCAGCGGCTCGGCGGCGGTCATGAGGAGCGGTACACGGGGGCCCGGTCCGTGCCTTCGTAGGCGTCGACGTGGTCTTGGTAGGACCAGAAGAGCGGGCCGTCGGGGTCGAAGTCGCGCCGCAGGCTGTCGAGGGCGACCTTGCGGTCGTAGGCGTCGAGCTTCTCGAGGGCCTCGGGCCGTGCCAGGTCGGTCACTTCCAGGCTCGGCTGGGCCAGGCCGAAGACCCGAGCACCGGTGCCGGTGCGGACCAGGACGCTGGACCACCCGTCGGGGCTGCCGACGCTGCCGACGGAGATGTCTGCGCCGCGTCCGAGGAAGTCGGCGCACTCGTCGCAGCCTTTGAGCGCAGCGCCGTGGAAGTTCTTGATCGGCTCGCGGACGAGCTCGGTCCCGCTGCGGTCCTCGACGACCAGCTTGCCGTGGATGACATCGACACGTTCCACCTCGGCCAGGTCGAGTCCCCTCTTGTCGCGCAGCTCGCGAAGCATGAGCCCCTGGTAGTCGAAGCTCTTGGTGCACAACAAGGCGATGGCCAACACGACGACGTCGACCCGGTGCGATCCGTGCCACCACGGGTTGTCCTGCATGGCCCGCAGGCCCTGGATCTCACAGGCGGTGCCGATGACCGCCAGGCGGGGCTCGGACCCGAGGTCGTAGCCCTTCAGGTCGAGTTGCGCCAAGCCCATGGTCTGGTTGTAGAAGCTGCCCCCGCACTCGAGGACCTCCGCAGCGTTCCGGGCGACGAAGGGAACGCCCTTCCACGGCTCGGTGACGCTCGGCCGCGCCACGATGGCCCCGTCGATCAGTCCGGCGTCGAGGGCGGCGACCAGCAGGGCGCTGACCACACCCCCGTCTTGGACGTGGGGCAGGGGGGTGGCTACCCGTGCGGTGTAGGAGCGCCGGACGGGGCCCAGGCCCTCGCCGCGTCCGCCGAAGATGCGCCCCTCGTCGGGTGGGAGGATGGCGGCGTCGGGGTCGTCGGGGTCGTCGGGGTCGTCGAGGACCGCCACGACCGGTTCGGCGGGTTGCGGGGCGGGCCATCCCGCCTCGTAGCGCAGCCCGCCGCGAGGGCAGAAGTCCCAGCACAGCGAGCAGCCAGTGCACATCTTCACCAGCACGGGCAGGTCGTTGTCACCGACCCCGATCGAGTCCGACGGGCACACGGCGACACAGGCGCCGCACTGGATGCAGCGCTCAGCGTCGATCACCGCGGCGGCGAGCTCCCAGAACCACGTCTTTCCGGGGGCTTCGACGATCCGGCTCATCTCGTTGCGGATCGGGAACCGTGACGGGGCCATCACAGCGTTCTCTCTCCGCCAGCGCGCAGCGCGCTCGGCTCTGGAGCGCTGTGGTGCCTGCGGAGCTGGTCGTCTGCGACCTCGTCGGGGGCGAACTCCGCTCCCAGGCTGGTGGTCCCGCTGCGACGTACCCACTGGTGGAACCGCTCGCCGGGGCGCCGCTGTGCCCGGTAACGGCCGACCAGGCCGACGATCAGATCCGGGATGTCGTCGGTGGGCACCGCGCCAGCGACCCAGTCGATGAACGCGGCGTCGGTGCCCAGACTGCCTCCCAAGCCGACATCGACCGCCTCGACGAGGCGCCCCTGGCGGTGGGCGGTCTCACCCCGGAAGCCGATGTCGGCGATCTGGGGCTGCGCGCACGAGGCGGAGCAGCCCGACAGGTGCACGCGGATGACCTCCTCGCCGTCGGTGGACCGCCCGCGAGGCCCGTCGCCGGCTGCGGGGCCGGTGGCTTCCTCGGCGGCCAGCTGCCGGTCGAGGAAACGGGCCCAGTCGGCCATGCGCTGCTTGGTCTCGATGATCGCGAATCGGCAGAACTCCGTCCCGGTGCACGCCACCGCCCCCCGCTCAAACGGCCCGGGGAACGGTGAGTGCCGCTGCAGGAGCGGCTCGGCCAGCAGGTCGTCGAGGCGGCCCTCGGGCACACCGGTGAGCAACAGGTTCTGGCTGGTGGTCAGGCGGATCTCGCCATCCCCGTAGGTTGCGGCCAGCCGTGCGGCTTCCACCAGGTCGCTGCCGGCGATCCGTCCCACCGTCACGTTCAACCCGACGTAGACCAGTCCCGGCTGGCGCTGGGCGTGCACCCCGACGTGGTCCCCCCGGTAGCGACGGGTCAGCGCCTCCCCGGCCGTGGACAGGTCGAATTCCGCCCGGGCCGCCAGCTCCGCCCGGAACCGCTCGGGGCCGAGTTCTTGGACCAGGTAGCGCATCCGGCACAGTCCCCGGTGCTCTCTATTGCCGAGCTCCCCGTAGAGCTGGGCGATCGCCCGGGTCAGCTCCACCGCCCGGTCCACGGTGATGAACACGTCGATGTCGCTCGCCAGGCGCGGCCCATCCGACAGGCCCCCACCGACGAGCACGTTGAACCCCACCCGACCATCGCCATTCCGTGCCGGCCACAGCCCGATGTCGTTGAGCTCCGCTTGGGCGCAGTCGTCGCGGCAGCCGGTCAGGCTGATCTTGAACTTGCGGGGCAGGTTGGCGTACTCGCGGTTCCCGGTGAAGAACTCCGACACCGCCTGTGCGGCCGGGTAGGCGTCGAACACCTCCTCCGCGTCCACGCCCGACACCGGGCAGCACAACACGTTGCGGGCGGAGTCGCCGCATGCCTGCAAGGTGCCCAGGCCCACCTCTTCGAGTCGAGCCCATATGCCCGGCACGTCGGCCATGGCCACCCAGTGCAGCTGGATGTCCTGGCGGGTGGTGATGTCACAGAAACCCTCACCCCAACGAGGGTTGGTGACCGGACCGCGGCCGTGGCGGTCGCTGATGGCGCCGATCGTGGCGGCCTGCGCGGCGCTGAGATGCCCCCCAGGTACCTTGAAGCGCATCATGTGGGCGTCCTCAGCGCCCCGCTGCGGGTAGATGCCCACCCATTTGAGTCGTTCCGCTTCCCCTGGGACCGCAGCGACCGCCGCTGGGGCTCCTGCGCCGAGCGGTGCGTACTCGTCGATCACCGCCCGGTACACGTCCAGCGGGTGGCGCTCCAGCTTCCAGCGCTCCACCTGGTTCAGCTCCGAGCCGTGCCGGAACGGAGTCAGGAACCTCACGACCGACTCCCCGCGGGCGTCTGACGGGCGGCTTTGCCGCTGTCAGCGGTCGGCCGCGGCGTAACTCCAGAGTTGGCGAACAGTTCCAAGACAGGCATCTCCCACACGAAGGTTTTTCTAGTCGCCGCTAGCCTACCGGTTCGCCCGTCTATTGTCGACTCTTCTAGTCAGCTTTTCGTGCGGAAGGACTCGACGGGGTAGCCTCTCTCGGGGCTCAGCCGCAGGCTGGGGCTGTCCTCGTTCGGGCGGAGCCCGGCGACATGGTGAGGCTGCCGGTGCGTCCGCCACTGCCCGCGCAAGAGAAGGGAGGCACGTGGCAGCAACAGAGACGGGCATGGGCCGACCCCCGCTGCTGGTCGTCCAGCACGCGGCGTGGGAGCGACCTCACCGCATTCTCGACCACTTCGCTGAGAGCGCCGTGCTAGAGCGCAACGTGATCGACCAGGGCGGACAGCTGCCACCGGTGTCCGAGGTGAGCGGAGCGGTGTTCATGGGCGGACCGATGAGCGCCAATGACACTGACTGTCTCCCGGCCCTCGGCCAGGAGATCGCCTGGCTCGACGAGGCTCTCCAAACGGAGCTACCGGTGCTTGGCATCTTGCCTGGGCTCGCAACTTCTGGCCAGGACGCTGGGTACGACAGTCTGTCCCGCTCCGGTGAAGTCGATCGATTGGGCGCCGGTCGCGGTCCACGCGCCAACCGACGCGCTGGTCGGCCACCTTGCCTCCTCTTCGACCGTGCTGCACTGGCACGGCGAGCTGTTCGACCCCCCGCCCGGGGCCACCGTGCTGGCCTCTTCATCTCACGTCGCCTGCCAGGCTTTCCGAGCCGGGCGGCGAGCCTGGGGCCTCCTCTTCCATCCCGAAGCCGACATCTCCCTCGTCGACCGCTGGCTTGCCGAGCCGGCCATGCGTGCCGACGCGGAAGACATTCTCGGCCCTACCGCCGTTCACCAGCTGCGCAGCGGCGCCCGGCAGGCCGCAGCGGATGACCTGGATGCCCGCTCGGGCGCCCTCTTCGCCGCGTTCGCCGCTCGCTGCCGATCGCACACCGCAGCTGGCGGACCCGGTGGCTAGCCGCATCGGCAGGCGTATTTCCATCTCGCGCTAGATGGGGCGTATGGTGAACATGGCCCAGAGATCGAGGACATCACCACAGCTGACCGGGAGGGAGATGGCACACAAAGCGGAGACCACCGCCGGGAAACGGACCGGGCTGCTCGCCGAGACGGGCTTGGTCCGAGCTGCCCGCTACCTCCAGCCCGGCGAGCCGTCGGCTGACGCCCGCGAGCTGCACCGTAGAGGCGGTCGCCAAGCCGAGGAGTTCTACCGGGAGCGTTGGCGCCATGACAAGGTGGTCCGCTCCACTCACGGGGTGAACTGCACCGGGTCTTGCTCGTGGCAGGTATATGTGAAGGACGGGATCATCACCTGGGAGACCCAGGCCGTCGACTACCCCTCGGTCGGCCCCGACTCCCCTGAGTACGAGCCCCGGGGGTGCCCGAGAGGGGCGTCGTTCTCCTGGTACACCTACTCACCGGCCCGAGTCCGCTACCCGTATGTCCGGGGTGTCCTGCTCGACTCCTTCCGAGCGGCCAAGGCCCGCCACGAAGGCGACCCGGTAGCCGCGTGGGCCGAGATCACCTCCGATCCCGAGACTGCCTCGGCCTACAAGTCGGCTCGGGGCCGGGGCGGCTTCGTGCGCGCCACCTGGGCCGAGGTCCTCGAGCTGGTCGCCGCCGCCCATGTGCACACCGTCGCCGCCTACGGACCGGACCGCACCGCGGGGTTCACGGTGATCCCGGCCATGTCGATGACCTCCTATGCAGCGGGCACCCGCTTCTACTCGCTGCTCGGCGGCACCATCCCCTCGTTCTACGATTGGTACGCCGACCTGCCCATCGCCTCGCCCCAGGTCTTCGGCGACCAGACCGACGTGCCCGAGTCGGCCGACTGGTGGAACGCCAGCTACCTGATCATCTGGGGCACCAACCTCCCCATCACCCGCACCCCCGACGCCCACTTCATGACCGAGGCCCGTTACCGGGGCCAGAAGGTCGTCGTGGTCTCTCCGGATTACTCGGACCACACCAAGTTCGCCGACGACTGGCTTCCCGCCGCGCCGGGGACCGACGCGGCCCTGGCGATGGCGATGGGCCACGTCATGCTCACCGAGTTCTACCGCGACCGCCAGGTGCCTCGCTTCGAGGCCTACGCCCGCACCTACACCGACCTCCCGTTCCTCGTCTCGCTGCGCCGACGTGAGGACGCCTGGGTGCCCGACCACTTCGTCACCGCCGCCGACCTCGGGGACACCGAAGAGGGCGCGGCGTGGAAGACCGTCGTGCTCGACGAGGCGAGCGGTGCCCCCGCGGTGCCCAACGGGTCGCTCGGCTTCCGCTGGACCGAGGCGGGCGAAGGGCGCTGGAACCTGCGCCTCGAGGACATCCGTCCCGCTCTCAGCCTGCACGGTCGGCCCGGATCCGAGGCGCTGGCGGTGGACCTGCCCCGCTTCGACGTGGGCGACGGCGAGGGCGGCGGGGTGCTGCGGCGGGGGGTCCCGGCTATCGAGGTGGGCGAGCGGTGGGTGACCACGGTGTTTGACCTCGTTATGGCGCAGTACGGGGTCGCCCGCGATGGCCTACCTGGGTTGTGGCCGTCCGGCTACGGCGACGCCGAGGTGCCCTACACTCCGGCTTGGGCCGAGCGGATCACGTCGGTGCCGGCGGTGGCGTGTGCCCGGGTGGCCCGCGAGTTCGCCCGCAACGCCGAGGTGTCGGGGGGCCGGTCGATGATCGCCATGGGGGCGGGCACCAACCACTGGTACCACTCCGACCAGATCTACCGGACTTTCCTGTCGCTGCTCATGTTAGGCGGGTGCGAGGGCGTGAATGGCGGTGGCTGGGCCCACTACGTCGGCCAGGAGAAGGTCCGGCCGCTCACCGGCTGGTTCACCCTCGCCTTCGCCTATGACTGGGCGCGGCCCACCCGGCACATGCCTGCCACCCCCTACTGGTACCTAGCCAGCGACCAGTGGCGCTACGAGGGGGCCCGGGCCGACCTTTTGTCGAGCCCCCTCGGTGAGGGCCGGTTCGCCGGTCAGTCGGTCGCCGACCTCAACGCCTACTCGGCCCGCCAGGGGTGGCTGGCCTCCCACCCGACCTTCGACCGGAACCCCCTCGACCTGGCCGACCAGGCGGAGGCGGCGGGCCAGGAGGTGGGCGACTACATCGTCGACGAGCTCACGGCCGGGCGGTTGCGCTTTGCCGCCACCGATCCTGACAACCCGGCCAACTTCCCGCGGGTGCTGACGGTGTGGCGCTCCAACCTGCTCGGCTCGTCGGGCAAGGGGCACGAGTACTTCCTGCGCCACCTGCTCGGGGCGGACAACGCGGTGGCGGCCGAGGAGTGTCCGCCGGGGCTGCAGCCGGCCGAGGTGACGTGGCGGGACGAGGCTCCCCGAGGCAAGTTGGACCTGCTGGTCGACATCGACTTCCGCATGACTTCGACGGGCATCTACGCCGATGTCGTCCTGCCCACCGCCACCTGGTACGAGAAGCACGACCTGTCCTCGACGGACATGCACCCCTTCGTGCACAGCTTCAACCCAGCCATCGCCTCCCCGTGGGAGGCCCGCAGCGACTTTGACATCTTCAGCGACCTGGCAGCGGAGTTCTCCCGCCTGGCCGAGGGCCGGCTCGGGGTCCGGCGCGACGTGGTCGCTATCCCATTGCTCCACGACAGCCCCGACGAGTGCGCGCAGCCCGGTGGCCGGGCACTCGACTGGGCGGCGGGGGAGTGCGACCCGGTCCCGGGCAAGACGATGCCCCGCCTGGTGGTCGTCGAACGCGACTACCCCCACCTGGTCGACCGCTTCCGGGCGCTCGGCCCTCTCATCGACGAGCTCGGCGCCACCACCAAGGGGGTCCGGCTTCCCGTCGGCGGTGAGGTCGACTACCTGCGGTCCCGTAACGGGACGACCCGGGGCGGGGCGGCCCACGGGCGGCCCCGGATCGATCGCGACGACCTGTTCTGCGAGGCCATCCTGGCCATGTCGGGCACCACCAACGGACGCCTGGCGGTGGCCGGCTTCGAAGAGCTCGAACGCCGCACCGGCGTCACCCTGGCCGACCTGGCTCACGAACGGGCCGGCGACCGGATCACCTTCGCCGACACCGTCACCCAACCCCGCTCGGTGATCTGCTCGCCGGAGTGGTCCGGGTGCGAGTCCGAGCGCCGGCGCTACGCGCCGTTCACCATCAACGTGGAGCGCTTGAAGCCCTGGCACACCTTGACCGGTCGCCAGCACTTCTTCTTGGACCACGACTGGATGGCCGAGCTGGGCGAGATGCTCCCCACCTACCGTCCGCCGCTCGACCTGCTTTCCACCTTCGGGGATCCGAGCCGGTCCGAGCTCGGCGAACCTCAGCTGGTGGCTCGTTTCCTCACCCCGCACTCGAAGTGGTCCATCCACTCGGAGTACCAGGACAACCCCCACATGCTCAACCTGTTTCGGGGTGGCCCGGTCATCTGGATGAACGACCTCGACGCCGGGCGCATTGGGGTGGCCGACAACGACTGGATCGAGGCCTACAACCGCAACGGGGTCACCGTGGCCCGGGCGGCGGTGACCCACCGGGTGCCCCCCGGAACGGTGCTCATGTACCACGCTGTCGACCGGCACCTCGAGATGCCGGTCTCCGAGCTCTCGGGGTTGCACGGCGGGACCGACAACTCGCTCACCCGGGTGGTCATGAAGCCCACCCACATGATCGGCGGCTACGCGCAGCTCTCCTACGGGTTCAACTACTACGGGCCGACGGGATCCCAGCGCGACGAGCTGGCCGTCATCCGCCGACGCTCGCAGCAGGTTGAATTCTGATGCGCCCCGTCCTTCTGGGCACGATTGGAGCGACCCGGTGAGGATCATGGCCCAGGTGTGCATGGTCATGAACCTCGACAAGTGCATCGGCTGTCATACCTGCACCGTCACCTGCAAGCAGACCTGGACCAATCGGCCGGGCACCGAGTACGTCTACTTCAACAACGTCGAGACCAAGCCGGGGCTTGGCTACCCGGCCCGCTACGAGGACCAAGAGCAGTGGAAGGGCGGCTGGGAGCTGGATCGCAAAGGCCGGCTGCGGCTCAAGGGGGGCAGTCGCCTCAAGCGGTTGGCGACGATCTTCTACAACCCCGACCTGCCGACGATCGACGACTACCACGACCCGTTCACCTACGACTACGCCAGCCTCATCAACGCCCCGGCTGGCACCAAATCGCCCTCGGTCTCGGCCCGCTCGGCCCTGACCGGGCGGGAGATGACGCCCAAGTGGGGCACCAACTGGGAGGACGACCTGGCCGGCGCCCCCGGTCGGGCCCTCGGCGACCCGAACATCGAAGCGATGGCCGAGAAGGTCAAGATGGATTTCGAGTCGGTGTTCATGTTCTACCTGCCCCGCATCTGCGAGCACTGCCTCAACCCGAGCTGCGTCGCCAGCTGCCCGTCGGGGGCGATGTACAAGCGGGAGGAGGACGGCATCGTCCTCGTCGACCAGGATCGCTGTCGGGGCTGGCGGTTCTGCGTCTCGGGCTGTCCCTACAAGAAGGTGTACTTCAACCACCGCACCGGCAAGGCCGAGAAGTGCACGCTGTGCTTCCCGCGCATCGAGGCGGGCCTGCCCACCATCTGCTCGGAGACCTGCGTGGGGCGGCTGCGCTACCTGGGGCTTGTCCTCTACGACGCCGACGCCGTCACCGCGGCGGCGGCCACCGCCGACGCCCAAGACCTCTACGAGGCGCAGCTGCAGGTGTTCTTGGACCCGAACGACCCGGCGGTCGCCGCCGAGGCGGAGCGCCAGGGCATCCCGCACGACTGGGTGGCCGCGGCGCGGCGCTCACCGGCCTACGCGCTCATCGTGCGCCACCGCGTCGCCCTGCCGTTGCACCCTGAGTTTCGGACCATGCCGATGGTCTGGTACGTCCCGCCGCTCTCCCCGGTGGCTGACGTGACGGCGGCGGCTGGCTACAACGAGGACAACCCCGACAACATCTTCGCCGCCATCGACACCCTGCGGATCCCCGTCGAGTACCTGGCCAACCTGTTCACCGCCGGGCGCGTCGCCCCGGTGCGCGATGCCCTGCGCCGACTGGCGATGGTGCGCACGGTGATGCGCGCCCACCAGCTCGGCACCCACCCCGACGTCGACCCCGCCGACGTCGGGCTCTCAGACGACGACGCTGAGGACCTTTTCCGCCTCCTCGCCATCGCCCGCTATGAAGACCGCTACGTGGTGCCGCCGGCCCACGCCGAGAACGCCGGCCGGCTCCTCGCCCAGCACTCGATGTCCGGCTGCTCGCTCGATGAAGAAGGCGGCCCGGGGATGGGCGGCGCAGGCCCGGAACCAGAAGCCGTGCCCGGGTTCCACCTCCAGCGCCAGGAGTCGGCCGACGACTCGGTCGCCGGCCGGGACCAGCGCGGCCGGCTGCACCTGGTGGTGAGCGAGCGCCCTTCCCCCGGCCCGCTCGGCCCGGCGACCCTGGGGGGAGCGGGATGAGGCGGCCCGTCGCTGCGGTGGTCTTCGGCTGCGCCTCGGTGCTCCTCAGCTACCCAGACGACGGCTTCACCGACGACCTCGCCGCCGTCACCGACGCCCTCGACCGCCTGCCGAAGGGCCCGACCCGGGACCGCCTCGAGCGAGCGACGGCGTGGCTGGGCGAGTTGGCACCCATGGCGGCGGCGACCGGCTACGTGGAGACCTTCGACCTGCGCCGACGCCGCAGCCTGCACCTCACCTACTACCGACACGGGGACACGAGGGAGCGGGGTATGGCCCTCACCGCCCTGGTCGACGCCTACCGGGCCGCCGGACTGTGCGTGGCCCCCGGCGAGCTGCCCGATTTCCTGCCCGCCCTCTTGGAGCTGGCGGCGGTCACCTCCGCCGGGGCCGCCGTGCTCTGCGAGCACCGGGCCGCCCTCGAGGCGCTGCGAGCCGACCTCGAGCAGGCGAAGAGCCCCTATGTCGAGGTGGTGCGGGCGGTCGTCGATGCGCTCGGTGGCCTTACCCGGGCCGACCGCAGCGCGCTGGCCCGTTACCGGGCCCAGGGACCGCCGTCCGAGCGGGTCGGTCTCGAGCCCTTCGCGCCGCCCGAGGTCATCGCCCAGGGGGTCACCAGCCAAGGGGTAACCATGGGAGCGACCCGGCGATGAACGGCATCACCGGCTTCGAGCTGTTCTGGTGGGTGATCCTGCCGTACCTGGCGCTCGCCACCTTCGTCATCGGCCACATCTGGCGCTACCGCTACGACCAGTTCGGCTGGACTAGCCGCTCGACCCAGCTCCAGGAGAAGCGCTGGCTCAAGTGGGGCAGCCCGATCTTCCACTACGGGACCTTCGCGGCTATCGGCGGGCACGTCATCGGCATCCTGATCCCCGAGAGTTGGACCCACGCCATCGGGATCCCCGAGGTCGCCTACCGCTGGTTCTCCGCCGGCGCCGGCACGCTCGCCGCGGTGCTGGTCATCGTCGGCGTGGCGATCCTCGCCGGGCGGCGCCTCTTCGTCACCCGGGTCCGAGCCACCACCAGCCCGGTCGACTGGCTGGCGCTTATCCTGTTGGCGATCGTCATCGCGATGGGCATCGCCGAGACCGTCGGGGTCAACCTGCTCGGCTCGGGCTACGACTACCGACAGAGCGTGGCGCTGTGGTTCCGGGGCCTGTTCGTCGGCAACCCTGACGTGGCGGCCATCGCCCATGCGCCCCTCCTTTACCAGGTGCATGCCACCGCGGCGTGGGCCGTGATCGCGGTGTGGCCGTTCAGCCGGCTGGTGCACGCCTGGAGCTACCCGGTGTGGTACCTGTGGAGGCCGTTCGTCGTGTACCGCAGCCGGGTCGCTGCCCCGCCCAACGAGCCGGGTACCAGCGGTCGTCGGTGGCGCAAGATCGGCGCCCGGTATTGAGCGCCCGGCGCAGCCGGCGACGCCAGTGGGCCACGCCCGTTGGGAGACGACGGTGAGCTGGGCTCGCTCGGACGCCGACGACCGATCTCGCGCCGCGACCAGCGTCTTGACAGGGGCGGCTCGGGCGTCGAAAGGACCCGACGCGCCGCCACCCCCGGAGGAGCTGCCACCGGTGCCGCAGGGACTGTGCCGGCGTGCGATCGCCACGCTCGACCCCGGCTACTTCGCCTGGGTCATGGCGACCGGCATCATCTCGGTCGGCGCCGACCTCCTCGGGTACCGACTGCTCTCACAGGTCGTCCTCGGGGTGACGGCGGCCGCCTTCGTGGCGCTGACCCTCGCCTATGCGGCCCGGATGGTGTGGTTCCGGTCCTTCGTCCGCCAAAGCCTGCGCGACCCGACCACGGCCATGGCCTACTTCACCGTCGTGGCAGGCACCGATGTGCTCGGCGTCCGTCTCGTCATGGCGGGCCACCCCCTCGTCGCCTTCGGGCTTGGCGTCGCTGCCGCCGTACTGTGGCTGATCCTCACCTACGGGTTGCCCTGGTCGATCGTGGCCGCCGCACGCCGGCCGGTCCTCGCTGAGATCAACGGCACCTGGCTCGTGTGGGTCGTCGCTACCCAGTCCCTGTCGATCATCGCCGCCGCCGTGACTCCGGACGCGCCATCGGCATGGCTACGGTCGGACCTTCCGGCGGTGGCGGTGTGCCTGTGGGGGCTGGGCGTCATGCTGTACCTGATTTTCATCGTGATCATCTTCCTGCGGCTTTTGCTCATCGAGGTCACCCCCGCCGAGATGGGGCCCGCCTACTGGATCGCCATGGGAGCGACGGCTATCAGCGTGCGCGCAGCGGCGGGGATCCTCGCCCTTCACGGCCCTCACACCGGTGTCCTTGTGAGCTCACTGCGCCCGTTCGTCGTCGGGCTTTCGGTCGTGCTCTGGGCCTTCGGTACCTGGTGGATCCCGCTGCTGGTGCTGCTCGGGATCTGGCGCTATGTCCTTCGTTGCTACCCACGCACCTACGAGCCCAGGCTGTGGAACGTCGTCTTCCCCCTCGGCATGTACACGGTGGCATCGTGGACCCTCGGACAGACCGCCGGCCTCGGGTTCATGGCGGCGGTCGCTCGCGTGTGGGTGTGGGTCGGGTTCGCCGCCTGGGTGGCCGTGCTCGGCCTGATGGCCGGCGCGCTCGTACGGTCCCTGCGCGGCCACCGCGGCGCCCCGATCGAGTTCGGCTCGTGACGACCAGGACAGGACACGAGGCGTCGGACCATCTTGGTCGTCGCCGTCTTGGAAGGAAGTGATCGGGATGACCGAGGAACGCCCACCGCTGCCACCGTTCACCCGCGAGACGGCGCTGCAGAAGGTGCAGAGTGCCGAGGACGCGTGGAACACCTGTAATCCAGAGAAAGTGGCGCTCGCCTATACGGAGGACTCGGTGTGGCGCAACCGAGACACCTTCGTCACGGGAAGAGCCGAGATCATCGAGCTCCTCACGCAGAAGTGGGAGCGCGAGCTCGAGTACGCCTTGCGCAAGAACCTGTGGTCCTTCGACGAAAACCGCATTGCCGTGCGGTTCCAGTACGAGAGCCACGATCCGAGCGGACAGTGGTGGCGCAGCTACGGCAACGAGCTATGGGAGTTCGACGATCACGGGCTGATGCGCCGCCGCGAGGCGAGCATCAACGACGTCCGCATCGACGAGGCGCAGCGGCGTATCTTCGGCCCGCGCCCCAAGGAAGAGTACGGTCAGGAGCTCCCGCCGAGGTGATGTGCACAGCGCTGCGGGCCAGGCCCCAGCTCCCTGGCTTGCCCTATTCCTTGGGAGGTTCCCGCAAGACAGGGCCGAGCCCTCGGGGTAGCCGTGAAACTGGGTCGACGCCCGTGTGCTCAGGCGACGAGCGTGACGCAGCATCGCCCCGGCGCCGGATCGAGCCGGGCTGCACCCGCCGGGAGCCCGGCCTCCTCGGCGACGCCGCAGAGCAGCTCGTGGTTCATGTGGCAGACGAGGTCGCGGTGCTCTTCGGCCAAGGCGTGGAAGGGACAGTTGGCCAAGGTGATCAGACCGTCGGACATGCGGGGCTCGTAGCCGTGCTCGGCGAGCAACTGGGCCAGGCGCTGACCGAGCGGTCCTGGCTTGCTATCAGCCAGGCGAAGCGCCCTGGCGATCTGCTGCCCGTGCTCGCGGGCGACGTCTCGGAGCGCCTCGGTAACACCCACGGTCCCACCCGCTGATCGCTCGACAGCCCGAGCGAGCAGCGCCGCAGCGAGACCGTAGCGACGCTCAGGGATGCTGAGGTTGATCTCGCCTGCTGCCCGGCGGTACCACTTGGCCGGGCGCCCTGCCCCGGGGCCGCTTCGCCCGGGTGGGCGGCGGTAGTCCACCTCGACCAGGCCCGCCTCCGCCAGCTTGTCGAGATGGAACGCGGCGACGGACCTCGACACTCCGAGCGCGGCCGCCGCACCGTCGCGGCTCACCCCTCCGTCTTCGGAGGCCACATGATCGTAGATCCGCCGGCGCAGCGGCTCGTTCAGGGCCGCCAGCGCCGCAACGGGGTTGGTCTCGTCCTCGTGCTCCACGCCTCCCATTCTAAAACATATCCGAGTTGACGAAATCATCGGCAGCTTCTAACGTTGACGATAGTAGTTCTTAGAGAGGAGAAGCTGATGGCCATCGCAGCAGCACCGCCGCAAGGAGAGGGCTCGCACACCCTCCGGTTCCTGCCAAGGGTTCCGTCCGAGAAGCTGTCCGATCCCGCCTACCAGGCGTACCTGGTGCTGCGCACCACCTTCGTGGTGGCACCCATCCTGTTCGGGGTGGACAAGTTCTTCAACTGGATGACCTACTGGCCGAAGTACCTGTGGGTGGGCTTCCCCCACTTCCTGAGCGTGAGCCCGCAGCACTTCATGTACGGCGTCGGCGTCATCGAGATCGTCGCCGGGCTGGGTGTCCTGGTCCTGCCGCGCCTGGCGCCCTATGTGGTGGCCGGCTGGCTCGGCGGCATCATCACCAACGAGATCATCCTGAGCGTCGCGCGCAATGGCGACGGTGGCCGGGTCTTCTGGGACATCGCGCTGCGCGACTTCGGCCTGATGATCGCTGCGTTCGCCCTCGCCCGCCTGGCAGCCAAATACGCCCCGCGGCGCCTGGTCGGAACCAAGCGCAGCTGAAACAGCCTCGCCAGCGAAGGCGGCGACCGTTGACCGCAGCCGCCGATCTTCCTACCGACACCCTGCTGCCAGACGCCTTGGCGTCGGCCCGGCAGGAGAGCCGCTGCCGGTACACGTCCCGACGAACTACAAGCTCCAGAAGCCGTCAGAAGCCGTCACCTGAAAGGAACGCCCAGCGTGAGACAGCCATCGTCTGGTGTTGGTCGCGACGTGTCGGACACTGCGCAAGCCCCGCCACCCCGGCCTCCAGACCACGACGAGCCTCCGGACCGTCGCTTCCGCGCACCGCGTGCGCCCAGAAACGGTACGCGGCCCTTCGGCGAGGTCGACACCGACCATGGGATCCGGCGTGGCCCGGCGCCGGCAGCCGGAACCAACGGCCACCTCGCCACGACCGGTACAGCCCGGACCGACCGGCCAACTACCGGGTTGCCAGACGACAGTGCCGTGGCCGGTCCAGAGATGCCGTGTCGTCCGCTCGATCTCCGCAAGGCGGCCCGGGCGGTTACCGACCTACTCGACGCCCTCGGGGTCGACCGTGCCGCTGAAAGCCTGGCCGAGACCCCGGCACGGGTCGCCCGCGCCTATGCCGAGTTGCTCACTCCCGAGCCGTTCGAGGCCACCACCTTCCCCAACGACGAGGACTACGACGAGCTGGTCGTGGTTCGGGCCATCCCGTTCTCCTCGCTGTGCGAGCACCATCTGCTGCCGTTCGCCGGCGTGGCCCACGTCGGCTACCTTCCCGGCGACCGGCTCCTCGGGCTGTCCAAGCTTGCCCGGGTGGTCACCCACTTCTCCCGGCGCCTCCAGGTCCAAGAGCGTCTCACCACCCAGGTGGCCGACTGGCTCGTCGACACCCTTCATCCCAAAGGCGTCGGCGTGGTCCTCGAGGCAGAGCACGCCTGCATGTCGCTTCGCGGGGTACGGGCCAGCGGCTCGGTTACCCTCACCTCCGCCCTGGCCGGGCTGGTGCGCTTCGACGAGCGCACCCGTGCCGAGTTCTTCTCACTCGTCGGCTGTCGCCCATGACCCCCGGTCGACTACCTGGTCTGCGACGCTTGCACCACAGCGCCTTTTCGGCCGAGGCGCTCGCCGCGGCGAAGAACGCCACGACGGTGTCGGTGTGCCTGCCCGCCAGGGACGAGGAGAGGACGGTCGGCCGTATCGTCAAGACGATCCGGGAGGAACTGGTCGAGCGGGTGGGTCTGGTCGACGAGATCGTCGTGGTTGACGACCGCTCCACCGATGGGACGGCCGCCGCGGCTGCCAACGCCGGCGCCGCAGTAGTACGTGTGCCCCGCATGGCGAGATCGGAGTCCGGCAAGGGCGTGGCGATGGCGGTCGCCGTGGGACAGAGCACCGGAGACGTCATCGTTTTCTGCGACGCCGACGTCGAGAACTTCGCGTCGCACTTCGTCGTCGGCCTCCTCGGGCCGCTGCTCTGCGACTCCGCGGTCGGCTTCGTGAAGGGCGCCTACCGCCGGCCGCTCGCCGGTGTGCCCGGCGAGGGTGGGCGAGTCACCGAGCTGGCGGCCAAGCCGCTCCTCGAGCTGCTCCACCCGCAGGTGGCGCACTTCGCCCAACCCCTCGCCGGGGAGGTCGCTCTCCGCCGCTCGCTGATCGAGACACTGTCGCTGCCCGCCGACTACGGGGTCGACGTCGCCCTGCTCATCGACGTCGCCCAGCGGATCGGGCTCGAAGCGATGGCCGAGGTGGACCTCGGCGAGCGTGTCCACCGCAACCGTCCGCTGTCCGAGCTGGCACCCCAGGCGCGCTCGGTGGTGAGAGCCATACTCGCCCGCGCCGACGTGGACGGCGGTGTCGAAGCACCGCTCGGTCGGCCCCTGTGGAGATTCGAGCCTTCGAGCCTCGACGTACCGGGAGCCACGACCAGCGGGGCTGCATGGGGGACGGGGCCATCGGTGGTCCGACCCGAAGGGCCGGCGGCACTGTGGCCGGCGAATGGTCGGCCACGAGAGAGAGACGAGACCAAGCGGGCTGTCGCACCGGCGACAACCCGAGCCCGAAGATAGGTTGAAAGGACAGAGGAGAAACCATGCCAGCAAGCCAGACGTTTCTGATCGTGGGGGCCAGCCTGGCCGGCGCCAAGGCGGCCGAGACCTTGCGCGCCGAGGGCTTCGACGGCCGGGTCGTCCTGCTCGGCGACGAGCCGCAACGTCCCTACGAGCGCCCCCCGCTGTCCAAGGAGTACCTGCGCGGCGAGAAGGACTTCGACGCCGCCGCGGTCCACTCCGCCGGGTTCTACGACGAGCAGCAGATCGAGCTGCGTGCCTCGACCGTGGTCACCGGCGTCGACCCAGGTGCGTCCGAAGTCACGCTGTCCTCGGGCGAGCGGATCGGCTACGACCGACTCCTGGTCGCCACCGGCGCCGCCCCCCGCCGCCTGTCGGTGCCCGGAGCCGATCTCGACGGCGTCCACTACCTGCGCAGCGTCACCGACGCCGACACGCTGCGCCACGCCATCGGCCCGTCGTCGGAGGTCGTCGTGATCGGGGCGGGATGGATCGGGGCAGAGGTGGCGGCCTCGGCGCGCCAACTCGGCGCCACGGTCGCGATGGTCGAGCTGGCCGCGGTTCCCCTCGAACGGGTCCTCGGCCCCGAGGTCGGAGCGATCTACCGCGACCTGCACGCCGAGCACGGCGTCGACCTGCATTTCGGCGTCGGCGTCGACGCGCTCCTCGGATCAACAGCGGTGGAGGCGGTGCGGCTCAGTGACGGCACCGTCCTTTCCGCCACGGCCGTTGTCGTCGGCGTCGGCGTCACCCCCAGGGTCGAGCTCGCCGAGGCCGCCGGCCTCGCCGTCGACAACGGCATCGTCGTCGACGAGCACCTCCAGACGAGCGCCCCGGGGGTCTTCGCGGCAGGCGACGTGGCCAACGCCTTCCATCCCCGCTACGGCACCCGCATCCGCCTCGAGCACTGGTCGGCCGCCCTCAACCAAGGACCGGTGGCCGCCCGCAACATGCTCGGCAAGGCGACGGTCTACGACCGCACCCCCTACTTCTTCTCCGACCAGTACGACTTCGGCATGGAGTACCGAGGCTGGGCACCATCGTTCGAACAAGTGGTCTTCCGCGGTGAGCCGGCCAGCCGAGCGTTCATCGCCTTCTGGCTCCGCCACGGTCGGGTGGCGGCCGCCATGAACGCGAACGTCTGGGACGTTGGCGAGTCCATCGAAGCACTGCTCCAAGCCGGCCGCCCCGTCACTCCTGCCCGTCTGGCGGACCCCGAAGTCGACCTCGCCGAGCTCGCCGTGTCCTCGACGCCCTGAGGTCGGGCCCGGGCCCACACGGTCAATTGGTCAGGTAGGCGACTGGTGAGGTAGGCGACGAGGACGTGCTGAACTCTGAGACTGAGGAAGTACAGCAGATGGCGACCGGCGCCCCCACGGCGTCGTAATCCTCGACCATGAAGGCGTGATCCGCTACTGGAACAGGTGCGCCGAGCGCATCTTCGGGCATCGCGCCGCGGAGATGATCAGCTCCAGCTTGGATGTGATCATCCCCGAGAGGCTGGGCAACGGCACTGGAATGGCTTTCGAGCCGCCACGGCCCGGGGTCCACCAAGTACGGCGAAGACGATCTGTTGGCAGTGCACGCCATCGCCTCGGACGGCAAGACGGTGTCGATCGAGTTCAGCGTTGCGCTCTTCATCGACGGGGACGGCTGTGGGCCACATCGAGGCGATCGTCCGAGACATCACTGCCCGGCAGGCACGGAAGCAGGAGTTGCGTGGCGTCTCAAGGCGCTCGCCGCGAGTGATCGACCGACTGACACGGCGGGCAATCCTTGTCAGAGGAGCTCGGCCATGGGGAAACAGCGGTGTGCACGGGGAGGTAGGCAGTAGTTCTGCCGATGGGTGTTGACCAAGAAGTCGGTGAACCCGACGTTCTCATCGGGCAGGTGGTGTGCCTCGGCCAGTTCGGGACTGTCCATCTCCCGGCGCATCAGGTGGAAGTGCTGGGCGGAAGGGCCCATGCCGATGAAGTGCACCCCGGCTCTGGGCAGCGCGCTGACTGGGCCATCGACCCAGCACTCGAAAGGGTTCTCGGTCGTGTCGAAGTCCTGGCGCAGGAAGAAGGTCGTCCCCCGGGGGATCACCTGGCCGTAGGCGGTGGTGGTGTCGTCCTCGACCCGGGAGAGGAACTGCATCTGCTCGTTGTGGCCGACCAGGCCAAACCGTTCCACGTCGGCGTCGCGCTCGGTGCGGAAGGTGGAGGTGACCGGGCACTGGTCCGGGGACAGGATCTCCTCGGACTCGGTGCGCCGGGGGGTGAACATGCGCTGGAGCCGGTCGGCGTGGGCGAGCGAGTACCACCGCTCGAGCTCGATGGCGATGTGGGACACGTGCATGTTGGCCCCCCCGGCCATGTAGTCGCCGGGAGTGCAGTCCGTCCAGCCGGGAACCGTCTCGTAGCTGGCCAGGTTGCCCGCCGCCAGCCCGTGCACGTGGCTCGAGGTGAATCCCATGAATAGCATGGCCCCGGCGGGAATGTTCTCGGCGCCGGGGATGCCCAGGGCAGTACCGACCCGGCGGGGCATGCCCCGCCCGGCGAAGCCCCGCCTGATCGAGGTCACGGTGACCAGATCCCCGATGGACACGTTCTCCACGGGTATCCCGTTCAGAATCGACTCGCCGGGAGAGAACAGGGCGGCGATCACCTCGTCGACGTGGTGGCGGAAGTCGCTCTTGAAGTGGAAGCACACGTCGTTGTGCTCGACGACCAGGTCGTCAGGGTCGCGGGGGAACCGGATCGCCTCGATCAGGACCGGTTCGCCCTCGCTTCCTTCCCGAGCCGACCTGGGTAAGTGCGTGTCGAGCATCGATGGCGGCAGGTAGCGGGCGAAGTACGGCAGGCCCCAGCCGACCTGGGGCAACAGTCCGGCCGGCGAGAGCGGGTAGAGGCGTTCGACCTCGGCGAGGGCGACCTCAAGGCGGTGTTGCGCGGCGCGCAAGGCGGCAGGGTCACCAGTCGGGATGTTGAGCCGGGCGGTCACCATGGCATGCCACAGGGGGACGACGGCAACCGGCACCCCCGCATGGTCGCCGCCGGCCGGACAGGGAGCCTGGTGAAGCTCTTCGGTGACCCCCGGCAGCTCGTACTGAGTCTCGGGAGCCTCGTGGGTGTAGCGGGCCGCGTAATCGACGACCCCAGCCCAGTCGAAGGACTCCGGAACCTGTTTCGCTGTGCTCATCGTTCCTCCTATCTATCGGCGAGGCAGACCCCCGCGGGGCACCACGGGGGTGACAAGGCCCAGTCGAGCACTTGCTCGCCGGCGCAGTCCTTCGCCGACAACGGCGCCCCATTCTGGGCTGAAGGCCCTTTCGGGGCCGCCGGCCATCGTGACCGTCTTGACGGCCGTCTCGTGCGACGAAGAAACGCTCCCAAAGGACCCTCATGATCTTGAAAGCCGACCTTGTGCCATGAGTCGGGTCACTTGACGCGCCCGAACGTACCCGGTCAACTCTCGGTGGCTCGGCCGGTGCCCGAGGCGTCGGCTTGCTCGTAGCGGCAACCCCGACGATGTCTCTCGGTCTCGACGGCACCGCACTCCGGGCAGACGAGATGGGCCCAGCAGGCCGGATCACCGCCATCGGCGTCCTGTACCTCACCGCAGACTGCCGGGTGCTCCATCACGGCTCCTTATCGTCCCATCTTGGCGCGACACGGCTCGGCTTCGGCCACCACGCGCCCGGAGACTGAGCCAAAATCCGACCACGGAAGTCGACAATCGTGCGCACGAGCCGATATACTAGCAGTAGCTAGAAAATCTGAGCAAGAGGAGGACACATGGCGATCCAGTTGGGCGACACCGCCCCTGACTTCACCGCGGAGACGACCGAGGGACAGATCAGCCTGCACGAGTACCTCGGGGAGAGCTGGGGGCTCCTGTTCTCGCACCCGGCGGATTTCACGCCGGTGTGCACCACCGAGCTCGGTGACTTCGCTCGCCGAAAGGGCGAGTTCGCCAAGCGCAACACCAAGCTGATCGGGGTGAGCGTCGACCCGGTCGAGTCGCATCGGCGCTGGTCGAACGACATCGCCGAGACCCAGGGGCAGGGGCTCAACTACCCGCTCGTCGGCGACGAGGGCCGTACGGTCGCCGACCTGTACGGGATGATCCACCCCAAGGCCATCGAGACGGCCACGGTGCGCACCGTGTTCGTCATCGGCCCTGACAAGAAGGTGAAGCTCACGCTCACCTACCCGGCCAACGTGGGGCGCAACGTCGACGAGATCCTCCGGGTGATCGACGCGCTGCAGCTGAGCGGCGCCCACGCCGTGTCCACCCCGGTGAACTGGAAAGACGGCGACGAGGTGATCATCTCCCCGGCCCTCTCCGACGACGAGGCGAAGAAGCGCTTCCCGAAGGGTTTCCGGACGCTCAAGCCGTACCTGCGCCTCACGCCCCAGCCCGACAAGTAGAGGCCGGCACCCTGCTGAGCGTGCCGAAGACCGGTCAGCTGCTGGGGTGAGGTGATCCGGAGCGGTCGTTGGTCTCGCCATCCAGCAGCCGGTCCAGCTGTTCACCCAGGAGCGATGCCGCGCCCTCGCCGAGGTCCCGGACCACTTCGGCGGCTGGGCGGGAGGCTCGGACCAGGCCCACGGCCTGGCCTGCGTAGACGTAGGCCATGTCGTAGTCGGCGGTCCTTCGGGCGCCATCGAGCTCGCTTCCTGCTGCGGCGTCGGTGGCCAGCTCGGCCTCCCGGCCGTGCCAGCGGTCGGTGAAGCGGTTGCGCAGGGCTCGGCCTGCGAAGCGCTCCGGCCAGGGGATGCCTTGGGCGACGTCGAACACCCGGGTGAGGACGGTGTCGGTCTCTCGGGCCGCCAGCACCTTGGCCCTTGCCTCGGGTTTGGTAGTGGCCTCGGGGGAGGCGAGCAGGCACGTGCCCACCCACGCCCCGGCTGCCCCGGCCGCCAATACCGCGGCGAGCCCGCGGGCAGTCGCGATCCCGCCGGCAGCTATGACGGGCACGTCGACGGTGTCGAGCACGAGCTGCAGCAGCGGAAGCGTACCCACGGTCCCGGTGTGTCCGCCGGCATCGGTCCCCTGGGCGACGACGAAGTCAACCCCAGCCTCGGCGGCGGCCCTGGCCCCGGCCACGTCTTGCACCTGGGACGCAACCGCGATGCCGGCCTCGTGGAGCGCGTCAACGTAGGGGGCAGGCGAGCCGAAGGACACCGACACGAGCGCCGGCCGCGCGTCGATGGCCTTGTCGAGCAGGCCGGGGTTGCGGTCGAGCGCCCAGGCCATGAGCCCGATCCCGAACGGGAGGCGCCCGCTGTCGCTCGCCACAGGCGCCTCCCGTTCGATCAGCTCCGCTGCATCGGTGCTACCGACGCCGATCATGCCGAGCCCACCGCCCTCGGTCACCGCCCGGGCCAGACGCCCATGGGCGACGCCTCCCATGGGTGCGCCGATGATGGGGAACACGACGCCCAGCCGACCGGTCAACTCGGTGTGCAGCATCGTGGGACTCCTCTCTGCTCGAAGGGTGCGAAGCTGGTGTCGGGTTCTGTCACGGTCCAAACCCTCGAGCCCTCAGAGCCAGGGGTACCTGGCGACTCTGTGAATCCGTGGCCGCCGCGCGAGCTTCTGACGCCGTACACGCAGGTCGAGTCAGGAGCGGGCACCGGCCGTCGCGCCTTGCCGTCGCACGGTCAGACGACAGCCAGCCCGACGGGGGTCTTTGGCCACGAGCCCTTCGACGTCGAGACCGCCGAGGCCTTCGGCCAACCCCTCGGCTAGCCCAAGGTGCAGCTGGCACACCGTGTCGGGATCCGATCCGGCCACGTCGGCGAAAGGGCAGCGTCCGAGCACGAACTCGACCCTGCGTCCCCGCTCGATCCGCGTCGGGCGGAACCCACGCCGAGCGATCTCGGCCTCCAAGAGATCGATCCCTTCGCCGGCACCGGTCAGCTCCGCGGCACGGCGATGCCCGTCTTGGCGGCCCACCTGGCGCGGGTCCAGTCGGCGGCGCACCGCGTCGCTTAGCAGGCTCGCCAACCAGGCGTACGCGCCAGGCGTGTCCCATCTCCCTGCCGCCTCGGGGTGCAGCCGGTACAGCAGGCGAGGGCGTCCCGGACGGGAGCGCTCTTCGACCTCCTCGGTCACCAGACCGGCGTCCTTCAAGACCGCGAGGTGCTGGCGGACGGCGTTGTGGTTCAAGCGGACGAGCTCGGTTAGCTCGGCGACCCCGACTAGGCCGGGAGCGTCGGCGATGTAACGGAACAAGCGGTGACGCGTCGGGTCACCGAGCGCCCTGGCCTCCTGCTGCAGTTCCTGCTCCACCATCACGGTTCCTTCCCAATCAGATTTTCCAGTCTACACCAGAACAACCAAGACCCGGTCACACCGACCCGGCGATCGGGCCGCTCGCTCGGTGGTCATCCCCGTCAGCTCCTCCCTGCACCGAGCCCGACGCGGCCGTCTCCGGAGAGGTTTCAACCCTGGCTCTGCTCATGGTGACGACGATGCCACCGATGGCTGGGAACCCACCGCAGCCACATCGTCCCCGACTCGAACTGCTTCACTCTGACCAGCACCATGGGACCCGTCTCGCCGACGGTGGAGAAGCGCAGCTGGTACCAGCAGGACCCGAAGCACGGTTCGACGCAGCCGAGATGGATGTCCTGGCACGACGATCGTGCGGCCAAGCGGCGTATGGCGGTCGTGCCATCGCGGACGTCGAGCCAGACGCGGGTGCCGTCGACGAACTCGACAAGCTGGTCTCCGAGCACTCCGGGCCTGACCGAGGCGACCGGTACCCGACGCATCGCGAGGTCTTCCAGCCGCGCAGTCACCCGGCGCTTTCGCTCAGCACGCGTGGTACGGGCAGCCGAACGCAGCCGCCGGCGCATCTCACGCCGGTCAGCCCGGAGCGGCACCGCATCGGTGAAGCTGATCCGCGCCGATGAGTGCCACCGCCGCAGACGGCACCACAGCGTGCGAGACGGGATCGCCACGGTCTACGCCCCAGTTCTCATCGTTGCTGCCTTGGTGGCGATGGCGTCGACGAGCGCTGCCCAATCGGCACTGAACGCCCTGGCGCCCTGGCGCTGCAGCGACTCGGCGAGCGCGTCGACGTCGACACCCGCAGCCGCAACCGCCGCCACCGCTCTCTCCGCGGCGGCGGCGTCGTCTCCGAGCAGCTCGCCGAACGTCCCGTGGTCGGCGAAGGCGAGCAGCGTCTTCTCCGGCATGGTGTCGATGGTCTCGGGCGCGGCGAGCCTGGCGACGTAATACGAGTCGGGGAGGCTCGGGTCCTTGGCGGAGGTCGAGGCCCACAGCACCCGCTGGGGATGGGCTCCGGCCGCCGCCAGGGCCTGCCAGCGCTCGCTCGAGAGCATGGCGCAGTAAGAGGCGTAGACCTTCTTGGCCATGGCCAGGCCGAGGGTGGCATGCAGGGGCCTTGGGAGCAGCGGATCGGCGGCCTTGTCCCAGCGGGACACGAACACTGACGCCACCGACGGCACCGTGACGCACTGCCAG
>JAJZMD010000267.1 GCA_021803085.1 Actinomycetes bacterium
AGCATTGACACGCTGGTGAACATGCTCACCGCCGCCGGACTGCACCTTGACCTTCGGGTCCGAGAGGCAAGCTGAGCCGCAAGGAAACGGAGATCGCTCCGACGCTCCGGTTTCTCGGGACACCGTCGGCCGCGAGGCCAGTTGAGCAGGGCACGCGCCCAGGCGGCTGCATAGGGCAGACGCTGTGACCAGCGGTCTCGTCGGGTCTGCAACCCGATGGTCGCCCGATGGTTCTGACCCCCGCCACCAAGTACGGGCGCTTTTCGCGCTTTCGTGCGTATGCACAGGCCGCTGACCAGCATGTGTGGTCAGCGGCTTCTGTGTTTCTGGGGACAGTTTGTGGGGACCTACTCAGCCCGTGCGTATGCAGCACATGCAGGGTGGCGCGAGCGCGAGCGGCCCGTACGCTGCGCTTTCGCGACCGAGACGTCAGCTGGGCGAACCGCTGGATGGGCGTGCCCTGTGCATGCCCATCCAGCTGCCCTCCTCAAAGTGCTTCAGGGGTTGGGCGCTGCGGTCGGCGACGCTCGATCTCGCCTCTTCGGCCTTCAGCGGGTTCCTTCGCGCCCAGGTCGTAGGAGCGACGAGTGACGTCGCTGCGGTGAAGCTCGGCTCATTGATCCCGTCCGAAGTATTCATCCTCATGCCGCCTCCGATCGCGTGGCCGCCGCACTCTTATCGCTATCGACCTGTCCACCCAGTTCAGGAGAGGTCGGCGCTGCCGGGAGTGTGGACGGGGACGGTCATCACAGGCGTTGAACGGCGTTCTGGCGATACCCTGGGTGTTTCCTTTTCGGGTGGTGGCGAATATCTGCCTGGCCGGCGGCGGGAGCCCTTCCGGACCTCCCGCCATATCACCGGCTGACGCACGGTCATACGGCACCTCCGTTCGCGATGGACGGGACCGGTTGGGGTGGTGGTGGCCCTACGTACCGGGCGCTCGGGCGGATGATCTTGGGGTCCAGTGCCTGTTCGAGGATGTTGGCGCTCCAGCCGATCACCCGACTCGAGGTGAAGGTCGGGGTGAACATCTCGGCCGGGACACCGCACGCCGCCATCCCAGCCGCCCGCGCAAACAGCATTGCCGGAACGCGTCCCCTGATGCTCAACCTGTCACGCCGTCAACACCGACCTCCAGGAGGCCGGCGAACGCCGATCCTAGGAACTCGTGCGCGACCTCCCGAAGGAGGCGGGAGCGCGTGAGGGGGTCATGGGCGCCAGCGGTCCCGCTTTGGAACTCCCAGATCTCGTGGTCAAGTGCACGTTCGCCGACACCGAGACGGCCTGCAGCAGCGCGGACGAGCTCGACGGCCGCTTCGATGTCGACCGAACGGTTGAGGGCATCCTCGAGGAAGCGGATCACCATGCGATCCGGCTTTACGTCCTCGAGGCCGACGAGCATCCGGAGGTAGCGCCACGAGATGCCGGACCGTTGTCCGGGAAGTGATCTCCACCGTGCCTCCAGCACTTCGCCGAGAGGCGTTCCCTGCGCCTCGATGAACCGCTGCGCGGCGTCCACCCCGAGCTCGCTGAACGCGAGTGCGGCCTGGTGGACGACGGCGCCCTTGAGCTCGGCTCCGCGCTGGGAGAACACCCGATTGCGAGTGCCGACCTCCTCGATGAACCAGTCCACACCGCCGTGGCGCTCGTACTCGGTGAGGAGGTCGGAGACGTTGTCGTGGAAGGGGTCGGCTCGCTGAGCCCTCCGGGAGCACACGTAGCGGGCGAGGACGCCGCGAGTGATCGCGTATCGGGCACCCATCGCCCAGATCGCGTCGAGCATTGTCATGCTGAGGCTGTCGGGGTAGCCACCTGGTGTCGTCCAGCTGTCGAGTGGGCGCAACTGGTCGCGGCATGCGGCGACCACAAGATCGACGTCCGCTCCAGAAGGTGATGCGCCGCCCGGCGCTGTCCGCCCCTCGCCGCCCACGTTTGCCGCCCTGTCATCCATGCTCAGCCCCTCCCGGTATGCCCATGGAAAAGCCAGCCAGCTCCCGAGCGATGCCGGCGACCGCTGGAAGCCGCTGGAAGCCGCTGGGCGATGTGGGTGGGTCGGTTCCAGGATGATCATGTGGCGGTGGCTTCGGGGTTCACTGGCGGGCTGCCCGGTCGTTGACGACGACTGCAGGGTTCGACGTAGGCAAGGAACCGACTGACCTGCGCCGTCGCCGTGTGCGCGCCGAACGGGCACGCCTACCCAAGATGGAAGCTGCCGCCGGCTGCAGTGCAGCGACGACCCGCAGCGCATGTCGCCGTTTTCGGTCGTGACTGCCATGTCAGATCAGGCGTCCGGCTTCGTCGGCGAAGCCGGGCACACCGCAGCGGGCGAGTCGAGCGATGAGGTCGATGGGCGTCAGGGCAGGCTGGCGGGTGTGGGCAGCTTGCTCTCGGAGGACGTCGAGCACGATCCTCGGGGCGAGGTCGAGCTGGTCGAGCAGAAAGTCGTCGGGGTGGACGACCGCGATGCCGAGCGGGCCAAGCACGTCCATCGGATAGTCGCCGAGGTTTGCCGTGACGATGGCATCAGCCCGGCCGCCCATCGCAGTGGCGACGACGTGGCGGTCGTCAGCGTCGGGGAGCGTCACGGTGTGCTCCAGGGTCTCCCATCCCTCGACGCAGGCGTCCTCGAAGGCGTCGCCCATGGCAGCGAACCGGGCCCGGACTCGCTCGGGTGGGATCTCGGGATGGATCTCGACGATGGCGTCGATGGCCTCAGCGACGATCCGAGTGGATCAAAGCGGCCGGTAGAGATCGCGTTCGGCGAGCCGTAGCAGCGTGTCGGCGAGTGCGATGGGCACGAGAACGCACGCGTCGAGGACCACTGCATAGCGAGCCACGAGGTCACTCGCCAGTGACCGGGTGGGCCCGACGCCGGCGAGCCGCCCGCAGCGCTCCGGCATAGTCGGCTCGTGTGCCGTCGTAGAGCCCGAGCTCGCCGGCTTCCTCGGTGAGCTGGTCCAGGACAGCTCGACGCTCCGTGCGGCGGCGGTGTTGGAAGTCGATGAGGTCTTGGAGACGGACTCGGCGGTGGCGGTTCGGCTTCTCGAAGGCGATGGCGCCGTCTTCGAGGAGCTTGACGAGGGTGGGGCGGCTGATCCCGAGGAAATCGGCTGCCTCCTGGGTGGTGAGGAGCAGGCCTTGGGGGGCGACAAGGGTGGCCTTCCCTTGACGCATGACGTCGACCACTTGGCGCAGGACGCGGTAGACCTCGGCCGGAAGTGGGATCTGCTCGCCGTCAGGGCCGAGAAGCAGGCCTGGCTCGGTGTGGCCCTCGAAGAAGCGGGCAAGGTCGAGGAGCTGGTCAAGGTCGTCGGGAGGGAACACGACGTCCTCGTCACGCCCTTCGTCGACGGTGGCGGTCGAAGGTTCGCTGGGAGCTCGGTTGGCCGGCGTCATGACCTCCATGATAGCAGGAGTCGAAAAAAACGAAAGCCGCCGCCGAGGAGACCGCATCGGGGCCTCGGTCGGCCCTGTCAGGCGTCGATTATCGCCACAGCTTCTGACCCTGAGCAGGCGCTGCGGTAGGGCAGTGCCGTATGCCGATTCCGTGACCAGCACATTCGTCACACCAGAGGAGTGAGGTTGGCCGAGTGAGTGATGTCACCTCCACCCGTTACCCGGCCCTCTCGCGCACCTCTGCGTAGGGGCAACCCGCTGACGTGCAGTTTTGCGGCGGGCTCGATCTCCGGCGGGCGCCATTAGGGGCTGCATTCGAAGGCTCCTGCTCAAAGCTGCCCTACGCAGCTTGCGCACGCCGGTGTCCGCCACCCCGCCGTCACCCTGGGCGCTTGCTCGTTGCTCGGGCGGGAGTCCCTTGCTGCCCTCGGCTGCCCTACCGCAGCCATAGCGGCTGGCCTGATCACGACCCCCTGACGGAGTCACCCAGTGGAGTGGCGGTTGGGCGCCGATGTGGGAGCGACCAAGACGGGCCGAGTGTGCCCCCAGCCCGCTACGGCCCGCGTCGGTGACGACCAAGGCGGGGCACGAGCGGCCACGGGCACGTTTCTACGTGGCCGCCTCCTGCGTCCGAGCGTCAGTACCCGACGGTGAAGCGCCGCCGCGGGTGTGCGGTGGTCTCGAGCTCGTCGACCAGCGCGAGGGCGAAGTCCTCGAAGGAGATCCGGCTTCCCTCCGGGCCGGTGAGGAGGGCGTCGTCACCGATGCGGAAGCTCCCCGTGCGCTCCCCTGGGGCGAACGTCACGGAAGGAGAGACGAAGGTCCAGTCGAGCTCCGA
>JAJZMD010000032.1 GCA_021803085.1 Actinomycetes bacterium
GGCGAGAACGACGCCCAGATCAAAGCTGGCGGAACGCGGCGGGGGACTGAACTGGTGACGCTGCTTCCACTTTGGCTGTCTTGCCATAGGATCACGACGCGCGCTCAGTCGTTTGAACTGCATGTCCGCGCGAACCTCGTTCGCGGACATGTCGGTGCGCGGCTCTTCGCAGGTCCCGCGCTCTCCTGCTCAATCGAGACGAGTGCGGTAAATGGCCCGTCGTCCCTCTCGGTCGGAGGTGAAGTAGGCCATTCGGGGCTCGTGGGCGAGAATGGGATGGGGATGCTCGTCCTGGGTCTTCCACGACGATCCATGGGTCACGAGCGGGTGCCACGTCAGCTCCTTGGCCTCCCAGTTCACAACGACTTCGGATATCCATCGGCCACAGCGATCTGAGGATTCGGTGGCGTCGCGGTAGTAACCGTCCGTTACGAGCTGGCCGGGCCCCCCTACGGTGAAGTGTCCGTACTGGGTCCATTGCTCGGGCAGCGCAATCTCGATGTTGCCCGTCCCATTCGGAAGCACTCGCCCGACATACGCGGGCCCATCTCGATAGGTCCCGTGATAGACGATCGCCGAACCGTCTCGCTCCCACATCTCGTGACAGGTCCAGTCGCTGCGATGGCGCGGCCTCGGTAATGCATCGGGGTCCTCACCGCGCAGAGAGACGTGGTGCATCCCGTCCCACATCCACATCCGACGAATCCCGCAATCTGCAGGCCATTCGTGGTTGTACAGAATCACGGAACTATCGATCGGCGAGAACTGGACATGGGTCACCCAAGCACAAGGGACCGCGACGCAGTCGATCTCCTCGCCGGTGTCCGTATCAAAGATATGCAGGTAAGAAGAGAGTTGCTCGTCTTGGATCCGCCGATCGACGTCATAGTCCGGCCGCAGCGGCGGCAGCGCACGCTCGTCGTCGAGTGCCCGCGCGTCGGTGGTGGGCACGCAGATGCGCCGCCCGTCATGCGAGACGTGGGAGAAGGCGGTCATCTGACGGTCGGGAAGGCGGCCAAGCACGCGCTGTTCCCCGGACAGCGACACGGAATGGATCTCTTGGCCTTGGAGGTAGTAGGCGATCCGGCGGGTCGGATCCAGACTCACGCTCGCCTTGCCAAGACCAGCATACGGTCGTCCGTCGAAATAGACATAGGACTTCAGGTAACCCTCGGTGTTCCAGGTCAACTGGCGGTCGACGCCGCTTGGAAGGTGTCGACCGAAGAGGTTCGGATGGCCCGTGCGATCCGAGATATAGACAAGTTGCTCGTCGTCGTCGGTCAGGCTTGAGGAAGTGAAATACAGCAGCTGGTCATTGCCGGATAATCCGGAGATGCGCTGAGCGTCCATCGAGGCGTTCCTTTCATGGCCGCCAGCGAACCCCGAGTTCTTCACGATGAGGCTGAATCTCGGCTTCACCAGTGCGGCAGCCAGGTAGGCTACCGGCGTCCCAGCCGTGTGGGGTTTCCACGCACCAGTTCGTCCTGGCGATCGCGCCACAGATCAGCCCGCGCCTCGCGCGCAGTGTCGGACTGGAGTGGTCGTCAGCGGAAGAGTTCCTCATGAACGTCGGGGCCAACCGACATCGGGACGAGACCGCAGGGTCGGTGATCGTGGTCCCGCCAGGGCGAACGTCGGCGAGTTTCGGGCGCTGTGCAAACCACCGATCAGCCGCCGCTCCCCGAAGGAGTGGCCAATTTGCTGTCGCCCGTGCGCTACGGAAGCATCAGACCCTGATTTTGCGGGGGGCGATCCGATCGCCTCCTTTGCAGCGTGAGCTCCTTGCAGAAGGCGCATCCTGACTCTGCGGAGGCGGTGGTCCGAGACGAGTCGGTCGATATTCGTGCTTGGGCTCAAGGGGTGACCGCGACATCTCCTGACCAGGAGGTGCTCGATGGCACGACTCGGCCGATGCACGGTGGGGCACCTCGAAGCTGCGATCGATGGGGCACTCGCAGGTGCGAGCTATAAGACGGTGGAGCGGCTGACGGGGTCCCGGCGGCCACGGTCCGCGACCACGTGGCGAGGAGCGATCTGGCCCGTTGGGGCGTCCCGCGATGGGGCCGGCGGCGGGCGGGAGAACCGGCGGTTCCCAAGGCGTTGGCGGCCGCCATCGACAGCGTTGCGGCGGGGCTCGATCCGACGGCGAAGTGGGCATCCGCCATCGCCGAACGCGCCCGTGTGCGCGGTGTCGCCGTGGGCACCGACCGAGGAGTCGTGACGACTCGCTCAGCCAAGACGAGCGCGAGGCGATCAGGGACGTCATCGCAGCACGCGAGTCCGATGTCGCGATCGCCGAACGCATCGGCCGCCACCGTTCGACCCTCTGGAGGGAGATCGCGGTCAACGGCGGGCCCGTCGAACTGCCAAACTGCGCGTCGGGACGCCGGCGCCCTCGAGCTCGAGGATCTGGCGGCGACGGATGTCGGCGACCAGGGAAAGGTGGTCATCGCTCTGCCGCTGGGCCTCGCAGTGCTCGCTCCACGGACAGAGGGCGCAGTGCTCGACCGGGTACAGGTAGGGCGCCGGCTGATCAAGCGCCTCCAGGAAGCGTTGGCGCACGGCGCGTGCATACGCCGCGACCTCCGCGAAGGAGATGGACTCGGCGCTGCCGTCGCCGAGCGCGAGCCGCAGCTCGAGCGGCGGGCACCCCTGGACGGCGCTCAGCAGGTCGCCCTAGCGGGACGCCAACGAGGCGCCGTCTCCCGGCGTGTCGAGCTCGCCGCGGGCGGCGGCACGGAGAAATGGCAGGTGCCCGCACGCCAGGAACCCGGTGAGGTCGCTGACGCTGAAGATCCGATGGCCGTCAGGAGCAGCATCGTGGCCTCCTGCGGCACGGACGCCGCGGTCAATGATGACCAAGGGATACGACGGCGGGCAGGGCCCACCCCGGGTGCTGGCGCTCAGCGCCCGGCGTCGGCGCGCGCTGCCGAGGTGGCGGCGACGGCAGCCGTCTCACACTGAATCCGGGCGCCGCCCACGGTCGGCGCCTTACCGGCGGCGAGGAGACCGACGCGTCGGCTGCCCCGGCGCTCGAGAGTGACCCGCCAGTGCCAGGACCCGTCCTTGTTCCGGATGCGCAGACGGGCGGACGCCCGTTTCCCGTCCTCGCGCTCGTCCTCGCCCGCCAGGGGCACCACCACCTCGAAGCTGTCCGGGTCGGGCCACGACCAGACGAAGCTCGGGGCAGGAGACGACGGGCTCAAGACGTCTTCCGGCACGCCGCACGCCGACGCGAGCTCGCTGAAGAGCTGCCACTTGTCCACATGGAGCGCCTGCACTGCGGTGAGGTAATCCTCGAGTGGCACGGGGGCGCCCACTGGCAGTCCCGCGGCACGCCAGTGGCGCTCGATCACGGCGCGTCCCCGCTCCCAGACCCCTCCGGACTCGCGGAAGAAAGCGCCGATCTGGTCGGCGATCGGCGTGAACGTAATCACGCCGGGGTTCTTCGGCACGGCGAAGAAGACGCCGTTGACGATCGAGTGCGCGCCGACAGCGATGACGCAGGAGCGGTAGAGCCGGTTGAGGCCGGCCACGCGGTTGTAACAGGAGTAGCAGAACCAGTGCGTGAACTTGTGGCTGGCGTTCAGCCCCTCGGCCCCGCAGCAGCGGCAGAGCCCGACGATGTAGGTCCAGCGCGTGCCGTCGCGTGCGAGTGTCTCTTCTTCGAGCGCCTCGTGCTCCTCCGCCGACGCGCAGCGACAGAGCTGTCGCCTGCCTGCGCTCTCGCCGCGCACCGAGAAACAGGCACCGCAGACGAACAACCCGCTCGCACGGCGCCGTGGCCCTGGGTCGTCGCCCCCGGGGCGCCCGCCCGGCAGTGCGCGCCGCGCGTGCCACGCCGGAGCGGGGTTCCTCGGGTCGAACGTCTTCGGGCTGAGCGAAGGTTCAGGTGTGGACATTTTTGTTCTCCTCCTATCGCCCTGGCGGTGCCACCGTGCCCGAAGGCCGGTTGGCCGGGAGTCGACGAGCCAGGTCTCTCGTCCCGTCTGGATAGGTCTCTCGTCGTCGCGGTGCCCGGCGCTGCCCACGAGGCGGGGGCGCGCTCGCCTTCGGCAGCACGGTGCTGTGCGGGGTCACCGGCCGTGGCGATCGGCCTGCGTGCGAGGGGTCGGCAGGTCTCTCCTCGGTCGCGCGCCCTACTGGCCGCCCGGTCGGTGCTGGTGGCGGGCGATGTCACCGACGTTGAACATGGTGACGAGCATCATCAGCTGCACGTTGCGCTGGT
>JAJZMD010000293.1 GCA_021803085.1 Actinomycetes bacterium
CGCCGATCCCCGCACTCCCCGGCGGCGCTGAGCCTCCGGGTGTGGGTACGGGGCGCTTATCCTGTGGGTGACCCCTGGATCAGGTGTTGAACGACCAGGTCAACGCCAAACGTGAAGACCTCACCAAATCGTTCGTCTGATTTGACGCACTTCTCACTCGCAGGCCCCCGACCGTGGGTCGGCGGCCTGCTCTGGCTGGTGCTGCGTCGACTTCTCGACTGCTCGTGCCCACTCATGCCGGCCCAGGAGACGGCGTCTCTGTGAGGAGTTCCTCTGCGTGATCGAGCCCGTCGTAGGATGGGCACCGTGGCATTTCCTCGTGTCTCCGTGGACCACCGGGTGATGGGGGGCGTGCCGTGCATCCGCGGCACCCGCATCCCTGTCGCCACCGTCGTGGGCATGGTGGCAGAGGGCATGCCGGCGGACGAGATCCTGCGCGACTTCCCCCAGCTGACGGCTGAGGACGTACGCGAGGCGCTGCGGTACGCCGCCGCCGCCGTCGACGAGCGGGAACTGCCGCTTCGCCCGGCCGGTTGAAGTTCTTCGTCGATGAGTCACTATCGGCCGAGGTTGCCCGCCGTCTGAGCGCCGCCGGGCACGACGGCCGTCACGTCGGGGACGAAGGGCTGCTCGGAGCGCCTGACACCGAGGTCATGCGCGTGGCGCACGAAAGTGGCCGTGTCCTCGTCGCGGCGGACACCGACTTCGGCGAGCTACTCGCCCTCGGTCGTCACCCTGGGCCGAGCGTCGTCCTCTTCCGACGGGCACCCCACCGGCCCGGAGCCCAGGCGAAGTTGCTGCTGGACAACCTGCCGGAGATCGAAGACAGTCTGGCAACAGGGGCCGTCGTCGTGATCACCGCCGAGCTCATCCGGATACGCCCACTCCCCATTGAGCCTTCCGGCTGACGGACCTTCCGTTCGGCCCCGAAGACCCGCCCTCCTTCGCGATCCGTGCGCGATCTCCCGCGAAATAAGGCGCACCGGCGGTCACCAGCGGTCCGTCAATTCCACTCCGGACCAGGGCGTTCCCAGGTCTGCGCTGGCCGGGCATCGCCGCCGGCCAGGTTTGCGAGCAACGGGTCAGAGGTTCGAGTCCTCTACGGCCCACTGAGAGGTCTTCACGTTTTACGTGGGGTCCACTTCACGTTTCGAGCTGTCGTCATCCTGCCAGGGGGCTGTGACGCGCTCGGAAGTCCGGTAGGTCGTGTTGACGCGCCGGTTGGGCGACCACGGCCGCGCCGAGACGAGCTCGGCACGGCGTTTCCGCGGGAACGTGCAGACGACTACGGGGATGCGCCGACGAGGTCGCTGAGCGTGGTCCGCCGACGGCGCCTGGTCCGTGGAGCAAGCCCCACGCGCTGGCGGCGCTCGTCGTCTGCCCGTCGCACCTCGAAGGCGTCGGCGATCGCGAGGTTGCGGATGGCGAGGGCCGCGGTGAGCAACAGCGTCGGTCCGACGAGGCCCATCAGCCGACACCAACCTTTCCCGATGTCGATCGTCGCCGGATCCTTCACCCGGGCGTTCGAGCGCTCGACGCCGGTGCGGCGAGCGAACGAGCGGCGCCAAGGCCTGGAGGGATAGTCGTGCTTCTGGGCGGTCTTGGCGTTGACCGACGGCGGCACGGTGATGGTTCGCTGCGTGCAGCAGGTGGGCGGGTGCTCTGGTGGCGAGATGACCTCGGGCCGGGTGAGATCGAGCATCATCGACGCCTCCCGCAACGGGCAGCGAACCTTGCCCAACAGGGCCGGGCACATGACCCGGTGGTAGCCGTCTGCGTCTGTTGCGGTGAGGCGGCCGAGCTTGTAGCGGGCGAGCTCGGCGGCCCGTTCGTCGTGAGCAGCGACCTCTTCGGCGCTGGCGTCGCGTGCGAGCGGGGAGAGCTCGAACAACCTTTTCGGAGTGGCCGGGCAGTACAGGTTCCCGTTGTGGCAGATCGCCCCGCCATGCGTGCCCTGGGGGCCCCGGTCCTGGGGATGGAGATCGATCACGAGATCTGCCCCTGCCCGACGCAGCGGGAGCGCGAAGTGCTCGGGTACGCGATGGGCGTATCCCGAGTCGGCGAGCACGTCGCCCAGGTGGATCCTCCCGTCCCCTGCCGCCTGGACGAGGTCCCTGACGAAGACCGGGACCGGGTCGTGCGAACAGGCGCTGAGCGTCATATGGCAGACGAGCTCTGCGACCTCGGGGCCCGCTTCGTCGCTCACGATCGTGGCGAGGGAGCAGTAGTGGCCGAAGAACAGCTCGCCCTTTTCGCCCGGCCCGCCGCCGCGCCGATGGCCCCAGGCGGCTTCGGGGTCAGCGCAGACGCCGTCACGTCCCGGTGGGTGGGCGAAGCTCTCGTAGTCGGTCCAGTCGATGGCGAGCGAGGTGGAACCCTCCCTCGCCGCCTGAGGCACGCTCGCCTCGATGAGCGCGTCGACGAAGCGCTGCAGCACCTCGGAGGCGAGCCCGTCGGGCTCGTGCTTTCCGAGCGCCGTCTCGACCAATGCGTTGAGGTACTCCACTTGGCGGTAGGTGAGCTGGTGGGGGGTCCCGTGCCAGTCGACGTCGACCCCGAGGCGCAGCCGGTCGACCCGAGGCAGCGAGACGAGCGCCTCGCGCACCCGGGAGAGGTGTGCCGGACGGTGGTCGGCCTGGGTGAGCAGCATCCCGAGCACGAAGGTGCGCACGGGACATTGCCGGGCTCTGACCCCGAGGGGGAGGGCAGACTCGACGCGGGCGATCTCTGCCGACAGTGCGGGGGCGTCGAGGAGTGCCTCTGCCCGGGCGAGGTCGACGCGCGTCAGGGCCGGATCTCCGAAAGCAAGGCGACGGCGCGCGCCTCGTCTGGCCGTGGCAGAAAGGCCACGAGGTCCCCAAGACGCTGGGAGCAGGTGATGCCGGCCGCACCCATGAACGCGTCGAGCCCGATCGTCTCGGCCACGCGCACGAGCCAGGTGGCTCGCAGCCGTGCGATCTCGAGCCGTGGGAGATCCCGCCCGCCGGAAAGCGACGCGGTGAGCGGGGTGGTCACGTTGCGCCGGGTGAGCGATGTCCCGCCGATCAAAAGGCGCGTGCCGGCGAAGCGGGCGGCCACGCGGAGCCGGTCGTGATAGTTCGACAGCACCGGCACGACTCGGGGTCTTGGGCCCGCGCGCACGCAGACCACGACGCCCCCAGAGCGCGCGACGACGTCTTCACCGGTGACGGCCTTGAGGTCCGCGCCCACGAGCCCCGCACCTGCAGATAGGCACACGAGGGCGCTCGCGCGCATGCGCCGCGACTCGGTCGGCTGGGCGTCCGCCAAGGAGAGGTAGCTGGCGATCTCTGCGTTCGAGTAGGGAGCCTTGGCCTGTTCGCGGCCGAGCGCCACCACCGGTGGCCCGGGGCGAAGCACCCGGGCGATCGCCCGCAGGTTGGTGCGCACCGTGCGGCGCGTCGGTGCCGACATCGTGGTCATCCCCGGCGCACAGCAGCGCTCGACCACAGAGGGGTGGAGCGCCACGGTGGCAGTGAGCTCGAGGCCGATGGACTCGCAGAACGCCCCGAGTCGGGAGGCTGCGAACAAGTACGCCTTGGCCCGGTTGCGCGTCGGCGGCCCGGCGGCTGCGGTCACCTCCTTGGCGAAGGCGGCAGCGGCGCCAGACACCGTGCGGGGGCTGAACCCCTCGATCGTGGCGGCCACCTCCACCGAGAGCACCCCGTATATATACTGTGTGCCACCCCATCCGGTGGGGGATGCTCGTGGGAAGGTGGAGCGTGCCGGTCAGCCCGAGGCAGCGAAACGAGCAGGCTCGTATCGCCGCGGCCCTCGGGGAGATGGGCTTCGTCCTCCCCGGCAGCCTCACCGAGCGGTACTTCTCGTGCACCCACGCCGGCTGCCACTGTCACGCCGACCCCCCAGCCCTCCACGGCCCCTACGTCCAGTGGAGCCGAAAGGTCGCGGGAAAGACCACGAGCCGCACGCTCAGCCCCGAACAGGTCGCCGAGTACCAAGCGTGGTTCGACAACGAGCGGCGCCTGCGTGCACTCGTGCACGAGCTCGAGGAGCTCAGCCTCTCGATCGTCGACGCCGATCCCCGCACTCCCCGGCGGCGCTGAGCCTCCGGGTGTGGGTACGGGGCGCTTATCCTGTGGGTGACCCCTGGATCAGGTGTTGAACGACCAGGTCAACGCCAAACGTGAAGACCTCACCACGAAGGTGCAGGTCAGAGGGT
>JAJZMD010000277.1 GCA_021803085.1 Actinomycetes bacterium
GTGCGCCGCCCTCGCCGTCGCATACCTAGCTACTTCGCCCGGAAAAACGAGTTCGAAAAATAGCCACTGAGCTGGACTTCGTGCTTCGGAGGGTGCTCGCGTTCTGCGCCGAATGTTGACACGATGGCTCCAACCGCCCATTGCGAAAGGGATTGGAGCCACCGTGTTGCGCACCAAAGTAGACGGCCAGCAGGCCCTCTGGGAGTCCCTCCTCCCCGACGAGTTCCGCCGCCTCCCGCCGGGGCTTTCTGCGGTCGACGAGCTCCTTGACGACCCGGTCTTCTTCGAGGCGTTCGTGCCGCACTTCTCGTTGCTGTTCGGACGGCCCTCGATCCCGATCGAGACCTACCTGCGGCTCATGCACCTGCGCTACCGCTACCGCCTCGGCTTCGAGACCCTCTGTGCCGAGGTGGCCGACTCGCTCGCCTGGCGGCGCTTTTGCCGGATCGGCCCCTACGACACGGTTCCCGACCCCTCCACGCTCATGAAGATCACCAAGCGCTGCGGGGACGATCTCGTCGCAAAGCTCAACGAAGCGCTGCTCAAAAAGGCGGCCGGCGAGCACCTCGTGAAGCTCGACAAGGTGCGGATCGACACCACCGTCGTTGCCGCGAACGTCGCGTATCCGACCGACTCGGGGCTGCTCGCTCGCGGCGTGGCGAAGCTCGCGAGCAGCGTCGAGCGCCTAAAGCGGCTGGGCCTCGCTCGTCGGACGCCGTTTCGCAACCGGACGCGGTCTGTCCGCCGCCGCGCCCACGACATCGGGGCATGGCTTCGCCGGCGAAGCGACGAGGCAAAGGTCGAGGTGCTCGCCATCACGGGTGAGCTCGCGGATCTCGCCGAGGTGACGATCGCAGAGGCACGATCGGTTGCCCACAACGCCGGACGCTCGCTCGCCGGCGCCAGCGCCGGCGCGTCGGGGAAGGCGTCGTCCCTCGTCGCCGAGATCCAGCGCGTGGCCGGTCAGCTCGAGCAAGTCGTCGTCCAGGCGAGAAGCCGCATCGACGGCGACATGCCAGATGGGTCGACCCGGATCGTGTCGCTGCACGATCCCGACGCTCGGCCCATCAGAAAGGGCCGCCTCGGCAAGCCGGTCGAGTTCGGCTACAAGGCCCAGGTCGCCGACAACACCGACGGTCTCGTGCTCGATCTCGCGGTGTTCCCGGGCAACCCGAACGACGCCACCTTGATCGTCTCGGCGATCGAGCGGGTGAAGGCGCTGTTCGGACGCGCTCCGCAAGCGGTCACAGCCGACCGGGGCTACTCGGCCCCCGGCGTCGAGGCCGCTCTCGAGGCCGTCGGCGCGTCGAAGGTCGTCATCCCTTACAAGGGCCGCAAGAGCGCCCAGCGCCGGGCGCTCGAGTCGGGCCGGTCCTTCCGCCGCCTCGTGAAGTGGCGCACCGGCTCCGAGGGGCGCATCTCGCACCTCAAGCACGCACTTCGTCATGATGAGAGTGCGAAGCACAGTTAGTTGCAGTAGTAGTGAGAGGATGGGGGTCTGGGGGGAGGAGGTGGATAACCCGAGCTCCTGTCGAAGATCCACGAGTTGTCCCCTTGCGCTGCACAGGTGAGCTGGGACATGAAGGTCGTGTTGTCCCGCCGGGTTCGGTCTGGCTCGCAAGCACGCTGACCGCTGCCCATTGGGTGGCGTGTCTCGACGAGGAACCGCCGGCCGGGCCCGACGAGACGACACGGAACTGCCGGCCGGGACGGACCGTGACTTGATAGGAGCCTGACCGATTCGTGTCTTGGAAGTGCTCGGTCCGCCCGTCCCAGCCGGGAGCGCCACCTGCCCACCCCGAATGAGGAAGAGATGACATGACCAGCATGCCAGGAACGCGCCGCCGTGTCACCGGCGGCGTCGACACCCACGCCGACACCCACGTCGCCGCCGTCATCGACGAGCTCGGACGGATCCTCGGCACGAAGTCGTTCTGCACCAACAAGAAGGGCTACGGCTCCCTCTTGACCTGGATGGAACGCCACGGCGAGCTCACGGGCGTCGGAGTCGAGGGCACTGGCAGCTACGGGGCCGGGCTCGCCCGGCACCTCGCCACCCACGGCGTCGAGGTGATCGAGGTGATCCGCCCGAACCGCCAGGTGCGCAGGCGACGGGGCAAGTCCGACCCGACCGATGCCGAGGCCGCGGCGCGGGCCGTGCTCTCTGGTGAGGCGAGCGGAGCTCCAAAGTCCCATGACGGCGCCGCCGAGTCCCTGCGAGCGCTCCGGGTGGCGCGCTGCGGCGCGGTCAAGGCACGCACGATGGCGATCAATGAGCTCCGGGACCTCGTCCTCACCGCTCCCGAGGAGCTCCGTGCTCGCCTGCGGCCGCTCTCGAGCGAGCAGCGGGTGCAGGTAGCGGCGGGGTTCCGCCCCGGTCCGCTCGCCGATCCGCTCGAGGCGGCGAAGGTGGCGATCCGTAGCGTCGCACGGCGCTACCAGCACCTGAGCGAAGAGATCACCGGACTCGATGCGGCGATGGCAGAGCTCGTCGAGCTGGCCGCGCCCGACGCGCTCACCGCCAAGCAGGGCGTCGGGGTGCAGGTCGCTGCCACGCTGCTCTCGGCGGTCGGGGACAACCCCGAGCGCATCGCCACTGAGGCGAGCTTCGCCGCGCTCTGCGGGGCGAGCCCCGTCGACGCCTCCTCGGGAAAGAACGTCCGCCATCGCCTGAACCGCGGCGGGGACCGTCAGGCGAACTCGGCGCTGTGGAGGATCGTGCACACCCGCGTGGCCCATGACCCGCGCACGATCGCCTACGTCGAGCGCAGGAAGGCCGAGGGCAAGACCGACAAGGACATCATCCGCTGCCTGAAGCGCTACGTGGCCCGAGAGATCTACAAGACGCTCGTCCCACGGCCCGCGACGACACGCTCTTGCTCTGGTGCTCTTGGGCGTGACGAAGAGCTCGAGAGGAAGGCGACGTGAACGAGCACTCGACAAGGCAGCGATCCCCGTCGCTGCCGGTTTCGTATCGTTACGAAACGACCGCTGTCTGTGCTGGGCCCGGCTGCAGCGAGCCGATCCGCCAACAAAGCACCGGCCGGCCCGTTCAGTTCTGCTCGCCGGCTTGTCGGGTCCGTTCCCATCGGACCCGACAAGCCCGGAACGACACGCCCATCACCGTCGAGGTCGACATGGGCTCGGCCACCTCCCGGGGGCGTCCGCCCGAGCGAGCATGGATGGTGCGGCTTCGCAAAGGACAGCGATCGGTCATCGTGGCCGTTGGTCTCCGACGTCCCGCCGCAGACCGTCTGGCCGAACAGCTCGTCGATCTCGTCGCGACGCCCGGCTCCGGGTCATCGCGTACCTGAAGCACGAAGTGGCCCACGAGACCTACAAGAGGTACGCCCCACGGCCCACAACGACGCACCCGGGCTCCGCTGCTATTCGGCGCGTGACCAGGATCTTGTCGAAAACCGCTTGACATAGGAGCTTCCTGGGGACTCGAGCGGACGCTCCTCGACGGCACCGCCGGGGCGGCCACCTGGTGCGGCTGGGGAGTATTCGCCCACAACGCGACGAAGGTCACCGCCCTCCAGACGAGACGAGCGGCAATACCGGCGGCTGCCGCAGACGGACCGACGGAGCCGGACGGGACCGGGCCTCCCGATGGCAGACCCTGGGCGAAGCAAGGCCGCACCTGAGCTCCCGTCGCTCAGTCTCACCCGGCGCGGTCCCTCCCGAAACTTGGAGGGTCCGAAGTCGGAAGTGAGGCCGAAAAGGCGGGAGATCGGGCGGCCTCGGGCCGTCCACGATGCGCTCGAACCATCGTCCCCGCTCGTCAGAGTCCCCTTTTTCCGGGCGAAGTAGCTAGGTTGCTGGTGGAGGTGGTGCCGCCATGCATCCAGCGGGCCAGTGCTCATGGCGGGTGGGGATCGAGAGCAGTTCTTCGCTCCTCGACATCGCGTTGTTCACCCGCGATGCATGCGGGCTTGACGTCCCCGCCGACGCGAGGGTGCCGCCCCCCGTCGCCACCACGGTCCGGGACCGCCGAGACGCGCTCGCGCCGACGCTGCGGAGCCCGGCAGGTGCGCAGTGGCTGTCGTGGTGGGTCGC
>JAJZMD010000089.1 GCA_021803085.1 Actinomycetes bacterium
CGCTTCTGGTTCCCCTGGGGTACCGACCTCGCGTCGGTCGCCCGAGCCCATGTCGATCACGTCGCTTCGATGTCAAAGGACAGCGCCGCCGCAGCCTCGGCTACCAGAGCCCCGCCGCGCTGTACGCTGCTGCCGCCGTGCAGTGATCACTGGAACTGGCCCAGCCTGGTGCCGAGACAGAGCCCGTACGTACTGGAGCTGACGACGGAACAGCGGAGCGAACTGGAGGCACGGGCGCGCCGTTATACGGCACCGTATCGAGAAGTCATCCGTGCCAAGATCGTGCTCATGGCCGCGCAGGGCCTCGACAACGAGGAGATCGCCAGGAGGCTCGACACCAAGCGGGTGATCGTCTCCAAGTGGCGAAAACGGTTCTTCGAGCAAGGCCTGCCGGGCCTCGAGGAGCTGCCCCGGGGCGGCCGACCCCCGGCTTTTCCCCCCCGAGGTGGTCGTGGCCGTGAAGTCGCTCGCCTGCGAGCTGCCCTCCCGGCTCGGCGTGCCGCTCAGCCGGCTCTATGTGCCCGACCTCCGGAGGGAGGCGATCGAGCGGGGCATCGTCGCCGAGATCTCGGGCACCACCATCTGGCGCCGGCTGTCGGAGGACGCGATCAAGCCGTGGCAGCACCGCTCGTGGATCTTCCCCCGCGACCCTGCCTTCGAGACCAAGGCCGCTCGGGTGCTCGACCTCTACGCAAGAGAGTGGGAGGGAAAGCTGCTCGGGGACGATGACTTCGTCATCTCCTCGGACGAGAAGACCTCCATCCAAGCACGCGTCCGCAGGCAAGAGACCCTGGCGCCGGCACGAGGACGCACGACGCGCCTCGAGTTCGAGTACAAGCGAGGCGGCGCGCTCCAGTACCTTGCCGCCTGGGATGTCCACCGAGCCAAGATCTTCGGGCGCTGCGAGCCCACGACGGGCATCGTGCCCTTCGATCGCCTGGTCGACCAGGTGATGACGACCGAGCCCTATGCCTCGGCTCGCCGCGTGTACTGGGTCGTCGATAACGGCAGCAGCCACCGCGGCCAAGCGGCCTGCGCACGGCTGAGCGCTCGCTGGCCGAACGCAGAGCTCGTCCAGCTTCCGATCCACGCATCGTGGCTCAACCAGGTGGAGATCTACTTCTCGGTGATCCAGCGCAAGGTGCTTTCCCCGAACGATTCCACGGACCTCGCCGAGATCGAGTCGCGTCTTGCTGCCTTCGAGCGCCGCTACGAGCAGGCGGCCGAACCTTTCGAGTGGAAGTTCACCCGAGACGACCTCATCGTCCTCATGAAGAAGCTTGCCGACAAACCGGACTACCAGCTCGCCGCCTGAGCGAGGCGTCGCGAGGGACCTGGGAATACGTCATCGAAATTGTGATCCAGAGCACTAAGATCGTCGACGCCCTGTTCGAGACCGCGCGGTCCCGCGGCTGACCAGCGACTCGCGGGATCAACTGCGCAGCGTCTCGGAGGGTAAGACGCCGAAGGTCCGCCGGTAGAGATCCGCGAACCGGCCGAGATGCGTGAAGCCCCAGTTGCAGGCGATCTCGGAGACGGAGACGCCGTCGAGGAGGTCTGCGGCCACCAGGTCGGCGTGAGCCCGCTGGAGCCGCAGATCTCGGATGTACGCCGTGGGCGTGGTGCCGAGGTTGCGGTGAAACGCCATCTCGAGCGAGCGGACGCTGATGGCCCCGACGAGGGCCAGGTCGCTGACTCTGAGCGGCTCGTGCAGATGCCCGTCGATGTGGTCGAGAATGCGTCGGAACGAGCGCGGCGCAACCTGGACTACGCACCCCTGCAGCCGGTCGGAGTAGTTGCTCGGCTGTGCGAGCAGAAGCGTCGTCATCAGCAGGTCCTCGAGCTGGGCCGCCGCAAGGGGCTGACGGAGCAGCACCCCTTTCCGCTCGAACTCCTCGTGGAGAAGGGTCACGAGGCGCAGCCAGCTGCGCGCGGCCTCGGTGCCGAGCTCCATTCTGAGCCCGAACCGAAGCGGTTCGCCGTCGCCGTCGCCGAGCATCGCCCTGAGGCGACGTTCGAGCGCGTGACGGTCGAAGTAGACGTCGAACTGGAGGCTGCGAGCCGACCAGCGCATCCAGATGCGCTCGTCGGGCGAGAGCACGGAGGCGAGCGACGGCGTGGAGACGACCGACTGCGACCCCACGGTGACGTCTGCCCCCCCCGCCATCGGAATCTGCACGAGGTAGAAGGTCTTGAGCGGCCTCGACACGATCTCCACGGCGCCTCCGTAGCTGAGGAAGCTCAGGCGGACGTCGCCGACGCTGGCGGCGTTCTGCACCGCGTCGAGGCGATGCCCGCGGACGAGCTCGAGCCGGTGCGGGCAGAAGATCTTTCCGACCTGATCGCGCGCTTCTTCGAGGTCGCTCGTCCGAAACACCTCGTATGTAGCCAGAGGTGGCGGTCGCGACCGAGGTTCGTTGCGCGAATCGGACGGTCGCTTCGCTGTATGCATAGCCAGACTTTACGACAGTCCCTAGCGTACGGGCCATCCACTTTCCCGGACCAGGAGGAGTCGCATGACCACGTCGATCACTTCGCCGTCCCGGGCTGACGCGCTCGCAGAACGCGACCGGAGTACGATCATCCACCCGTACCTCCCGCACGGCTACCACGAACGCGTGGTCATGGTCGAGGGGTCGGGATGCCGCCTCCGAGACGCGAATGGCAAGGAGTACATCGACGCGACTGGCGGTCTCTGGCTGGCGCAGATCGGCCATGGCCGCAGCGAGATCGCCGAGGCCGCTTCGCGCCAGATGCGGAAGCTTGAATACTTCACGAGCTTCTGGGAGTTCACGAACGAGCGCGCGATCGAGCTCGCCGAGCGGCTCGTCGCAATCTCTCCCGAGCGACAAACTCACGCCTACTTCACGAGCGGCGGCTCCGAGGGCAACGAGGTCGCTCTCCGGATGGCACGCTATTTCCATCACCGGCGCGGCGACGGCGAGCGGACGTGGATCCTCGCGCGCAACCTCGCCTACCACGGCGTCGGGTATGGCTCAGGTTCCGCCTCGGGCTTCCCCCTCTACCACGAGGGGTTCGGGCCGATCGTTCCGCACTTCCGCCACCTGACGCCTCCGTGGCCGTACCACACGGAGCTGTTCGGCGGCGAGGACCCGACCGACTTCCTCGTCAACGAGCTTGAGGACGCGATCGAGGAAATCGGCCCCGGGCGCGTCGCGGCCTTCATCGGCGAGCCGATCATGGGCGTCGCCGGGATGATCGTGCCCCCTGACGACTACTGGCCGCGCGTACAGGAGGTCCTGCGGCGCCACGGGATCCTGTTCATCTTCGACGAGGTCGTCACCGCGTACGGCCGTACCGGATCGTGGTTCGGCGCGCAGCACTTCGGCGTCGAGCCGGACGTCATCGTCACTGCCAAGGGCATCACGAGCGGTTACATGCAACTCGGGGCCGTCCTCGTCTCGGACGAGATCGGAGCCACCATCACCGCGGACGAGCACTACGGGTTCCCGATCGGGTTCACGTACAGCGGCCATCCGACTGCATGTGCGGTGGCGTTGGAGAACCTCGCCACGATCGAACGCGAGGGGCTTCTCGACCGCGCCCGCACGACGGGCGCCCACCTGCTCGCGAGACTGGAGGAACTACTCGAGCTCGTCGTCGTCGGCGACGTCCGCGGCGTCGGGATGATGCTCGCGGTCGAGCTCGTGGCCGACCGCGAGACGCGGGCACCGTTGCCCATGGAAGGCGCTCCGCAGGACGTGATCCGGAGCGAGACCGGGGTCATCGTGCGAGCCGGCGGCAGCACGTTGATCCTCTCGCCGCCACTCGTGATGACCGAGGAAGAGGCGGACGAAGTGGCCGCGGCCCTGCGGTCTGTTCTGGAGCGGACCGACCAGAGCGGCGCGATCCGGCCCAGCAGGGTCTGAAGTCTGACAGCCGTGAACGCCCCCGAGGACCGGCACGTCCGCCGGTCGTTAGCGCCGATTTCCACAACAGGGAATTGACCGCAACATCGTCGGGTGGCCGGGCTGACGTGTCGGGGAGCTGAACCGACTGATGTGAGCGTGCTACAGGGGAACCGTTCT
>JAJZMD010000265.1 GCA_021803085.1 Actinomycetes bacterium
CGCTCGCGGTCGTGGAGATACCAGCGAGCAGTTCCGGGCCCCTGCGCGCCCGCCCTTCTCACACGCCGGCCGGGGAGAAGGGCCCCCGCGCGCCCGGCCTTCTCACACGTCGGCCGAAGCGACACGTGCGGGCACGACCCGGACGCGCCCGGGCACCCGCCGCCAGGACACCGCCACCAAGACGACGATCACGGCGCAGCAGGCGGCGCCGACGTCGAAGGGCACCCATGGCGCGACGCCGAAGAGCGCGCCCCCGCCGGCTGCGGCGAGCGCCGTCGTACCCGTCTGGCTCGCCGCGAACAGGCCCTGGGCGTGGCCGTGGCGCTCTGGGGCCGTTCCCTCGCCGAGGAGCGACTGCGTGGCGGGCAACGCGAGCGAGAAGCCGGCCGACTCCCAGATCCCCAGCACCATGAGAGGAAGGACCCCGGGGACGAACGGGTAGGCGGCGCAGAACAAGACCGTCCAGATGAGCGCGGACACCCCGATCCATCGCCGGTCGAAGTGGTCCGCGAGCCAGCCCGCCGGACGTGACATGAGGGCGAACGGGAGGGCGAACAGCGTCCAGCTCACGCCCACCTCCCAGGGGGCCGCGCCATGGTGCGTCATGAGGAGCGTCCAGCAGGACTCGTAGACGCCCGAGGTGACGCCGACGGTCGCAGAGGCGAGGAGTGCCCCCCAGACCGCCCGCTCGGCGAGACCCCTGGGGAGGCCCGTGCCGGCGGCCGGCAGATCGTCCGCGGGCCACGTGGCGGCGCCCGTCGCCCAATCCCCCGCGGCCGCCGGTGCGGCGTCGAGCCCCGCCGTGATCGGCGCCGGGACAGCCGATGCGGAACCGTCCGCCTGCCTCGCCGCCTGCCCGTTCGTCTCCCTCGCCGCCTGCCCCGCCGTCTCCCTCGCCGTCTCCCTCGCCGCGCGGCTCGCGACCAGGACCGGTCCGATCGCCAGGACGGAGGCAACCCCTGCGGCGACGAAGAACCACTGCATCGCGCCGACGCCCGCCACGCTCCCGATGACGGGGCCGACTGCCAGGCCCCCCAGCTCGGCGCCGTAGATGCGCCCGGTCGCGCGGCCACGGAACGAGAGCGGCGTAGCGTGCGACAGCATCGCGAGGGCCGCGACCATCGCCCCGCCGGCGCCCGCTCCCTGCAGAGCGCGGAACACGACGTCCAATGCGGCGGGGCCGGGCACGAGGAAGAGCAGGCTGCCGGCTGCGTACGTGAGCAGGCCGCCGATGAGCAACGGAACCCGACCGACGCGGTCGGACATCCGCCCGGATGCGTACTGGAAGACGAAGGCAGCGGCGAAGTACGCCGCCATCACCGCCCCGACGATCGCGTCGGAGCCGCCGTGCGCCTTCACGTAGAGCGGGAGGAGGGGGAGGATGGCCCCGGCGCCGGCCCACTGCAGCGCGACCGCGGCGGACAACGACCGCACCATGACGGCGACGCCCGGGGGGAACGACGGGCCACCGGACGCGTCCGTACCGATCTCGCCCGCGCCCATTCACCCATCATGCCCGCCGTCGGCGGGCCTTCAGGCACCCGAACGGCGCCCCTGTCGCCGGCAGTGGGCGCGGTACGCTCGCAGGCGCCCTCTGGGACGAGGGGACGGTTGCACCAGGGAGGCGCGATGACCATCGAGGCGTCGTACCGCTACGAGCAGATCAGCGCCAAGGCCTACGAGCATCCCGCAGACCGCGCGGCGACGTCGGCGCTCCACGCCGTGCCCCTGCTCGACAAGGTCATCAAACGGCTCATCGACCTCGGACACGAGAAGCGGCTCCGTCAGATCATCCTCGGCAACGCGGTGAAGCTGGGTCCCGAGCAGCTCGAGGAGGTGTGGCGCCGCTACATCCAGGCAGCGACGATCCTCGACCTGCCGTCGGTTCCCGACCTCTACGTCTACAACCGGGCCGACGTGAACGCGATGACGCTCGGCGCCAACAAGCCGATCGTCGTGATGAACTCGTCGCTGGTATCGGGCTACACGATCGACGAGGTGCAGACGGTCCTCGCGCACGAGGCCGGCCACGTGCTGTCCGAGCACTACTACTACACGACCGCGCTCGTGCTGCTCGGCCAGTTCCTGAACGGCGCCCTCCCGAAGTCGCTCCTGCTCGGGCTGCCGGCGAGAGGTCTCTACTACGCGCTCTTGGAGTGGGCTCGTGCGGCCGAGCTCTCCTCGGACCGCGCAGCGGCGCTCGTGCGGGCGGACCCGCTCGACCCCTGCCGCGTGATGATGCGGCTCGCCGGAGGCGCCCTCCCCGGCATGAGCTTCGAAGCCTTCCTGAAGCAGGCGACCGAGTACCACGGGGAAGACGACCTCTTCTCGCGCAACGCTCGGTTCTGGGCAGAGCTCCGGATGGACCACCCCTTCGCCGTGCGCCGCGTGAAGGAGCTCGTCGAGTGGGTCCAGTCAGGCGACTACGACCGGATCCGCTCGGGATCGTACGCCCGGCGCGGGCAGGAGCCGCCGCCGTCGGCGGAGTTCGACGCGGCGGTCGCCGCCTACCGTGCCAAGTTCTCCTCGTTCATGGAGCGCACCGCCGGCGACCTCCAGCGTCTCGGCCGCCAGCTCGGCGACTGGTTGAAGGCGCGCACTCCCGGCAGCGCGGATCGCGACGAGGAGCCCGGCGAGGACTGACCGGCTCAGCCGGCGCCCTCCGTCGAGGGGGAGTCCCCCCCGTGCAGCGGGTGCCAGGCCGCTTCCGTCTCCGGCACCGCGGCGAGCGGGCGACCCTCGGAGAGGGCGCCATGGAGCTCGCGAAGCTCGTCGGTCTCGAAGGCGCTGTAGACGGCCCAGAGGAAGGAGACGAGTCCGATCGCTGCCGCGATGAGGTAGTCGTACGGGAAGTGAACGGTCGCGTTCGACGCGTTGACCCCGAGGCTGCCGTAGTACGAGAGGAGGAACAGGGAGATCACGAAGAAGATGAACCACCACGACGCCTGGACATGCTTGCGTCCCTCGTGGTTCGAGAGGAGCCAGGTCGCCGTCGTGACCAGCACGAGCGCCACCGCGAAGGCGGTGAAGTAGGTGCCGAAGGTCCACGAGCCTGCGACCGGGAGCGTCCCTGCGCGCAGCACCCAGCCGCCCTTGGCCGCGATCCACACCCACGCGACGAGGTACACGAGCCCGAGCGAGAGACCCTGGTTGTTGGACATGAAGCCCTTCGCCGGCGCGTAGTACATGAGGTAGATCGTGATGGAGATCATCACGAACGTCACCACCTCGACGAGGACGGAGAAGCCGCTCCAGTAGACGACCTCGGTCGCCGCGATGAAGCTGAGGGCGCACAGGACCCATGGGTACGGCAGGCGCACCGGTCTTCGCCAGGTCGGCGCCAGCCGCCGGAGCGACATCAGCCCGGCACCGCCCATGATGTACGTCAGGACGGTGGTCGACGTGATGAACCCGACGAGCCCGTACCAGCTCGGCTCCCGGACGAAGAAGAGCCCGCCGACGAAGATCGAGGCCACGAGGGCGGTCCAGGGGATCGCGAACCGGTTCATGACCTGCATCCCCGGCGGGAAGAGGCGCTGGACCGACATCCCGTAGAACGTCCGCGTCGCCGTGCCCATGTAGACGTACCCGGTCCCGGCCGGAGAGATGACCGCGTCCCAGATGAGCAGCGCGGCAAAGCCGGCGAGCGCTCCGATCCCTGCGGCGTGCAGCTCCCTGTAGAAGGGTCCGCTTGCCCACGTGCTGGTGGAGAGCGCGGACCAGTTCCCGATCTTGATGCCGATGCTCCCCCATCGGATGGCGCCGGTGAAGGCGATCTGGAGCACCGTGTAGAGCACGATCGCGATCCCGACGGAGATGAGCGTCGCCCGTGGGACGTCCCGCTGGGGCCTGCGCGCTTCCCCGGCGTACTCGAGCGCCTGGCGGAAGCCGAGGAAGCTGAAGACGATGCCGGTCGTCGCGACCGCCTCGAAGATCGGCGACGCGCCGAGTGGCGCGATGCCGCCGACAGCCGAGCCGTAGTTCGAGCTCCTGAACGCGAAGAACACGAAGATGAAGGTGAGCGTGGGGATCACGAGCTTCCACAGCACGACCCACCGGTTGACCTCCGAGAGGAACCGGATGCCCACGAAGTTCAGCACGAAGAAGAAGAGCATGAACCCGTAGCCGAGCATGATGCCCTTCGGCCACGAGAGGATCGTGCTGTTGGGCGAGATGAGCCCGATCTTCGGGAACTCGGAATTCAGGTACGTGACCGACGCTTCTGCCTCGATCGTCGGCACGGTGACCGCGGAGAGCAAGTAGGACCACGCGAGGAGCATCCCGGCGTAGCCGCCGTGGGTGAGCTGCGGGTACCTCGACAGCGCTCCGGTCCGCGGGAGCATCGCCGAGATCTCCATGTAGGTGAACGCGATGAACAGCACGCAGACGCCGCCGATCAGCCACGAGAACAGCGACGCAGGTCCGGCCACGCTGTCCGCGCTGAGCACTGCGAACAGCCATCCGGACCCGATGATCGCTCCGAGCGAAAGGGCCGTCAGCTGCGTCAGGCCCATCGTCTTCCTGAGCTGCAGGTCCGTCCTCTCGTAGCTGGCGAACCCGCTCCCCGAACCGCCCCCGGGGCTCTCTTGCACTGGCTCTGCGACTGCCATTGGCCTACCCCCCGTCACCTCGCCGTTTGCGATGACGACACGCAAAGCTCCACCGCTGCAGACACTCTGCCAGCAAGCGACGACGCAAGCAAGGATCAGGGGCGGCGTCCCGTTCCCGTCCTCATCGAGCGCTCGTTCGGCCGGGGCGGGTCGTACGACGCATGCGGCACGTGGGTGGGCGGGCGTGCACGACGCATGCGGCACGTGGGCCGGGGAGGGCGCCGGGCGCGTGCGGCGTCAAACCGTTGGTGGAGCTGCGCTGTGGCCGATCGAAGAGACCCGGTCGCTCGTCACCGGAGCTCCCCCGTTGCTTGCCGTCCTTTCACGCGCCTCGGCCTGCGCGGCGAGCTGCGCCCGTGCCGATGCGGCCCTCGCCATCTCCGACTTGCCGAGCGCTTCGAGCGACGGGCACATATAGCCCACCCCTGCCACGATCACGCCGACCAGCATCACCACCATGCCGAGGAGCCTCGTCGTCTGGAAGCTCGCGAGCACCCCGCCGACGAGGCCCACGCCGATGCCGCCCACGCCCAGGACCGCACCGATCCGGCCCATCCTGGTCGCCGCCGTCGAGAGGACGAGGACGCAGAGCGCGCCGATTCCGAGCACGATGCCCACCGCCCCGTGTGCCGCGTAGACCCACGTTCCGCGTGCGGGGATGAGGGCAGCCGACCGCCGGAACGGGACGGAGACGATGACGACGACGCCGAGCACGAGCTCGAGCGCCACGAGCAGTCCCATCGTGCTCCAGATGCGCCGCACCGCGGCCTCCGACAGGTGGAGCGGCGCCAGCTCACGCTCAGCGGCGGCGCCGGCCTCCGTCACCGGCGGGCCCGAGGGCGCTGCGAGGCGAACGGACACGTTGTAGGTCACGAGCACGACCAACAGGTGCATCACCGCGAGCGTGGCGACGCCCTCCCCCGTCGCTCCCTGCACGAGGATCCAGACGTCGGGGAGCCACAACACGAAGGTGACCACCACGGCCAGCCGCAGGAAGAGCCAGCGCGGCGCAGAGCTCAGCCGGACGACCGCGGCCCACCCCGCCGCGCCCGCGAGGGCGCCAACGACAGTGAGCGTTCCGTAGTCGGCGAGGCGGAAGTGCGAGAAGTGGCGGGTGCTCGGGAGCTCGGTCTTCGCGACGTGCACGGCGACCATGTCCAAGGCGAGCGACAGCGCCACCGACAGCGCCGCGGCGAGCACCCACCGGGCGTTCGAGGGAGGCGTGCGCCCTCGAAGGTCCAGGCGCGCACGGCGGCGCGCCCGCTCCATCCATGCGGGCTCCTCTCGGGACTTTCCTCCGGCCGCGCGTCCCGGCCGCCGGTCGAGGCGCCTCGCGCGACCGGTCTCGGGGTCGCCGGCGGGAGCCATCCCCTCATTGCACCACGGGCGGTCGCCGGGGGTGACGCGGGGCGGAACGGGACCCCACCGCGGCTCGGGCGGCGGCCTCCGACGTGGAAACCACCCTCTGCGCCCTGCGACACGCATACTTTTCGGGGATGACCAGCGTCACGACCCGGCCGCGGGCGGGCCCGGCCCACAGAGGTCCGGGCCGGTGACGGTCGCCTTCGCGCTCTCGGGAGGCGGCAACCTCGGCCCCATGCAGGCGGGGACGATCGTCGCCCTCCTCGAGGCCGGCGTCGAGGCCGACCTGCTCGTCGGCACGTCCGTGGGCGCGCTGAACGCCGCGTTCCTCGCCTCCCGCCCCGGCGTCGCCGGCGCGCAGCAGCTCGTGACCGCATGGAGCGAGCTGCGGCGGCGCGACGTGGTGAGGTTGAGCCCGCTCCGGGCGATCGCGGGGTTCCTCGGCGTACGCGACCATCTCGTCTCCCCTGATCGGCTCCGGTCGCTCATCCGCGCGTGGGTCCAGTTCGCACGGATCGAGGACGCTCCCGTCCACCTCGCCATCACGGCCACGGACGCCTTGTCGGGGGAGGCGGTGACGCTGGTCGAAGGAGACGTGGTGGAGTCGCTCGTCGCCAGCTCGGCGATCCCCGGTCTCTTCCCTCCGGTCACCTTGCGCGGGCGCTGGCTCGTCGACGGGAGCCTTTCGGCGAACCACCCTGTGCGTCAGGCCCAGGCCCTCGGGGCGCGCGACATCTACGTGCTCGCCACCGCCACGGCACGCCGACGTCGGCCGCCGCGCGGCGCGGTCGCGGTGGCGATGAATTCCGTGTCGCTCGTCACGACTCGTGTCGCCCGCCAAGAGACCGAGGACGCCGCCCGCAGGGCCACGGCAGGCGGCGGCAGGATCTTCGTCGTCCCCCCGGCTGAGCCCGATCCACCGGGCACCTTCGACTACCGCCACGGCGCTCGCCTCGCCAGGCTCGCGTACGAGCGAGCGAGAGCGTGGCTCGACGCCGGGCCGGCTCCGCTCACACCGTCCACGTCCGCAACAGCCGGCCCATCGGCGGGTGCCCCGGTCCCTGAGCAGCCCTGACTGCGCGGGGGCTACCTACTCCCCTGCTCCCCGACTGCTCCCCCGCTGCTCCCGGACGACCCTTCCCGGGCACCGGCGTCGTCTCCGGGGACCTCGATCGCGGCGTCGTCTCCGGGCACCTCGATCGCCTCGGCCGCCTCGATCGCAGACTGAAGCTGCGCCATCAGCGCTCGGCCCGACCCGAGATCGAGCTCGAGGGCGACGCGGGCGTCGACGCCGAGGTCGTAGTTGGTGAAGTCCAGCAAGAGCGCGTGCTCTGTGCCGGAGTGGGTCCCGTGGTCGTAGCCGACCGTCGCCCGCGTGACCGGGAACCAGCCGGTCGGCCCCTTGCCGGAACCGGTGACGGCGGCGCTCACGGCGATCATCGTGCACATGGCTGCTTGCTCTCCTCTCTCACGAACCTGTTCGAACGGGACCCACCGGCCGCGGCCCGCGGCGCGTGCCCCTGGTCGGTGCGGGGCGTGCCGGCTCGCGATTGCACCGGATGGGCCTCAGCTCTTCAGGTGCGTCTCGAAGAACGCGAAGACCTTCCCCCACGCGTCCATCGCCTGCTCCTGGCGGTACATGGGCGTGTGGTAGTAGAAGAACCCGTGGCCCGCTCCGTCGTAGCGGTGGAACTCGCACGACTTGCCGTGCCTCTCTAGCTCGGCCTGGTGCTCGTCGACCTGATCAGGGGTCGGCGATTGGTCGTCGTTGCCGAAGATCCCGAGCAGTGGCGCGTCGAGCTCCGCCGTGTAGTCGATCGGCGCCACGGGACGGGCCGGCGTGAGCTGATCGGGCGCCATGATGACGCCGCCGCCCCACAGGTCCGCCACCGCGTCGAACTCACCCACCCGCGATGCGGCGAGCAGCGCGTGCCGTCCGCCCGAGCACGTGCCGATGATGCCGACCTTTCCGTTGCAGGACGCGTTCCCACGCAGCCACAGCGCCGCGGCTTCGCAGTCGGCGACCACGCTGTCGTCGTGGACCCCGCCCTCGCTGCGGACCTTCGCCGTCACGTCGTCGGGCGTGCCATGGCCGTAGCGGCAGTACAGGTCCGGGCAGATGACCAGGTACCCGTGCCGGGCGAGCCGCTCTGCGAACTCCTGGTAGAACTCGTCCCACCCGGGCATGTGATGGACGAGCACGATGCCGGGCACCGGCGCATCGGCGAGCGGTCGCACCACGTAGGCGTGGATCTCGTCCCCGTTGCCAGCCGCGTAGGTCGTGATCTCGGCAGAGATGCCCAGCCGGTCATCGGTCTTGAAGCTGTTCCACATGTCCACACCCCTCTCGCTCGAGTCCGTGCCACGCGTGCCGAAAGGACGCCTGCCACACCCGGCCGGCGCGTGGCGTTCCCCCCGCCCCGGCGAGCGCGCGCAGCCCAACGGTAAGCCTCCCGGCGAAACGAGTCGAATCAGGCGTCCTTGGCCGGGCCGGTGCGCGGCATCGCGGTCCTGCGCGAGCGACCGCTGCCGGAGATGGAGGAGCTTGAAGGCGCGATGCCCACGCAGCATTGCCCGGGAACGCGGACAGGGCAGACGTTGGCTGAAGCGGCAGTAGCCTGCCCGCAGGCGGGGGCGGCCCGCGTGGACGTCCGCCCTCGCGTCGCGCGAACGGAGGAGCGCATGGGAGCAGAGGTCGAGACCTCGATCCTCGCCAACGGACTGCGCGTCGTCGTGCTGACCGACATGTCAGCGCCCGTCGTCGCGGTGGCGGTCCACTACGACGTCGGCTTCCGATCGGAGCCGCCCGGTTCCACCGGTTTCGCGCATCTGTTCGAGCATCTGATGTTCCAAGGATCCGAGCGCCTCGCCAAAGGAGAGCTCCCCAGGCTCATCCAGGGCAGCGGTGGCATCTTCAACGGCTTCACCCGTCCCGACGCCACGGTGTACTTCGAGCAGCTGCCGGCGGGCGCCCTGGAGCTCGCGCTCTTCTGCGAGGCGGACCGCATGCGCGCCCCGCGGATCACCGAGGAGAACCTCGCCAACCAGATCGCAGTGGTGAAAGAGGAGATCCGGGTGAACGTGCTGAACCAGCCCTACGGCGGCTTCCCCTGGCTCACGGACCTCCCACCGCTCTTGTTCGACACGTTCGCCAACGCGCACAACGGCTACGGCAGCTTCGAAGACCTCGACGGCGCTTCTCTGGAGGACGTGCAGCGCTTCTTCGACAGCTACTACGCGCCCGCCAACGCCGTGGTCACGATCGCAGGAGCAGCTGCGCCAGACGCCGCGATCGGCGCGGTGGAACGGCACTTCGGCGACATTCCCGGGCGTCGAGCGCCCGCACGGCCGAGCTTCGCCGAGGGGGTGCTCGATGGCGAGCGGCGTGCCGAGCGCGTCGACGCGCTCGCACCGCTCCCCGCCCTCGCCTTGGGCTACCGCGTCCCGGACCCGATCGGAGACGAGGAGCGCTACTGCGCGACGGTCCTCGTGGCGAGCTTGCTGGCCAACGGGAGCGCGTCGAGGCTCTTCGACCGGCTCGTGCGCAGGGACAGGCTCGCCGCAGACGTCGGAGCGATGTGGGGCGGGCTCGACTCCGCCTGGACCAGTCGGGACCCGACGTACCTTGCGTTGGTGGTCCACTATCCCGACGAGGGGCTGACTGATCGGATCGTCTCGGCCGTCGACGCCGAGATCGAGGCGATCGCAGCGGGGATCTCGGTGTCCGAGCTCGAGCCCGTCCTCGCCCAGCTGACCTCCGAGCACTGGATGCAGCTGGACAGCAAGTACGCGCTCGCCGTCCAGGCCGGGTTCTTCGAGCAGCAGCGGGGCCGGCCCCGGCTCGTCTTCGAGCTGGCCGACCACCTGACCGCGGCGGCTCCCCTCGTCGGCGAGGTCGCCGCCGAATGGTTCGCGCCGCGCAACAGGGCTGTCTGCACGCTCCTGGCCGGAGGTGCCCCGTGACCACCGGCGCGCCACGTGGGGTCCCCGACCCCGGTCCCTACCCCTCGATCGTGCTCGGGGACGTCTCGGACGCGCGGACGAAGGATGGCGTGCGGGTCGTCGCCGTCCGCCGCTCGCAGGTGCCCCTCGTCCATCTTCGCCTGCAGGTGCCCCTCGGCGACGTCGGCCCGCGCGACGGCACGGCGCTGCGCTTGCTGGGGAAGATGCTGCTGGCCGGCACCGGGGGCAGGAGCGGGAGCGAGATGGCGGCGGCGGTCCAGCGCATCGGCGCGTCCGTCGACGCCTCCGCGGACGCCGACCACCTCTCCCTCACGGCGAGCGGTCCGGCGGGTCGCCTGGTGGAGATCCTCGAGCTCCTCGGCGAGATCGTGGCCAGCCCCTCCTTTCCCAGGGACCAGGTCGAAGGGGAACGCGAGCGGGTGGCGCAAGAGGTCCTGCAGGAGGCATCGGACCCGGTCGCGGTCGCCACACGCGCCCTGTGGGGAGAGTTGTACCCAGGGCACCCCTACGCGGACCCGCTCCCGAGCGCGGCCTCCGTGCGACGGACGGGCCGGACCTCGCTGGTCCGCTTCCACGCAGAACGCGTCCGGCCGGCAGGGAGCACGCTCGTCGTCGTCGGTGACGTCGACCCCGACGTGGCGGTCGGGGCCGCCGGCGGCGCCCTCGGTGGCTGGCCGTCCGGGTCCGGCGCAGCGGCCCCCGCCCTGGGCAGTCCGCGGCCTGCGGGTCGTCGGAGCGGCATCCTCGTCGTCCACCGCCCCGGCGCGGTCCAGTCCAACATCCGGATCGGCGCACGCTGCGAAGGTCGCCACGACCCCGCCTTCCCGGCGCTCATGCTGGCCATGACCGCCTTCGGGGGCAGCTTCTCGAGTCGCCTCGTCGCGAACTTGCGAGAGCGCAACGGCTACACGTACTCGCCGCGCGCGGGCATCGACGAGCGTCGTCTCGCGGCAGCCGCGACCGTGCGCGCCGAGGTGTCCACCGACGTGACGGCGAAGGCGCTCGCCGAGATCCGCTACGAGCTCGCCCGGATGGCCACTGCCGGAGTCACCCCCGAGGAGCTCGAGACGTCCCGCCGGTACGTGACGGGTGTCGTCGCGATGGCGTCGGCCTCACAGGCGGCGCTCGCCGGCATGCTCGCAGACCTGGTGGCCGACGATCTGGACCCCTCCTACCTGGAGGTGTTCGCGCGGGAGCTTGCGGAGCTCGACACCGAACCGGTGGCGAAGGCGGCAGCTCGCTCGCTCGCTCCGGTGGGCATGACCACCGTCGTCGTCGGCGACGCCGACGTGGTGGTCGACGCGCTCTCCACGCTCGACCACGTGCAGGTCGTCGGGTCCTGACCGAGAGGCGCGTCGGGCCGATGGCCGGCGGCCGGCGCCTTCGGGCCTCCGGTGTGGCCGTGGCACTCCGAGATCGGACGTCCCCGTAGCGTCGCTCGAGGGCCGGAATACTGTCTCAATCGATACAGTTGATGGTAGGTGATGCTGCCACGGACCTCTCGGCCTACTCGGGGCCTGAGACCCCCACCTTCGGCACCGCTGCAGCTCGAGGACGGGCTCGGGTTCCGGCTGGACCGCCTTTCCAGGCTGCTGCGGTTCCGGTGGGCCCATGAGCTCGAGCGACTGGGTCTCACCCCACCGCAGGCTGCCGTGCTGCGGGGTGTCGCCGGCTGCCCTGGTCGCTCGCTGCGCTCTCTCGCACGGGCTCTGGGGACCGACCCCATGAAGGCGAAGCGCTGCGTCGACGAGCTGGAACGCCGCGGGCTGGTCCGAAGTGCCCACCGCGGCGCCGATCGAAGGCCGCGGGCGCTCGAGCTCACCCCACAGAGCGCGGCGCTCGCCGCTCGCGTCGACGCCCTGGTCCGAACGCGAGAGGAGCAGCTCGCCAGGGCGCTGGGCGCCGACCGCTTGACCAGCCTGGAGGATGCGCTCGCTGCGCTCGAAGCCGACCTCGGCCTCCCCCCGGCTCCCGGGTCGACACGCAAGGAGCCACGATGACCACCCGACCGAGACGCGCCACCGCCGTGGTCGCCAATGTGCACCTCGCCCCCGACGACCGCGGACCGTTCCTCGCCCGCGCCGTCGCCGCGGTGTCCCCCGGCGGCCACCTCTTCGTCTCCGGGCACCACCTCGACTCCTTCGGCCGAGCCGGCCCGCCGTTCCCCGAGCGGCTCTACACCGAGGAGCTGCTCGCCGGCCTGCTCTCGCCGTTGGCCGCCCAGGTCCGCCGCCACGTGCGGCCACCAGGTGAAGCCGGCAGCTCGCCGCTGGTGGACGTGGTCGCCTGGGCGGGGGCCCCCGGGGGCTCGGGAGGAGGGCGATGACCCCCGCTCCGGAGGCGGCCGCCACCCCGAGCAGCGCGGCGGGAGCCCTGGAGAGCGCTTCCTCCCACCCGCGCCCGCATCAACGCCTCGCCCTCGTGGTGATCGCCACCGCGCAGCTGATGGTGATGCTCGACCTCACCATCGTCAACATCGCGCTGCCGACGATCCGGCGCGAGCTGCACTTCTCGGCGACCAACCTCACGTGGGTCGTAGACGCGTACGTCCTCGTGTTCGGCGGTCTGTTGCTCCTCGGTGGCCGCGCAGGCGACCTGTTCGGACGGCGCCGAATGTTCGCCGTCGGGATCGCTGCCTTCGCCGGCGCGTCGCTGGTCGGCGGCCTGGCGACGGACCAGCCATGGCTGATCGCCGCGCGGGCCGTGCAGGGCGTCGGTGCCGCGATCGTGTCGCCCACCGCCCTCTCGCTCGTCGTCTCGACCTTCGACGAGGGCTCGGCACGCAACAGGGCGATGGCCGTCTACGCGGGGATGTCCGCTGCCGGGGGTGCGCTCGGCCTGCTCCTCGGCGGGATCCTCGTCGACGTCGCCTCGTGGCGCTGGGTCTTGTTCGTGAACGTCCCGATCGGCGTCGCGGTCCTCGCCCTCACGCGGATGGCGCTGCCCGCCGGGCGCGCCCCGATCCGCCGCAGCCGCCGGCTCGACGTCCCGGGCGCGCTGAGCATCTCCGCCGGCATGGCCCTGCTCGTCTACGGCCTGGTGAGCGCCCCGACCGACGGATGGTCGAGCGCGCGGACGGACCTCGCGTTCGCCGCCGCCGCTGTGCTCATCGGGGCCTTCGTCGCCATCGAGCGTTCCGCCAAGGAGCCCCTCGTCCCCCTCGGCTTCCTCCGCCACCGGAACCGGGCGGCCGGCTACGGCGTCATGCTGCTCTTGGGTGCCGCGATGCTGTCGCTCGTCTTCTTCCTCACCCAGTTCCTCCAAGACGTCCTCCACTACAGCCCGCTCCTCGCCGGCGTGGCGTATCTCCCCATCCCCGTGAGCGTCGCCGGCACCAGCGTCGCCGTCTCGCAGCTCGTGCGCCGCTTCGGCGCGCGGCGGTTCCTCGTCGCCGGTCCCGTCCTCGTGGCGCTGGGCCTCCTCTGGGTGTCCGGGGTGAGCGCCACGTCGGGCTACGCGCAGGTCTTCGGGCCGCTCGTGCTCGTCGGATTGGGGATGGGACTTTCGTTCGTCCCCCTCACGCTGAACGCCGTCTCCTCCGTGGGACGGCACGAGTCCGGACTGGCTTCCGCTCTCCTGAACACGAGCCAGCAAGTCGGAGGCTCCCTCGGGCTCGCCACCCTCGTCACCGTGGCCGCGACCGCGACCCGCGATCAATACGAGCACGCGCTCGGCGCGCTCCGCGCGGTCAGAGCGAGTGTGGACACGCCGCGGCTCCACGCGCTCGCCGCTGCCGCGAGCGTGCACGGCTACCAGATGGCCTTCCGCTCGGCTGCGGCGGGCGCCGGCGTCGCGTTCGTCGTGGCCGTCTTGCTGCTGCGTTCCCGGGTCTCGGTCCCTGCTGCACCGCCGGCGCTGGGGCCGGCGCTGGGGTCGGCGCTGGGGTCGGACGCGGAGCCGACGGCACTGAACGCTGAGCACGTGGTGGCGTCAGCCGACCACCCACGACCACCCATCAGATAGGCAACACATCAGATAGGCAGAGGGCCACCCACCAGGCAGGCGGCCCGTCAAGGCTCAGCGCGGCCACGCTCGCATCAGATCGCGGCGAGAGGCGATCCCGAGCTTGGTGTAGATGTGCGAGAGGTGGTGGTCGACCGTCTTGGCCGAGATGAAGAGCTCGCGGGCGATCGCCGGGCTCGTCAGGCCCTTCGCGGCGAGCTCGGCGACCCGGCGCTCCTGGGGGCTGAGCTCGCCGTCTCGGCCAGCGCCACGGCGACGGCCGCCCGCCAGCGCCAGCTCGTGCTCGACGAGCCGGCCGATGCGGCGGGCGCCGACTGGCTCGACGAGCTCGAGGGCGCGCCCGAGGAGCGCCCGAGCCTCACCCCTGCGACCGCTGCGACGGCAGAAGCGGCCAAAGGCGAGGAGCGTCTCCGCCTCGGCGAGAGGCATCGGCAGGTCGCAGTGTTGCGCGAGTGCCTCCTGGAAGCCCTCGTACGCTTCCCCGTCCTGCCCGCGCAGCCAGGCGATGGTGGCCAGGCCGACGTGCGCCGCGGCGCGCGGCGCACGACAGGGGAGGCGTTGGCTCAGCTCGCTCAGCCGCAACGAGAGCGCTTCGGCACGCTCGAGCTCGCCGGCGGCGAGGTAGGCGTCGATCGCGCTCGCATGCCAGGGGACGACGCACGGCTCGATGATGCCGTAGCGGTCGGCGAGCCCTGTCGCTGCGTCAGCGGCACGCGCTGCTCGCAGCGCTTCGTCGGCCGCGAGGAAGCGCCGGCATTCGAACAGGCTCAGCCAGAGCCGCAGATAGGGAGACTCGATCGAGGACTCGAGGAGCTCTTCGACCTTGGCTGCCCAGCGAGCGCTTTCCTCGTCGTCGCCGAGCTCGTTGTGAACGTGCGCCAGCCCGACGTAGCTGAAGGGGGCGATGCTCGGGACCAGGGCCACGAGCTCGGCCGCCCGCACCAAGAGCGCCTTGGCTTCGTCGAGCTTGCCGATCCGCCACAACGTGTCGGCGTGGTTGACGGCGAGCGTCTGCAAGGTGACAGCGGCTCCCTGGGACCTCGCCATCTCGTCGAGCTGCTCGAAGCAGCGCTCGCTCTCGTCGAAGCGCTCGAGGATCTTGGCGACGTTGGCCCAGCTGAAAAGGAGGTCCCACTGCCACGGAGTGCGCACCGGCTGGCCCGCGTCCGGCATCCCGGCTGCGGCGGAAGCCAGGACCTGCTCGACAGCGGCGGCGTCGCCGCCGATGACGGCGAGATGGGCGTCAGCCGCCCTCGCAACCGCGCCGACCGCGCCGCCGGCGTCCTCGGCAAGGCCCTCGATGGCCCGCCGCGCCTCGTAGATGCCTTCGAACAACCAGTCGATGTAGGCCGAGTCGAGCCGGATCTCCACAGCGAGGTCGCGATCGAACCCGGTCGCGAGCACGCTGGCGCTCGCTGCGGTGCGCTTCGCGTCTGCGACCTTGGCCGAGGCGAGCTGCGCCTGCGCGAGCAGGCGCAGCGAACGCACCCGGTCCGCCACCGAGAGATCCTCCATGGTGAGCGTCTCGCGGATGGCGTCCTCCGCCGCAGCGAAGTCGCCCGTCGCCAGCCACGCCTGCGAGAGCTGCAGGCGAAGCCCCGGGGGGGCCGTGATCGACGAGATCCTGACCGCCTGTGCCAGGTGCTGTGCTGCGGTGGCCACGGCACCGGCCGCGAGCGCCCTCTCTCCCGCCGCCGCGAGCATGCTCGCCGCGGACGCGTCGCCGCTCAGGTCGGCCGACAGGGCGTGGGACAGGAGCTCCTCTGTCTCGGCGCCCCGCTTGCGAAGCAACCGGAAGGCGCTCGCGTGCAGCCCCTGGCGGACGAGCGGGGGCAGGTCCTCGTAGAGAGCCTGGCGGACGAGCGGGTGCACGAACTCGGCCTTCCCGTCGCCGGACGAGCGCACCAACCCTGCTGCGCAGAGATGTTGCAGGGACGCCGCGGCCTCCTGCTCGGATTGACCGGCAAGCTCGGCGGCGACGACGGGCCGGAACCGCGTGCTGAGCACGCTCGCCGCTCGTGCCCAGTGCAGCGCTCCGGCACCGACCCCGGCAAAGCGGGGGAGGAAGATGCCGGTGCCGGTCGCCGAGGGGGCTGTCAGGTCCTCCCCACGTGCCAGTGCCGCCGCGCACTCGACGAGCAGGAGTGGGTTGCCTGCTGCAGCACGGCTCGCAGCCTGCAGCTGGTCGTCGTCGGGAGCCTTGCCGAGGTGCTGCGCGAGCAGCGCGGCGCTGGCGGGGTCCGTCAGCGGCCGGAGTCGTTCCACGTGAACGACGCCCTCGTACGCGAGCAGCATCGCCTGCTCGACCGCCGGGTGGGGGAAGGGGCGCATCGTGACGACGACCGTGACGGGCACGCGTTCGAGCCTCCGGCACATGAGGCAGAGCAGCCCGATCGAGTCCGGGTCGGCCCAGTGGAGGTCGTCGACCGCCATGAGGAGGGGCCCCTCGACGCCGATCTCGAGCCAATCGAGCAGCTGCTCGTAGCGTTGGACGCGGGCGTCGCCGGGGTGGTGGCTCAGCCTCCGCCCCTCGTGGTCCCTCAGTGGGGCGAATGCCAGGCCCGCTCGGTCGAGCAACCGGTCGAGCACACCGAAGGGGATCGAGCCCTCGACCTCCGAGCACACGACGTGCGCCGTGCGAACGAAGCGGCCAGGCTCGAGGAGGCGGGCAAGCAGCGTCGTCTTGCCAAGGCCGGCCTCGCCGACGAGGGCCAGCACGCCGGACCGGCCTTCGCCCGCCCGCCGTAGGGTCACGTCGATCGCAGCCAGCGCGCTCTCTCGCTCGAACAGTGCTGTCACACCGCGCCTCCGGACCGGTGCTCGACCTTAGCCCGCCTCTTCCTGCAGAAGAGCCCTGAGCGGCCCCGCACATCGGGAATGTCACCCAGTGCCGGTTCCCACGGCGTCCGCCGCCGGGCTCCACCTGGTCGGGGTACGTGCCCCCGTCGGGCTCGGGCGCACCGGAAATGGGCAAGTTGCCCGATGCGATGGCCGTCGCCGCCTGCGTAGGGTCGCTCAAGCGCCGCGCGCTGGTGAAAAGGGGGGACGCGATGGAGCGCAGCAAGCTCACCAAGCTCGACTACTGGACGGCGGGCACGGCCCTCGTGCTCGCGATCGACCTGCTGGCTTTGCCTTGGGTCGACTTCTCGGTCGGGCCGTTCTCGTACACGAGCTCCGGCATCGGGAGCCCCGACGGGTTTCTCGGGGTGCTGGCGCTCCTCCTTGCGCTCGCCGTCGGTGCGGACGTGCTGCTCGCGCGCCTCGCTCCGTCTCTGAGCGTCGCCGCCCTCGAGTCGATCGGGCGCGGACGCGCCCGGCTCCTCGCCGCCGCCGCCGGCGGCGTGCTCGTCCTCCTGAAGCTGCTCCTTCACCCCCACCCGAGCTACCTCGGCGCGGGATGCTGGGCCGCGCTGGTGCTCGCAGTCGGGCTGGTCGTCTTCACTGTTCGCCTGGGAGCGCAGCCTGAAGCGATCGCTTCGCGCGGCAGCGGGTCGGCGTCACCGAGCCCGCAAGCTCCCGGCACGGGCCCCTGAGCGTTGGCAGCCGAAGCTGAGCGCCAGCATCCATCCCGCTCTGGCGCAACACAACACGAGTACCCGGGGATCTCGGCACGTCGTCGCCCCATCGCCCTCGGCCGGTACAGCCTCTTCCACAAGGAGCGCGGGGGACCATCGTCGATCAAGGAGAGAGAAAGATGAAACTCCAGGCCCGTAAGCGCTTCGTCCGTGCCTGCGCGCTGGGGGCGCTCGCCGCGGCGGGTCTCGTCACCTCCGGCGCCACGGCACCGCTGGCAGGTGCGACGCAGCAGGTTCTTCACAGTCAGCAGGTGCCGCAGATTCTGCAGATGCCGACGCGTAACCCCAGCTGCACCTGGCCGGCCTCGATCAAGCAGATCGACGCCTCGCTCGGGGTCAGCGTGAAGAGCGCGGTGGCACCCATGCAGTTCACCGAACCGACGCCCGAAGGCAAGGTCCGCTGGATGCTTTGCGCCTACTACGGCAACGGCACAAGCGCGGCGACCGGCGCGGTCTTCATCGAGTACTTCGGCGGCGTGGGGAACCAACAGCTCTTCACGTTCCTCGAGCATGGCTTCGACTTGGCGAAGCACATCAGCCACGTGACCACGGTGCGCGGCATCGGATCTGAGGCCTTCTACGCGATCGCCTCACACCAGACGTACCTGTTCGTGCACGTGGGCACCACCATGTTCATCGTGTTCGCGCCGCGCCCGCCGGCGAAGGTGATCGTTCTCGGGAAGATCCTCGCCCACGCGCTGTAGTGAGGGTCGGCGGGCACGTCGCGGCGGGCACGTCGCGGCGGGTCCGTCGCGGCGGGCTCGTCGGGCCGACGTAGCCGGGGTGGTCCACGGTGGTGGCGGTCGCGCGCGCCGGACTGGTGCCGCCTTCGCAGAGTCGCTCTCGGAGTCCCGAACGCACCGGTGACGCTCGTCGACGCAAGTCCTCTCACCGCGATCATCGACGCCGACCAGCCTGACCACGCTTCATGCATGGACGCACTCGATCAGCTGGTTCTCCCGCTCATCACGACGTAGCGAGCGTTCACCGAAGCGACGTCCCTACTCGCTCGCGCCGGCGGCATTCACGCTCAACAGGCTCTTTGGCGCGTCGTTTCGACGGACCGACTCGCCGTCGCAGAACTCTCGCCATCCGCCCTCCACCGGAGTGCTCGATTGATGGCCCAGTACGCGGATCGAACAATGGACCTCGCGGACGCCACCCTCGTGGCACTGGCGGAAGAGCGCGGCGATCGGCGAATCTTCACCCTCGACACCGACCTTCAGATCTACCGGTTCCGAGGGCGGCAACGCTTCGAGACGATCCCTACGGTATGACCGCCCAAGGTGGGTCGAGTAACACGAGAAGGTCTCTCGACGCGAGAGACGTAGTCACTCTTATTCGCACTTCGCTGACGTGCGCAATCGCATCGCCACCCTGGGGACCATCTCGACTATCGGTCATCGGGGGTCGCGGCCGTAGGCAACCGCCCGGTGCCGGACTGCCAACACTCGCACGACCTGACCGCGGGAGGTCAGTTCGTAGATGTTCCGAAATGAGCCGACTCGGAGCGATCGAAGTCCGCGCAACCGCCCTTTCAGGTCACGGCCGCTTTCCGGATCCCGTTCGAGAAGTCCGAGCGCTTCAACAACAGCGTCAGACACTGGCCAGTCGAGTTCGAGGACTTCCCGCCGAGCTCGTCTGACAAGCTCGACTTTCGCCACTACCGCCGCTTTCGCCGGTCGAGCTCCCGTCGAAGGTCTGCCAGACGGATGGTCTCTCCCCGGGCCGCCTCCCGTCGCCCCTTTTCGATCGCGGCAAGCGTTTCGCGATCCGAGAGGATCTCCGCAGTTTCTTCGAGAGCCTCGTACTCGTCGACGGGAATCAATACGGCCGCTGGCCGACCCCGACGCGTCACGATGACGTGTTCCCTCATGTCAGCGACGCGATCGATCACTTGGCTCAGTTCGCTTCGGAGTTCGCGAACAGGCACAATTTCACTCACGAATCAAGTGTACCGTTTTCGGTACACGTCAGCAAGTGGGCCGTAGAGGACTCGAACCTCTGACCCCTTGCGCGTCATGCAAGTGCGCTACCAGCTGCGCCAACGGCCCCGGATAGCCAGGCTACCACCCCGGTTGAGAGCGCTGACAGGTGGGCTCCGGGCTTCGTCGGGCGCCGACCGTCAACGCACGTGAAGCACCGCCGCCCCCGTGACGCGGTCATGCGCGAGGTCTGACAGGGCTTCCTCTGCCTGATCGAACGAGTACGGCTGCACCGTCGCGTGGACCTCGAGCCGCGTGGCCAAGGCCAGCAGCTCCTCGCCGTCTCGGCGCGTGTTGGCGGTCACGCTTCTGAGCTCCCGCTCTTCGAAGAGGTGCGTTCGATACACGAGCGGTGGGATGTCCGTGAGGTGGATGCCGGCGATCGCGAGCACGCCGCCGCGATCGAGCGCCTCGAGGGCGGGAAGCACGAGCTCGCCCACGGGTGCGAAGAGAATGGCAGCGTCGAGCGGCACGGGCGGCTTGTCGGCGGCACTGCCGACCCACGTCGCGCCGAGGTCACGGGCGAGCTCCTGCGCCTCCGGCGAGCGGGTCGCGACGTACAGCTCGGCTCCTTGCGCGCGGGCGATCTGCGCCGTGACGTGAGCCGAGCCGCCGAACCCGTAGAGCCCGAGCCTGCCCCCGGGCGGGAGCGCCGCGCGCTTGAGAGCCCTGTACCCGATGATCCCGGCGCAGAGGAGCGGCGCCACCTGGTCGTCGCTCGAGCTCTCCGGAAGCCGGTAGACGAACCGCTCGTCCACGACCGTGGATTCGGCGTACCCGCCATCTCGGTCCCAGCCCGTGAACGTGGCGCGCACGCACAGGTTCTCCTCGCCCCGCCGGCAGAACCGGCACGTGCCGCACGTCGACGCGAGCCATGCGACGCCCACACGATCGCCCAACTCGAAGCGCTGGGCGCCGGGACCTCGCGCGCTCACCGTCCCGACCACCTCGTGGCCCGGGACCACCCTGGGACGGCGCACCTCGAGGTCGCCCTCCGCGACGTGGAGATCGGTACGGCAGACGCCGCACGTGCGCACGTCCACCCTCACCTCGCCCGGTCCCGGCACCGGAAGCGGCCGTTCGACCAGACGGAGCGGATGGCTGCCGATCGGTCCCGGTCGAGCAACCTCCCACGCCCGCATCCCCACATCCTGGCACCGACGCGCGCAGCGGCAGCGTGCGGCGCGGGGACCGGCAGGGTCAGACTGCGGCCTGCGTCCCGGACCTCCGGGGGGCGGTCGCGATCGGCCACCGTCCGTCCTCGTCGACGACCGGGCTCAGCCCCGCCTTCTGCCGCCACCGTGCGAACGATGCCCTCCACTCCAGGTGCCAGCCCTCCTGAGCCGCGTGCAGCTCCAAGGGCGGTCGCGCGGAGAGCTCTGGGTAGCACTTGCACATCGCCTGCACCACGTCGACCGCGGCCTTCGCGTCTGCGGCCGCGTCATGGGCGTGGTCGATCACGACGCCGTAGCACGTGCAGAGGTCCGTGAGCGTGCGCTTCCCACGCCGGTACCGGTCGACGTGACGGTCGATCACGAGCGCGTCGAGCACCGGTCCACAGAAGCCGTCGTCTTCGAGACCTCGCCCCGTCTCCCGCCGGTAGCAGACGTCGAGCATCGTGAGGTCGAAATCCAGGTTCATTCCCACGATCGGAATACCCCGGGACGACGCGTCGAGCACCCTTCCGGCGACATGGCGCACCGCGATCCCGAGAGGGACTCCCCGCATCCTGGCTTGCTCGGTCGTGATCCCGTGCACCGCCGACGCCCCGGGAGGGATGTCGCGACCAGGGTCCACGAGCGACGTGTCGCTGGCGACCACCACCCCTCCGCGCACGTTCACGAGCGCGTAGGAAACCGGGACGTCCGTGAACCGGTCGACCCCGGTCGTCTCGAGGTCGAATGCAAGAAGATCCTGCTCGTGCCAGAGAATGCCGGGTGACATGTGGGCGAGCTTGACATGGCGGTGTGACGCGTTCGTGGATGGTGCCCCTCCCCGCTGCGGCCGCGCTGCGGATCGTCAGGCCGCGTCCTACGCTGCCGTGCGATGTCAGACGTGCCGAAGACAAGCGCTGCCGGCGCAGAGCCGGAGCAACCGACGACGCAGCCCGCAGCCGATGCGGATCAGCCCGGGGCACCGCAGCTCGGCGAGTACCGGTGGTTCGGACCTTCGCACCAGCCGTACGGGGGCACCGAGACGCCATCGAGCGGCGGCCAGCAGAACCCTCACCAGAACCCCGGCCCCCCGCAGAACCCTCACCAGAACCCCCGCCCCCCGCAGAACCCCTACCAGAGCCCCGGCCTCTACCAGAACCCCGGCCCCTACCAGCAGCAGAACCCCTACCAGAGCCCCGGCCCTTACCAGAACCCCGGCCCCTACCAGCAGCAGAACCCCTACCAGAGCCCCGGCCCTTACCAGAACCCCTACCAGCAGCAGAACCCCTACCAGACGACCGGGACGCCCTCTGGCTACCCCCGCGACCCGTACGGTCCCCCACAGGCCCCGCTGCCCTACAGCTGGCCCTACGTCCCCCCCCGGCCGGCGCGGCCTCCGCTGTCGCCCGAGGAGCGCAGCCGTCGAAACCGCCGGGCGCTCGCGTTCGCAGGAGTCCTCCTCGTCGCGGTCGGTGCCGGCGTCGGGATCGGGGCCGCCATCGCGCCGACAAGCCCTGCGGTGGCCGCCCGCGCGCTGCTGCGCCGTGCGGTCGCGTCCGCGAGCAGAGCCGGGACGTACCACTACGTCGAGCTCTCGTCGGTGCTCGGCGCCCCCGACGACATCAAGGGCGACGCGGCGCCCAACGGCGGGCAGCAGCTCATCAGGCAGCAGTGCAGACCGGTGCCGAGCGCGACAACAAACAGGACAAGCATCTTCGAGCTCCGGCTCGTGCAGGGCGTCGTCTACTTCCGCGGCAACCTCGTCGCAGTCGTCGACGAGCTGGGGGTTCCGGCGTCACGGGCGACGTCGCTGGCCGGCACGTGGGTCGAGGTCGTGAAAGGGGACAAGCCGTACCGGACATTCGAGGTGGGGATCACGTCCGGCTCGAACGCCTCGCAGCTGCGCGCTGCGATCATCCCCTCGGCGAGCCGGTCCCTCGCCGGCTCCACGCCGCCGTCCGAAGAAGTGGTCGGCGCAGCCCTCAGGACATCCAGGACCCACAAGACGGAGGGTTCAGCCGTGCTGGTGATCGACACGTCCACCGGCCGGCCGCGCAGCCTGCGAGGCGGCGTGGTGCTCCAGGGCACCCAGCGCTACACCGTCACATGGACGTTCAGCCGGTACCACGAGAAGGTGCACGTCGTCGCGCCGCCGCACCCGGTTCCCTACTCGACCCTCCACGCGAAGCCGCCCGCCAAGACATCCTGCGCCTGATTCGATTCGATTCAGCGCTCCCCGCCGGCTGCGCGGCCCTCGAGGAGCGGCGACCCTGGACGGCGCGCGGGGCTGCCGGCCGTCTCGCGCACGCGCCACGCGACCCCTGACAGCACCTCGAGCACCACCCGGTTGGCGAGGTAGGCCGTGACCTCGGCGTGGTCGTACGGCGGCGAGACCTCGACCACGTCGACCCCGGCGAGCGGCACCTGCATGGCGATGCGTCGCACCGCGTCCAGCAGCTGCCGGCTCGACAGCCCGCCGGGCTCCGGGGTGCCGGTCCCGGGCGCCAGCCCGGGATCGACGACGTCGACGTCCACGGAGAGGAACACCCCGTCGCAGTCGTCGGTCGCGATGGCGAGCGCTTCGTCGAGGCACGCGTCGAGGCCGCGCTCGACGACCTCCGTCATCTCGAAGCTGCGCATCCCCTGCCCGGCCATCCACTGCAGCGTCTCCGGCTCGGGCCAGTACCCGCGCAGGCCGACCTGGAGGAAGCGGTCGCCGCGCGTGGCTCCGGACTCGATCAGCCGGCGCATCGGCGTGCCGTGGCCGTAGAGGGACCCGAACTGCGTGTTCCCCGTGTCGGCGTGCGCGTCGAAGTGGACGACGGAGACCCTCCCCCATCCGACGTGGCGCGCCACGCCCGTCACGTCGGGAAACGTCACCGTGTGGTCACCGCCGAGCACGACGGGCAGCGCGCCGCTCCGAGCGATCTGCTCGACCGCGTCGGCGAGCCTCGAAAGCGATCGCTCCGTCTCCCCGGAGGGCATCTCGACATCCCCGACGTCGACGACGCCGAGCTCGTCGAGCGGGTCGACCCCCAAGGCCAGGTGCGGCCGTCTCCCGTCGTGTGGCAGGTAGTCGGTGAGCCGGATGGCTTGCGGGCCGAAGCGGGCACCGGGCCGGTGCGACGTCCCGCCGTCGAAGGGCGCCCCGACCACCACCGCTCGCGCTCTCGCGTAGGTCGCGGGGTCGTCGAGTTCTGCTGCAGGCACGCCGAGGAAGGTCGAGCCGGGACCGTACATGTTGCCGAGCCTCACGGGCGCAACGTCCTGTCGAGGAAGGCGAGCGTGACCGGCCAGGAAGCCGCGGCGGCCTCGGGGTCCGAGAACATCGGTGCGAAGGAGTTCTCGAACGCGTGCCCCGCGTGCTCCTGCACCACCACCTCGGTCCCCGGACGCCCGGCGAAGGCCGCGGTGATCGCGTCGATCTCCTCGCGGGAGAGGTAGGGGTCCGAGCCGCCGAAGTGGAACAGGACGGGGCACGCGATCCGCTCGGCGAGATCGAGCTCGGCGGCGAT
>JAJZMD010000231.1 GCA_021803085.1 Actinomycetes bacterium
CCTCCTCACCGACGGAGACGGTGGTCCGCACGTATCAGACCCTGATATTGCAGCCGCGCTGCTCAGCTGGGGTCTGAAAGACGCGGAAAGTGCTCCTCTGCCTGGGATGATGTGAGTCACCACAACACCACGTCAGCCCAGCACAAGGAGCACCTACCAAGTGCAGACTACTCCGCTCGCCTTCCCGATCAAGGACATCGCCATCTCTCCGACGCGAGCGCTGCGGCGCGTGACGCCCGTCGCCGTCGAGGCGAGCGAGGACAATGTCACCGGGGTCGCCGGCATTGCACTCTTCGGTGAGCTGCTTGATCGCGTCGGCCTTGTCGAGGTGGCTGACCGCCACCACCTGCGCCCGATCGGCCCCGGCGGATACAGCGGCGGGGAGTGCTACCGCGCCGTCGTCGAGACCCAGCTGGCGGGCGGCGACTTCCTCGCCGACGTCTCGCTCCTAAAGGACGGGGCCACACAGCGCCTTCGCGGGAGCCATGCCCTGCCCTCGCATACGACGCTGTTCCGCTTTCTCGCCGGCGCGGATCTCGGGCGCGTGAAGCGAGCTCAGGCAACGAACACCGACCTGCTCGAGCGTGCCTGGGCGATGGGTGCCGCCCCTTTGCCGGGCCGGCTCACGATCGATCCGGATGCCACCTACGTCGACACCTACGGCAAGCACAAGGAAGGCTCGCGCTTTTCCTACAAAGGCGAGGTCCAGATGTCCCCGCTCGTCGGGGTGATCGGCGAGACCGGCGACGTGCTCGCCATCCGCGCCCGCGGTGGCAACGCGAGTCCGAGACGCAAGCTGGCGAGCTTCATCGACGAGTGCGTGGCCGCCGTTCCGAGATCGGCCCGGGACCGCTACGAGCTGTGGATCCGCATCGATTCGGCCGGGTTCTCCAAAGCCGTGGTCAACAGCGCGATCTCTCACAAAGCAACCTTCACCATCACCGCCGAGCAGACTGAGCCGGTGCGCGCCGCGATCGCACAGCTGGCGATGGATGGCCCGACAATCTGGAGACCAGCACAGAACGCGGACGGCGAGCTTGTGGGCTCGGAGATCGCCGAGACGACCTATCGCTTCGCGAAGCACGACCTCCGTCTTGTCGTCCGCCGCCAGAAGAAGTCCGTCGGCGAGCAGCTGAGCTTCGATGATCTTGGTGGCTGGCGGTTCTTCGCCCTCATCACCAACGCGTCAAAGGAGCACTCGGCCGCGGAGCTCGATCACCACCACCGCCTGCGCGGTGGCGCTGCCGAGGAGGCGATCCGCCAGTTGAAGGAGGACTTCGGGATGAACCACGCTCCGGTGCAGAACTTCTTTGGCAACTGGGTTTGGTGGCTCGCCTCCGCGCTGTCGCACAACATCGCCCGCTGGCTGCGGGTCCTCGCCCTCCCCGAGTCCTTCGCCACCTGTCGGGGCAAGCGGCTACGGACGAGCTTCGTGAACATCGCGGCTCGGGTCGTTCGTCGATCTCGTCACCTCGTGCTCCGCCTTCCTGCTGCCTACCGTCACGCCGAGGCGTTCATCGCCGCGCTGGAACGCCTGCGACGACTCCCGCGTTTTGCCTGAGCACCCAATCCAGCCCTGACCTCGACCAGACCAGGGCGGAGCCCTGCCCAAAAGCGGGATGCAACGCGAGGGCCTGCCCCACACGCGTGCAATGACTGCTCACCTGTAGGCGGAATGGTCACCGTTCGGGTGCTCGACGCCGTCGTCGCGACCGGGAAAGCGGCAATCTGCCCCGTCCGGTGACCCGGCTGCAATATTAGGGTCAGTTGCTCCCCCCAAAGGGGCTCTTGACACTGGGCTTCGACGCCGGGCGTTTCCCCCCGACGCCGCCAGCCTGCTACCGGGCTTCCTGGCAACTACCCGGACCGGACTTGCACCGGCGGGTGAGCACGCCCTTGTCAACGTGGGTCACTTCAACAGCGCCACCTCCTTTCGTCAGTGGCCAGTGCCCCACGCCTGCTGGGCACACGAAACCTCTGCTAGCGGTGAGGGTGTGGTGAGGGGAGGGGGTCGAGTGATCCTGGTCTGAGGGTACCGGCGGCGATGTCGTGGGCGAGGTCGGTGAGGCGGAGGTTGTGGTTGCGGGCGTGGTGGCGAAGGCGTTGGAAGGCCTGATCCATGTCGAGGTGAGCGGCTTCGCTGATCTTGCCTTTGGCTTGTTCGATAATGACCCTGCTGGTTAATGCGTGGTTGAGCTGGTTGTTGAGTGCTTGGGTATCCGCGGTGGCCCGGTTCTGGATAATCGCGACGGTGGCGACGTCGGCGAGGGCTTGAGCGGCGGCCACGTCGTCGGGGTCGAGGGTGCCGTTGTCGACGCGAAACAGGTTGAGCGCACCGATGGTCTGGCCGTGTAGGCGCATGGGCAGCGAGTGGGTGGAGCGGAACCCGGCGGCGATGGCGTGGGGAGTGAAGCGCGGCCACCTCCCGAGGTTGGCGCGGAGGTCCTGGTTGACGACGGGCTTGCCGCTTCGGTAGGCGTCGACGCAGGGGCCTTGGTCGGATTGCAGCTGGAACAGTTCGAGGGTGCGCATGGCGTCACTCGAGGACGCGACGACTTGGAGGTGTCCGGCTGGGGTGGCGATCATAACCCCTGCGGCCGCCACATCGAGGGCTTCGACGCAGCGGTCGGAGAGCAGGGTGAGCAGGTCGACGATGTCGAAGTCGGCGACGAGGCTGTCGACTAGGTCAACGAGAGTGCGTACCAGGACCGCTTGTTTGGGCATCATGCCATCGTCCAGTCGGATGGGCTCACGAGCGGCGCGGGGTCTGGGCGTGCCGGAGAGACGAACGGGCTGTCAGGGTTACATTGGAGCACACGGCTCGGCGCGTGGCTTCACGGACCGCCGGGGGCGGAGGGGTCGGCGAAGCGTAACCGGCGGTCGACGACGTCTTGGGCGACCTCGGTAAGGGGCGTCTCGGTGGCAAAGGCCTGGGCTCGGAGCCGCAGGAGCGCTTCGGCCACGCTGACGTCGAGTTGGACCGAGACCATTCCAGCGGCTTGGTGGACGACCAAGTGGAAGTCGGCGCCGGTTTCGAGCTCGGCGGAAAGGGTGCCGGGTGGGGCATCGACTTGGATGGAGAGGACAGCCCGGGCGGCGACGTCGGCCATGACAAGGGCGTCGGCGTGCTGGTCGCCGCTGAGCGACCCAGGCCGGTCCCGGTAAAGGTTGAGGGCGCCGATCCGTATGGCGCCGATCCGGACTGGGAACCCGAACACCGCTCGGGCGCCCTTCGTGACCGCCGGTGGCCCGAAGGCCGGCCAGCGAGGTACCGCCGGCGCGGCTAGGTCAGCCTCGGAGACGGGCTCCCCGAGGGTGTGGGCGTCGACGCAGGGGCCCTCGCCGAGGGTGTATTGGAGGTCTTCTATGAGGGCGGACACCGGGTCGGTGGTGCACACCGATCCGCGCGGGAGGTCTCCTTCGAAGACCATGATTCCCGCGCCGCTCATCCCTATGGCCTGGGCGGCAACCTGACACACGCGTGGCGCATCCCCGCCCTCTCCGGAGGCCGACAGGAGCGCCAGGATCCGAAGCAGCCGCTCGCCGCTCATAGGCACCTGCCTCGGCTGGCTGGTCTGCTTGGCGCCGAGCGCTGTTGAGTCATCGGTCGTCTCCTGATCCAAAGGCGAGACGCTCAACGAGGACCTGATTCAGCGCACCCCGGCGGCAGCCGGACACCAACACCGTACTCCCTCGACCCGACACGGGAACTGGGCCGTCGGTTGGGATCGCCGTCCCCGCGGCGGCGACCAGCACCCGCGGTGTGCGGTTGCCCTCGTCCCGCCGAGAAACCGTCGGAGGGCCCCCATCGCACAGTCACGTCGGCCGAGCGTCTCGGCCGACGTCGCCCTGGCCTAACGCCACGCCACACAGGGCTGCTCGCCATCGCCGACCATGCCGGGGCGCGGCGGCCCTGCGCCCGAGCGACGGGTGAGGTAGACTAAGGGAGCAGTACTGCCTAAGTCGACCTACGCCGCTCGAGACCCTGGTGACGTTTCAG
>JAJZMD010000017.1 GCA_021803085.1 Actinomycetes bacterium
CGGCCGCCGGAGCTGCCCGGGTCGGCGCAGATCAAGAAGGGACCTGACCGCCCCTCCTGATGCGCGCGCCCGTCCGCGGCGCAGGCCGTCCCTCGCCTACCATGAGCTGGGCGCGTCGTGGGGCAACCCGACGCGCTCCGGCGGAAGGGGGGCCCGGATGTCCGAGGTGAGTGCGCCTTTGGACCGAGTCTCGGACCGCGCCCGAGAGCGGGACCCCGACCACGTCGTCGAGTCGGCGGGCTCCGAATCGGGCCCTGCCAGAGACTCGCGGCCGGTCACCGTCGGCGAGATGTCCAGGATCCTCCAGACCGGGAGCGGGCGTCGGCAGGCTCCCTGGGAGCATGACTTCGACAACCTCTCGTACGAATGGCGGAGGATCGTCGCAGAGCTCGTCGGCACGTTCTTCCTCGTCCTCGTCGCCGCAGGAGCCGTCATGGTCGCGGCCGTCTACGGGAGCACGGTCACCAGGAGCGCGGTGGTCGTGGCGCCCGCCCTCATGGTGATGGCGGTCATCCTCGCCATCGGCGCCGTCTCCGGCGCCCACCTGAACCCCGTGGTGACGTTCGCCTTCGCCCTCCGCAACGAATTCCCGTGGCGGCGCATCCCGCTCTACATCGTGGCCCAGGTCGCGGGGGCGATCGTCGCCTGCCTCCTGCTGTGGGCGATGTTCGGGAAGGTGGGCGGGGTCGGCGTGACGGTGCCGGGTCCGCACGTGTCCGGCGCGCAGGCGATGTGGATGGAGGCGGTGCTCACCTTCGGGCTGGTCACCACCATCTTGGGCACCGCGTCGGGGGCGCAGAACGTCGGACCGCTCTCGGCGCTGGCCGTGGCCGGCTACATCGCGCTCGCGGGTCTGTGGTCGAGCCCTGTCAGCGGCGCGTCGATGAACCCGGTACGTTCGCTCGGACCCGAGATCGTGAGCGGCCACTACGCGTACTTCTGGGTCTACCTCGCCGGACCGACGATCGGCATGCTGGCCGCCGTCGGCATCGCCTACGTCCTGCGCGGCCGGGGCCGCGACCCCACCGCCTCCATCGCAGCACAAGGGTCGCTCCCGTCGTTCCTGGCGCGACGAGCGACCGGCCAGGCAGAACCGCTCCGACCCGGAGCACCGGAGAGCTCGAGCAGGGAGGCTCACGACGATGGCGAAAGCTGAGAAGCGCAGGGCGACGGCGCGTCGCGACCGGGAGCACTGGAAGCAGGAGCCCGACGAACACGACTACCCCGCCGCGCACGACTACCTGAACCTTCTCCTCGGCGGCGCGGACGCCGATCGGGTCGTGAAGTCGCTCGAGGACGCGACGATCGTCCACCGGAAGGCGAAGGACCTCCTGCGCGCGAGCCGGCTCCCTCTCTTGGGCCAAGAGGACCCCGAGGTGAAGAAGGACCTCCGCAAGGTGCGCACGGGCGAGCGGCTCTCGCCGGTCCTCCTCGTCCGTGGCGCGCTCGGTTCCGACGTGCCGATGACGGTGGCCGACGGGTACCACCGGATCTGCGCGAGCTACCAGCTCGACGAGGACGCCGACATCCCGTGCCGCATCGCGGATCCACCCTCGGGGCGCTTTGCGACGACCGGCCCCCGCCCGGCCGGCCCCCGAAGCCGGAGGGCGCAGGCAGAGGCCCGTCAAGCGGGAGAAGGACCGGCGGGCACCTCGGCCTGAGCCCACCTCGGCCTGAGGGCTCGTCCCGCGCGGGTACGGTGGTCGCGGAGGTCAGATGGATCGCGAAGACTGGGATGTGAGGTACGCGGGCGACGAGCTGGTGTGGAGCGCGGAGCCCAACCGCTTCCTCGTGGAGGCGACCCGTGACCTCCTCCCGGGCTCCGCCCTCGACGTCGCCTGCGGCGAGGGTCGCAACGCCGTCTGGCTCGCCGAGCAGGGGTGGCGCGCGACCGGCGTGGACTTCTCGAAGGTCGCGCTCGGCAAGGCCCACCGGCTCGCCTCCATGCGGGGCGTGGACGTGGACTGGGTCGAAGCGGACGTCCGGGCGTGGTCCCCCGGCGGCTCCTTCGACCTCGTCGTCCTCCTCTACCTCCAGCTCCCCGCCCCCGAGCGCCGCGCCATCCTGCAGACGTTCGCCGGCGCGGTCGCCCCCGGGGGCCACCTGCTCGTCGTCGGGCACGACACGGAGAACCTGACCGCCGGCGTCGGGGGCCCGCAGGACCCCGCGGTGCTGTTCAGCGCCGCAGACGTGGTCGAGAGCCTCCAGGGGTCCGGCCTCGTCGTCGAACGAGCCGAGCAGGTGCGACGTCCGGTCTCGACCGACCACGGTGAGCGCGACGCGCTCGACGCGCTGGTGCGGGCCGTCCGCCCGCAGCGCTGAACCTCCGCGGACGCCGGGCCGGGCCTGCGCCTCAGGCACCCCCGCGCCACGCGTACGCGATGTCCTGGGGGCGCACCGGCGCACGGGTCACGGGGAGCCCGGTCGCGTCCCTCACCGCGGCCAGGACCGCAGGTCCCGAGGAGATGGCCGGCGGCTCCCCCACCCCCTTGGCTCCGTAGGGGGCGTCGGGCTCGAGCTCCTCCACGACGGTCGCCACGACGTCGGGCATGTCGAGGGTCGTCGGCAGCAGGTAGTCGGTGAACGACGGGTTCCGCACCCGGCCCTCTGAGACCACGATCTCCTCCATCAGCGCGAGGCCGATGCCCTGGGCCACGCCGCCCTCGATCTGGCCGGTCACCTGCACCGGGTTGATCGCCCTCCCGACGTCCTGGCCCGTCGAGATCTGCACCACGCGGAGCAGCCCGAGCTCGGGGTCCACGTCGACCACCGCACGGTGCGCCGCGAACATGAAGGAGACGTGCGCGTCACCCTGGCCGTCGGCGTCGAGGGCGCGGGTCGGCCGGTGGTGGTACTCCTCGGTGGTCTCGAGCGGCGCCGGCACGAGCAGGTCGCGCACCAAGAGCCGTTCCCCCGTCTCGACCCGCACCACCTCCCCGTCGTCGAAGAGGCACTGCGCGGCGGCGCACTCCCACAGCTCCGCTGCCCGCACGATCAGCTCCGAGCGCAGCGTCGCGCATGCGAGCTGGCACGCGCCTCCGCTCATCCACGTCTGGCGGGACGCGCTCGACGAGCCGGCGGACCCGATCTCCGCGGTGCTGGCAGGCGCGAGCACGACGCGCCCCACCCCCAGCTCCTCTCGCACGATCTGCTGGGCGAGGGTGACGAAGCCCTGGCCCACTTCGGCCGTCGCGACCGTGAGGGTCGCGATCGGCTCCCCGTCGGCTCCCGCTTCGAGGCGGAGCCGCGCGGTGGCGAAGTCGTCGAAGCCCTCGGAGTAGGCGATGTTCTTCATGCTCGCCGCGAACCCGACGCCGCGCCGGACGTGGACCGGGTCCGCGGTGGCGCCCGCGCCGCCCGGCAGCGCCATCATCGTCCCGGCCGGGTCCTGGGGGACCGGGAGCGGATGGGAGGCCGCCGCGCGGATGACCTCGCGCACCGGCACGGCCCCGGTGAGCACCTGTCCGGTGACCAGACGGTCGTAGCGCTCGAGGGCGTTGCGGAGCCGCAGCTCGACGGGGTCCACGGACAACGCGGCGGCGAGCTTGTCCATCTGCGCCTCGTGCCCGAAGCACACCTGGACCGCGCCGAAGCCGCGCATCGCGCCGCAGGGCGGGTTGTTGGTGCGCACCGCGTACCCCTCGATCAACGCGTTGGGCACCCGGTAGGGGCCGGGAGCGAAGCACACGGCGTTCGAGAGCACCGCGTTCGACGACGAGAGGTACGCGCCGCCGTCGAGGACGATCCGAGCCTCCACCTTCACGAGATCGCCGTCACGGGTCGCGTGGTGGCGGTACCAGAGGCGCGCGGGATGCCGGTGCACGTGGCCGAAGAAGGACTCATCACGCGCGTAGACCATCTTCACGGGACGCCCGGCGCGCAGGGCCAGCATGCACAGATGGATCTGCAGGCTCACGTCCTCACGCCCGCCGAACGCCCCGCCGACCCCGGCGAGATGGAGCCGAACGCGATCTGCGGGGAGCCCGAGGCTCGCGGCAACCTGGTCCCGGTCCACGTGGAGCCACTGGGTCGCGACGTACAGATCGACCCCACCGTCTTCAGCGGGGACCGCGAGGCCCGACTCGGGGCCGAGGAACGCCTGGTCCTGCATGCCGACCTCGTAGTTGCCCTCCACCACCACGTCGCCGCTCGCCCCCAGCTCGCCGTGGCGGACCACGAGATGGCGGAAGACGTTGCCGTCCGGGTGGATCGGCGCGGCGTCGATCGCCGCCTCGGGGTCGACGAGCGGCACGAGCGGCTCGTAGTCCACGACGATCGCCAGCGCGGCCGCGCGCGCAGCTTCGGGGTGGTCGGCGGCCACGGCCGCGACCGGCTCGCCGTGGTAGCGGACGACGTCGGACGCGAACACCGGCTGGTCCGGGAGCTCGAGCCCGAAGGTGGGCCGGCCGGGGACGTCCGCTGCGGTCACGACCGCGCGCACACCCGGCATGGCCAGCGCGGGGCCCGTGTCGATCGAACGGATGCGCGCGGCGACGTGCGGGCTGCGCAGCGTCTTCCCCCAGAGCATGGCGTCCATCCACAGGTCGGAGGAGAATGCGAACTCCCCGCGGGTCTTCTGCGCGCCGTCGGGCCGGACGGGGCTGTCCCCCACCCGGTCGCCGCGCTGGGCCCGCGTCACGCGCTCGGCGACGCCGGCCCCGCTACGCACCATCGCCGGGCCCTTCTCCGGTCGAGACGCCCGCGCCCCTCTGCCACTGGACTGCGCGCACCGCCTCGAGTATGCGCCCGTAGCCGGTGCAGCGACAGAGATTTCCCGAGAGCGCCTCGCGCACGGTCATGTCGTCGGCCGACGGCGCCCGGCGCAGGAGGTCGTGCAGCGCCACGACGAAGCCCGGCGTGCAGAACCCGCACTGCACGCCTCCGGCCTCCACCAGCGCAGCCTGGATGTCGGCCACCTCGCCCGAGGCGGTCAGCCCTTCCACCGTCTCCACGCGGCTCCCGACCGCATCGACGCCGAGCACGAGGCAGGCGCAGACGACGACGTCGTCGAGCAGGACCGAGCACGACCCGCACTCGCCCTGTTCGCAGGCGTTCTTCGCGCCAGGGAGGCCGAGCCGCTCGCGCAGGACGAAGAGCAGGCTCTCGCCGAGCCACGCGTCCTCGACGGTCATGCGGGTCCCGTTCACCACCAGCTCGTAAGGCTCCACCCGCTCGTAGGCAGGGGTGTCGGCCGGACCTGCAGACCCCGTCAGGGGTTCCTCAGGCGGCACGCGCCACGCACCTCTCGAGCGCTCGCCTCGCGATGACCCCGACGGCAAGGCGACGGTACTCCGCCGTGCTGCGGTGGTCGGTGATCGGCGAGGCGGCGCCGGCCACGAGCTCCCCGAAGCGCGCCAACGCCCCCTCGGAGGCGCGCGGGCCCCCGGCGGCCCGCCAGTCGATCGCGTCGGCGATGTGCACTTCGGCCGCCGTCGCACGGACCGGCACCGGCGCGACCGAGCCGAGCGCCACCCGGACTTCGTGCGCCTCGACGTCCACCACCACGGCAGCGGAGGCGATCGCGATCACCATCGCGTTGCGCGTGCCGACCTTCACGAACTGCTGCGGCCCGGGCCGGCGGTCGACCACCACCTCGACCACCACCTCGTCCGGTCCGATCGACGTCGTCTTCACACCGGTCACCACCTCGCCAAGGGAAGCGGTGCGCTCCCCCGACGGGCCGCGCAGCACGACCCGGGCGTCCAGCGCGGCGAGGAGGGGCAGGGTGTCTCCTGCAGGGCTCGCGGTGGCCACATTGCCGCCGAGGGTCCCCGCGTTGCGCACCTGGGGCGATCCGACGGTCCGCGCCGCCGCGGCAAGCGCGGGCAGCGCCGAGGACAGTCCGGGGTCGCCCATATCGGCGTAGGTGGTGCCGGCGCCGATCACGACGGTCTCTGGCGTCACCGCGTGACGGCGGAGCTCCCGGACGCGGCGCAAGGCCACGACGGCGGGCGGGCGTCTCAACCCGAAGTTCACCTCGACGCAGAAGTCGGTCCCACCGGCGAGGAGCTGGGCCCCCGGGGCGTCCCTCAGCGCCACGACCGCCTCGTCCACCGTCGTCGGGAGGGCGACGCGTGCAACCCGCACGCCGGCGATCTTTGCCCGAACCTGTACAGATTGTCAACCTGACCTGGCGGGTTGAATGCTTTGTACGGCACGCGGCACGCATGACCGACCGGCAGAGGCACCGGGGCACGGTTCCCGGGCTATTCGACGTGAGCCGATCGGGGCACGGTTCCCGGGCTGTTCGACGTGAGCCGATCAATGCCGATCGATAGGGGCATCAGGGCCGCCGCAAGCGGGCGACGATAGTCTTCCCGAGACGGACGGCAGCGTGCGAGGGGAGGACACCTGCGATGTCGACGGAGATCTACGAAGGTCGTCGGCCCCGGTACGAGGGCCATGCCACCCTCGAGATGCACGGCATGGCGCCGATCCCCGAGGACGAGCGCTACGGCCGGCTCCACCGGGTGTTCACCGTGTGGTTCACGCCCAACCTTGTTCCCGCCGGGTTCTTCATCGGCACGCTCGCCACCGCGAGCTTCGTCGGCGTGGGGTTCTCGCTCGGGGTGACGGCGATCGTGATCGGCACGCTGCTCGGCGGGCTGCTGGTCGCCGTGCTCGGGACCTGGGGACCCAGAACTGGTCTCGGACAGATCCCCGAGGGTCGCTTCGCCTTCGGCAAGTCGGTCGCCCTGCCTGGCGTGCTGCAGTGGCTGTCCACGATCGCGTGGGACGCCATCAACGCCATCTTCGGCGCCGAGGCCATCAACATCCTTCTCCACGTCCCGTTCTGGGTCGGGCTGTTCATCGTGCTCGTCATGCAGGGGGTCCTCGGCCTGTTCGGCTACGAGGTCATGCACACCTTCCAGAAGTGGATGTCGGTCGTCCTCGGGGCGATGTTCGTGGTGGTCACCGTGAAGGTCGCGTCCGTCGGGAACTGGCACGCAGCCGCCACGTCGCACGGCGGCTCCCTGGCCGGCGGGTTCATCCTCATGATGACGCTCTCGGCGAGCTTCGTCATCTCCTGGGGCGCCTACGCATCGGACTACAGCCGGTACATGAAGCCCGACTCCTCGCGTGTGGGGATCTTCTTCCTCAGCCTGGCAGGGGTGTCGCTCTCGTCGATCTGGGTGGAGATCCTCGGCCTCGCCGCCGCGTCGGTGGTCGTCCAGAGCACTTCGGGCGGCATCGACCAACTCATGGGTGGCGGCGTGCTCGGCGGAATGGCGATGGTCGCCATCTGGATCGGCACCGTGTCGGTCAACGCGATGAACGACTACTCGGGCTCGCTCGCCCTCCAGGCGGCCGGCGCCCGCGTCAAGAGGCCGTACGTGGCGGTGGTGGTGACCGCGCTCGCGTTCGGCCTGACCCTGTGGCTGCACACGGGCAACCTCACCTCCAAGTTCGAAGAGGTCCTGCTCTTCGTGACCTACTGGGTGCCCCCGTTCGCGGCGGTGCAGATCGTCCACTGGTGGCGGAACCGGGGCAGCGTCGACGCGCGGCAGATCATGGACTTCGGCAGGCTCGCATCGGGCTGGGAGGCGCTCGTCGCGCTCCTCGTCGGGTTCGGCGCAGCTGTGCCGTTCATGGACACGACACTGTTCGTCGGCCCCGCGTCGTCGGGTTGGCTCCACGGCGGCGACATCGCCTTCTACGTCGGCTTCGTGGTCGGGGGTCTCGTCTACTTCCTGATCCGCTATGCCGTGACCGGTTCGGCAAGAGAATCCGGCACCGCACCCGCACCCGGCCGACGCCTCGCCGCAGCACGGCCTTCTGACGAGCCGGTCCCGGTCGCGGTGCGCTCAGAGCCCTGAGGGACCCTGAGAGGCCCTGAGAGACCCTGAGAGAAATGCCGGAGAGGACGACTCGTGCTGGACCTGCTCGTGCGCGGGGCGCGGCTGGCCCCCGCGGCCGGCGGGGCAGACCAAGCCGCTGCATCGGCCGTCGACGTCCACGTGAGCGCCGGGACGGTCGTCGGCATCGAGCCGGCATCGGACCACGCACCGCCTGCCCGAGAGGTCGTCGACGCCCGCGGCTGCCTGATCTCACCCCCGTACGTCGAACCGCACGTCCACCTCGACAGCGTGCTCACTGCCGGAGAGCCGCGTTGGAACGAGAGCGGGACTCTCTGGGAGGGGATCGCGTGCTGGACCGAGCGCAAGGGAATGCTGACGCGACAAGACGTGCTGGACCGAGTCTCAGAGGTGCTCCGCTGGTACGTGGCGAACGGCGTGCTCCACGTGCGAAGTCACGTGGACGTGACCGATCCCGGCCTCGTGGCGCTCGACGCGCTCGTGGAGCTGCGGGAAAGGGCGCGCGACGTGCTCGACCTGCAGCTCGTGGCCTTTCCCCAGGAGGGGATCTGCTCGTTTCCCAGCGGGGCCGAGCTCCTCGAGGAAGCCGCTCGCCGGGGTGTCGACGCGATCGGTGCCATCCCGCACTACGAGGACACCCGTGAAGACGGCGTGCGCTCGCTCGAGATCGCGGCCGAGGTCGCGACACGCTACGGGCTCCTCCTGGACGTGCACTGCGACGAGATCGACGACGAGCAGTCGCGGTTCTCCGAGGTGCTGGCGACTCTGGCGCTGCGCACCGGTCTCACCGACCGCGTCACCGCGAGCCACACGACCGCGATGGGCTCCTACAATCCCGCCTACAGCTACAAGCTGAGACGGATCCTGCTGCGGTCCGGCGTCAACCTGGTCTGCAACCCGCTCGTGAACCTCCACCTGCAGGGCCGGTTCGACGGCTATCCGAAGCGTCGGGGCCTCACCCAGGTGAAGGAGCTCCTCGCAGCCGGGGTGAACGTGGCCTTCGGCCACGACGACGTCATGGACCCGTGGTACCCCCTCGGGACCGCCGACCCCGTGCTCGTGGCCCACGTCGGCGCGCATGCGACGCAGCTCATGTCTCCGGCCGAGGTCGGCGAGTGCTTCCGCATGGTGACCGACCGCGCGGCCAGGGTCCTCGGGATCGCCGACCTCTACGGCGTGCGGCCAGGCGTGCGGGCCGACTTCCTCCTGCTCCCGGCCGCGGACCCGGCCGATGTCGTCCGCCGCCTCGTCAGGCCGTCGATCGTCGTGTCCCGCGGAAGGATCGTCGCCGAACGGGCACCGGCGGTCGCGCGGCTGCGATGGCCCGGCGCCGACCCGGAGGACGTCGACTTCGTCCGAACCCGCGATGCGCGAGATGCCACCTGGAGAGGCGGTCCGGCTCAAGGGGGCGGTCCGGCCGTGGACGGATGACGCCCGACGACGCCACCCCTCCTGCTGCTCCGGTCCGCTGGCCCGCGGACAAGGTCGCTGCCGCCGCGCTCACGTTCGACGTCGACGCCGAGTCCGCGCTCCTGTCCGCGGACCCGTCCAGCGCGGCGCGCCTCACGGTGATGTCGCACCAGGCCTACGGCCCCCTCACCGGCGTGCCGCGCATCCTGCGCCTGCTCGAGCGACACCGTCTTCGGGGGACCTTCTTCGTCCCCGGCTTTACGGCGGAGCGCTACCCCTCGGTCGTGGAACGGATCGTCGAAGGTGGCCACGAGGTCGCCCACCACGGCCACCTGCACGAGTCCAGCGTCGGCATGGACCGGGACACCGAGGAGCGGGCCATCGACCGCGGTCTGCAAGCCTTGGACAAGGTGGCGGGGGTGCGGCCGGTGGGCTACCGCGCACCGATGTGGGAGCTGAATTACCGCACGCCCTCCCTCCTGCTCGACCGCGGGTTCCTCTACGACAGCTCCATGATGGACTGCGACGTTCCCTACCTCCTCGCCGAGCACGCCGAGACCGCCGCCCGCGCGATCGTCGAGATCCCGGTCCACTGGGCGCTCGACGATTGGGAGCAGTACGCCTACGTGCCAGGGCTCGCTGCGAGCGGTCCCATCGAGAGCCCGGCGAAGGTGCTCGAGATGTGGACCCTCGAACTGGACGCGTTCTATCGAGAGGGGTGCTGCTTCGTGCTCACGAACCACCCGTTCCTCACCGGCCGGCCCTCCCGGATCGCGGCGCTCGAGCGGCTGGTGGAGCGGATGGAGGCGCTCGACGGTCTGTGGCTCGCCACGCTCGCCGAGATCGCTGCGCACACCCGGGCCATGGGACCGGTACCCCGCGCCTTCCCTGCTCCGCCGGTCCCTGCTCCGCCGGTCGGTGGGACACGGTGATCGATCGGGGGGACTCGGTCGCCGGTCGGCGGGACGGAGTGACGACGGGGACGCCCCACGTCGCGCCGGCGAGAGCGACGTGCATCGGAGAGTGAGTCAGGCTCCCGAGTGCTCGTCGACCGCGGCGAGGTAGGAGCGCGTGCGTCCCGCTGTCAGCCACGAGGCGGAGAACGCGTTCTTGGCGAGCCGGGCAAGGTCCGAGCGGGTGAGACCGGACGCCTCCTGCACCGCTTCGAAGTTGTCGGCGATGTACCCGCCGAAGTACGCGGGGTCGTCGGAATGGAGGGAGACCAGCACGCCGCGAGCGAGGAGCTCCGTCACTGCGTCGGCCATGAGCGTGCCGTAGAGGCGGAGGTTCGAGAGCGGGCACGCCGTGAGGCCGATCCGCCGTCGGGCGATCTCCTCGGTCAGCCTCGTGTCGGCCAGGCATTCGAGCCCATGATCAATCCGCTCGACGCCGACCAGGTCCAGGCACTGCCAGAGGTGGGCGAGCGAGTCGTCCTGACGCGGGTCGCAGTGCATGGTGAGGCGGTACCCCGCGGCACGGGCGTCGGCGAACACCCCTGCGAACTTCTCCGGCGGGTTCCCCCGCTCGTCGGAGTCGAGCCCCACCCCGAGGATCCATCCCCGGGCGCGGTAGGGCAGCGACTGCGCCAGCGTCTCGACCGCGGAGGAGACCGGCTCGTCGCGGAGGAAGCACATGATGAGCGCGGTGTCCGGACCGCCGCGATCGCGCGCGTCCTGCTGTGCCCGATGGATCCCGCTCACCACCGCGTCGAACCCGACGCCGCGAGCGGTGTGCGCCTGGGGGTCGAAGAACAGCTCGGCGTAGACGACCCCCTGGTGACGGGCCGTCTCGAGGTACGCGCTCGTGAGCTCGTAGAAGTCCGCCTCGGTCTGCAGCCCCTTCATCGCGGCGTAGTACGCGGCGAGGAAGTCCGACAACCCCGAGAAGGTGCCCGGACGCGCCTCGAGGAGGTCGGGCTCGCCCGTCCCGTGACGTCCGGCGAAGGCGCTCGCCATCGCCGGCTCCAGGGTGCCTTCGAGGTGAAGGTGGAGCTCGCACTTCGGCAACCGACGGATGAAGTCGTCCACTGCGCTCCCCTTTCGTGCGCGCCGCCTCTTCGGCGCCTCACTGTGTCGGGCGCCGGCCCGAGGTGTCAACCGCCGGCCACGCCCGCGTGACGGTGGGGGTCAGCGCGCCGGCCACGCCCGCGTGACGGTGGGGGTCAGCGCCCCGCCACGCGACGCTCGCGGAGGCGCCGCACGGCGCCCGCCACCTCCCGGGCGACGAAGGACGCGTCCACCGTGACGAGCTCGCCGTCTTTCACCACCGCTCGTCCCCCGACGAGCACGAGCGACAGCGGCGGGCGGGCACCGAGGGTCAGCGCGGCGACGGGGTCCTCGATCCCCGCATTGGAGACGGTGTCGACGCGCCAGAGCGCGACGTCCGCGAGCTTGCCCACCTCGAGCGAGCCGAGCTCGTCCTCGCGCCCCAGGCAACGTGCCCCTGTCATCGTCGCCATCCTGAGCACCTCCCGGGTACCGAGTGCGCGGGCGCCGGCGCGCGCTCTCGCGGTGAACAGCGCCCCGCGCAGCTCGTTCCAGAGCTCCCCCGACTCGTTGGACGCGGAGCCGTCCACCCCGAGGCCGACCGGGACCCCGGCGGCGAGGAGCTCGGGCACGGGCGCCGAGCCCGCGCCGAGGCGCCCGTTCGAGCTCGGGCAGTGCGCGACCCCGGTGCCCGTCGCGCCCAACATCGCGCACGACCTCTCGTCCAGGTGGACGCCGTGCGCGACCCAGACGTCGGCACCGAGCCATCCGAGCGACTCTGCGTACTGCGCCGGCGTGCAGCCGAGACGCTCCGCGCAGTACGCGTCCTCGTCGGTCGTCTCAGCGAGGTGGGTATGGAGCCGGACGCCGCGCGTACGCGCGAGCTCGGCGGCACCGACCATGAGCTCCTTCGTCACCGAGAACGGCGAGCACGGCGCCACCGTGACGCGCACCATCGCGCCCGGTGACGCGTCGTGCCACCGAGAGATCGCGTCGTCGGTCGCAGCGAGGGCCGCGTCGGTGTCCTCGACGACGTCGTCGGGCGGCAGGCCTCCCGCAGACTGGCCGAGGTCCATCGACCCTCGCGCGGGGTGGAAGCGGAGCCCGACGAGAGCCGCAGCCTCGATCTCCGCGGCAAGGAGGTCGCCGCCGCGCTTGGGGAACACGTACTGGTGGTCCATCGTGGTCGTGCAGCCGCTGGTGGCGAGCGCGAAGAGCGCGCCGAGCGCGGCGACGTGCTCGAGCTCTGCTGTGACGCACGCCCACCATGGATAGAGCTCGGACAGCCAGCTGAACAGCTCGGAGTCGGGCGCCATGCCCCGCGTCAGCCACTGCGAGAGGTGATGGTGGGTGTTGACCAAGCCGGGCGTGGCGAGGCATCCGGCGGCGTCGACCCGACGGGCCCCCGCGGGCACGGCCGATTCGGGCGCAGGCCCCGCGCCCACCGCGGCGATGCGCCCGCCGGAGACGACGAGATGGCCCTCGGAGTGCTCCGTCCCCGCTGCGTCGACGGTCGCGACGGCAGCGCCCTCGATCACCCAGTCCGGCGCGTCGGAGCCGCCCATACGGTGGCGACTGTAGTTTCCCGCTTGTTGACAGCCGGCCGGGGCTCGGCCAGGCTGCTCGGGTGGGCGACACGACGCCCGGCCTCGTCTGCGGGCACCATCACCTCTACTCGGCGCTCGCGCGCGGGATGCCGGCGCCGCCGCGCACCCCCTCGACGTTCACGGAGATCCTCGAGCAGATCTGGTGGCGCCTGGACGTCGCGCTCGACCTCGAGATGATCCGGTGGTCGGCCATGCTTGGCGCGTTGGAGGCGCTCGAGTGCGGCACCACCGCGATCGTCGACCACCACGAAGGGCCGTCTGCCATCGAGGGGAGCCTGGACGTCATCTCGCAGGCCTGCGCGGAGGTCGGCGTACGCGTGCGCTGCTGCTACGGGGTCACCGACCGGCACGGGCCCGACGGCGCGCGCCGGGGGCTCTTGGAGAACGAACGGTTCCTGCGGGCTGGGGGCGCGGGGATGGTGGGCATCCACGCCGCCTTCACGTGCACCGACGAGACGCTCGAGGCAGCTGCGGGCCTCGCGAGAGACCTCGGCGCCGGTGTCCACGTCCACGTGGCAGAAGGCGAGGTCGACGCGGGCGCGCCCGCACGCCTCGGCCACCTCGTCGCAGACGACTGGATCGTCGCGCACGGAGTCCACCTCCCCCGCCCCGTTCCCCCGAAGTGGGCCGAGACGACCCTCGCGCACTGCGCGCGGTCCAACATGAACAACGGCGTCGGGTACGCGCGTCCGCGCAGCTGGCCAGGCCGCGTGGTGCTCGGCAGCGACGGCATCGGCGCGGACATGCTGGAGGAGTACCGGATCGCGTATGTCAGGGCGCGCGAGCACGACGTCTTCACCACCCCGGTCGAGGCCTGGGCGTGGCTCGAGGAAGGCTGGACGCTCGTGCCCGAGTCCCGCTCGGACCGCGTGCGCTGGAGCTACGACAGGGCCGACGACCCGTGGTGCCTCGCGTTCACGCCGGGGGTGCGCGCGCTCGACGTCTGGGTCGACGGAGCCCAGGTCCTCGCATCTGGGGCGGCGACGCGCGTCGATTCCGCAGAGGTGCGCGCCCGCGCCGCCGAGCAGGCCCGTCGGCTGTTCGAGCGCCTCTGAGGTCTGCAGGCGCCGGGTCAGGCGTCAGAGGACGAGCGGGTCGCGTTCAGGTAGTTGTAGACGGTCACGCGGCTCACGCCCATTGCGTCGGCCACCTCGTCGACCGCGTTCCGGATGGCGAAGGCTCCGCGCTCGTCCAGCATGCGCACGGCGCGCTGCTTGTCGACCCGGCTCAACGCCGCGAGCCGCCCCCCGAGCTCCGACTCGATCTGGGCGACGAAGCTCGCGAGACCCTCGCGCAGATCGCGCGGCGAGGGGAGCTCCAGCCCTCCCACCACGCGGCCCTTCCATACGAGAGGGACGGCGGCGGCGCCCATGCGCTCGGCGGCCACGACTCGGCCCCCGAGCGCGCGCACGATCGGGCGGACCGCAGCGAGGAAGGCTTCCGCGTCCTCTCCGCCAGTCGCCCGTGCGGTCATGGTGATCCCCGAGGCCCCGGCGTCGAACGAGGCGGCGGCGGCTCGGGCCACCGCCTCGAGGAGCGGGCGGGCCTCGCCCTCGACGGCGTTGCCGAACGGGCCGACCTCGGGGTCGAAGCCCTCCGAGCGCAGCGTCTCGAGCGCGGCGGTGACGTGCGCGCCCAGCTCTCCCTCGCGGAACGGCTCCACGGTGAGCTCCACCCGCACGTGCCGCATCCCGCTCCCTCCCGGCGTCGCAGGGCTCTGCCCATTCCCTCCCGACATCGAGGTCACCTCACCTTGCGCCTGTTCCGCTCCGGCCTCCGAGATCCATGACGCCCGGAGATCGACGGTGATGGCCGGAGATCGACGGCCGGACATCGACGACCGGACATCGGTGACGGACGGTGACGGACGGCCAGAGGTTGACAACCAGTCAACCTACCTTGACAGATCGTCAAAGAGAAGGCAAGTTTGTGTTGTGGACTTGGCGGTAGACGCCGCGCGACTCCTCTCCCGTCTGGAGGAGCTCGGACGCATCGGTGCCACCGGGGACGGGGGGTGCGCCCGTCTGGCGCTGACCGACGAGGACCGGGAGGGCCGGGACCTGGTGGTCACCTGGATGCGGGACCTCGGGCTGGACGTGCAGGTGGACGCGATCGGCAACGTCGTCGCCGTGCGCGAGGGCCGGGAGGCCGGTCCGCCCGTCATGTGCGGCTCGCACGTCGACACGGTGGCGACCGGCGGCATCTACGACGGCAACCTCGGTGTGCTCGCGGGCCTCGAGGTGCTCGAGACCCTGGCGTCGGCGGGCGTCCTCCCGCGCCGCCCGATGGCCGTCGCGTTCTTCACGGACGAGGAGGGAGCGCGCTTCGCGCCGGACATGCTCGGGAGCCTCGTCTACGCCGGCGGCATGGGCGTGGAGGAGGCCTACGACCTCGTCGGGATCGACGGCGCGCGCCTCGGCGACGAGCTCGCGCGCATCGGCTACCTGGGGAGCCTCCCCTGCCCGGGTCTGGTGCCGCACGCCTACGTCGAGCTCCACATCGAGCAGGGCCCCGTCCTGGAGGCGAACGGCGAGGTGATCGGCGCCGTCACCGGGGTCCAGGGGATCTCCTGGCAGGAGGTGCGGTTCGGCGGTCAGTTCAACCACGCCGGCACGACGCCCATGGCGTACCGCCACGACGCCGGGTTCGCCGCCGCGCAGGCGGCGGTCGCGGCCCGGGCGCTCGCTCGCGACCTCGGCCCGCCGCAGGTGGCGACCGTCGGCAAGCTCGACCTGCGCCCGGGTCTCGTGAACGTGGTCGCCGGCGCCTCCGCCCTCACCATCGACCTTCGCAACACGGACGGCGACATGCTCGCAGAGGCTGAGCGCCGCATGGCCGCCGAGATCGACCGGATCTCGGGCGACGAGGGGGTGACGGTCGAGCGCCGCCAGCTCGCGCGCTTCGACCCCGTCGAGTTCGACGAACGGATCGTCGGCCTGGTGGAGGAGACCGCGCGCGCGCACGGCCACCGGGTGCGGCGGCTCCCGTCGGGCGCGGGGCACGACGCGCAGATGCTGGCGCGACGGTGCCCGGCGGGCATGGTCTTCGTCCCGAGCGCCGGCGGCATCAGCCACAACCCGGCTGAGTTCACCTCCCCCGAGCACCTCGAGGCAGGCGCCAACGTGCTGCTCCACGTGCTGCACCGGCTGGCCGAAGAAGACGTCCTCTCGTGAGCCGCCGCGTCGTCGTCGCCGCCGCGCAGCTCGGCCCCATCGGGCGCGACGAGCCGCGCGACGCGGTCGTGGTCCGGCTGCTCGCGCTGCTGCACGACGCGCACCGGAAGGGAGCCGAGCTCGTGGTCTACCCCGAGCTCGCGCTCACGACGTTCTTCCCGCGCTGGTGGACCGAGCCGCTCTCGGGCGCTGACCACTGGTTCGAGACCGAGATGCCGGGACCGGCGACGAGACCGCTCTTCGAGGAGGCGGCCCGCCTCGGCGTCGGCTTCTTCCTCGGTTACGCCGAGCTCACGCCCGACGGCCACCGCTACAACAGCGCGGTGCTCGTGGAGCGGGACGGATCGGCCGTCGCCACGTTCCGCAAGGTCCACATCCCCGGCCACGAGAAGCACGAGCCGTGGCGCCCGTTCCAGCACCTCGAGCGGTACTACTTCGAGCCCGGGCCCGACGGCTTCGGGGTGTGGGACGCGTTCACAGGGCGCGTCGGGATGATGATCTGCAACGACCGGCGGTGGCCCGAGACCTACCGGGTGATGGGCCTCCGGGGCGTCGAGGTGATCCTCTGCGGCTACAACACCCCGATCCACTACGCGCCCGACCCCTCCCAGGACGCTCTGGCTGCGTTCCACAACCACCTCGTCATGCAGGCGGGCGCGTACCAGAACGGCACCTGGGTCGTCGCCGCGGCGAAGGGGGGGCTGGAGGAGGGTGTCGACTCCCTCGCACAGAGCGCGGTGATCGCGCCGTCGGGCCAGGTCGTGGCGCAGGCGCTCACCGCCGGAGACGAGGTGGTCGTCGCCGAGTGCGACCTCGACTGGACCGCGCGGTACAAGAAGACCCTCTTCGACTTCGCCCGGTACCGGCGTCCGGAGGTCTACGGCGTGATCTGCGAGCGACCCGAGGAGGAGGCACGATGACCGTCGTCGGACAGGACGTCGTCGGACAGGACGTCGTCGACAGGGACGTCGTCGTCTTCACGGTCAATGGCGATGAGGTCGCCGTCCGTGCGGACCACCCGCACCTCCTCTCCGCGCTGCGCGAGGAGCTCGGGATCACCTCGCCGAAGGACGGCTGCTCACCGTCGGGCCAGTGCGGCTGCTGCACGGTCATGATCGACGGGAAGGTCCAGGTGAGCTGCCAGTACCCGCTCGAGAAGGCGGCCGGGCGCACCGTGGTCACGCTCGAGGGGCTGGAGGAGACAGAGCGCCGCCGCTACGCCGCCGCGTTCGCCGCGGCCGGCGGGCTCCAGTGCGGCTTCTGCATCCCCGGCATCGTGATGCGCGCCAAGGCGCAGCTCGACAAGAAAGGCGGCGCCCTCACGCGCGAGGACATGGCGCGCCACCTCGGCGCGCACCTCTGCCGCTGCACCGGCTACGTGAAGATCCTCGACGCGATCGACGCGCTGTCCAAGGGGGCGTCCCCTGCGCTGCCGTTGCAGTCGTACGCCGGCGTGGGGGCACGGCTGGCGAAGTACGAGGCCGAGCCTCTCGCACTCGGCGATCGCGGGTACGTCGACGACCTTCGCGTGCCCGGCCTGCTCCATGCGGCCCTGCGCTTCACCGATCACGCCCGCGCCGAGATCGTCGGGATCACCACGTCGGCCGCGGCGGCGGCACCCGGCGTGGTGGCGGTCTTCACCGCGGCCGACGTGCCCGGGGAGCTCCGTGTCGGGATCATCGAGCGCGACTGGCCGGTCTTCGTCCCGGTGGGTGGGCGCACCTCGTACGCGGGCGACGTCCTCGCCGTCGTGGTCGCCGAGAGCCGGCTCGAGGCGAGGGCGGCCGCCTCCCTCGTCGAGGTGGAGTACCGGGACCTCGGGCCGCTGACCGACCCCGTCGCGGCGATCGACTCACCCGAGCTGGCCGTGTGGGGCACGGAGTCCAACGTGCTGTCGCGCTCGGCGTACGTCCGCGGCGACGTCGACGCGGCGTTGGTGGCGAGCGCCCATCTGGTCCATGAGGTCTTCGAGACCCAACGCGTCGAGCACGCCTTCTTGGAGCCCGAGTCCACCCTGGCGGTGCCGAGGGACGACGGCGGCCTCCACGTCTTCTCCGGCGGCCAGGGCGTCTGGGACGACCGCAACCAGATCGCCTCGGTGCTCGGCGTCGGCGCCGACGCCGTGAGCGTCGAGCTGGTCTCGAACGGCGGCGCGTTCGGCGGCAAGGAGGACATGTCCAACCAGGCCCAGACGGCGCTCTGTGCCTGGCTCCTGCGCCGGCCGGTGAAGTGCACGCTCACGCGTGAGGAGAGCTTCCTCGTGCACGCGAAGCGCCATCCGATCCGTATGGAGTACTGGGCGGGATGTGACGCCGACGGCCGGCTCACCGGGCTGAGGGCGCGGATGGTGGGCGACTCCGGCGCGTACGCGAGCGTCGGCATGAAGGTGCTCGAGCGTGCCGCTGGCCATGCGACCGGGCCGTACCGGCTCCCCGCCGTCGACGTGGAGGCGATCGCGGTCCGCACCAACAACCCGGTGTGCGGCGCCTTCCGCGGCTTCGGCGCGAACCAGGCGCAATTCGCGATGGAAGGGGTGATCGACCGCCTCGCGTTGAAGGCAGGCCTGAGCGGCTTCGAGATGCGCAAGCGCAACGTCGTCCACCCCGGCGACGTGTGGGGGCCCGGCCAGGTGATGGACGAGGGCTGCGCGGGCGCCGAGCGCTGCCTCGACGCGCTCGCGGACCGCTACGAGGCCGCCCGGGCGGACGGGAAGGCCGTGGGCATCGGCCTCGGCCTGAAGAACAGCGGCCTGGGCAACGGGTTCTGCGAGGTGACCCGGGCGGTGGTGCGCTTCTGCGAGGACGGCACCGTCGAGGTCCGCCACGGGTGGACCGAGATGGGCCAGGGTGTGCACACCGTGGCGTTGCAGGTCGCGGTCGAAGAGCTCGGCGTGGACCCCGCCCGCGTCAAGGTGGTGGTGGACACCTCGCGCGAGCTCGGCGAAGGCCAGACCACCGGCAGCAGGGGGACGCTCATGGGCGCGGGTGCCGTCGCGGACGCGTGCCGCAAGGCGTTGGCGGGAGGTCGCGCCCCTGGGGTCGACTACACCGGAGAGCACCGCGTCGACTGGACCCAGCACATCGGCGAGGTGGAGCACCCGACGATCCACTCGGCGTTCGGCTACGCCGCTCAGCTCGTCGTCATGGACCGTGACACGCTCACGGTCGAGCGGGTGGTCGCCGCGCACGACGTCGGCCGTGCGGTGAACCCGATGCTCTGCGAGGGCCAGGTCGAGGGCTCGGTGCACATGGGCCTCGGCTACGCGCTGACCGAGGAGTTCCCCGCGGACGAGCGGGGCTTCCCGACGAAGTCGACGCTCCGGTCGCTCGGGATCCTGAGGGCGAAGGACGTCCCGCCCGTGGAGGTCCTCCTCGTCGAGGTGCCCCAGCCGCGTTCCCCGTACGGGATCAAGGGCGTCGGCGAGATCGGGCTCGTCCCGACCGCCGGGGCGGTCGCTGCAGCCCTGCACGACGCGGACGGGGTCTGGCGAACGAAGCTGCCGATGCGCACCGGAACGCCGGCGCGCGACGGGGCAGGCGACGGCGAGTGAGAACCGCGCTCTACCTGCAGGACGCGCACTCCATCCGCGACGGCATGGGCCACGTCGCCTACGCGGAGTCGCGCGGTTTCGAAGCCGTCTGGCAGGCGGAGAGCCGGCTCGTCCGAGAGGCGACCGTGCCGCTGGCGGCCTACGCGGCGGTGACCGAGCGCATCAAGGTGGGCTCCGGCGTCTCGGACTGCTGGTCGCGCAACCCCGCGCGCCTTGCGGCCACCTTCTCCACCCTCGACGACCTCGCCCCTGGCCGCGCGGTGCTGGGCATCGGCGCCTGGTGGGACCCGCTCGCCGCCAAGGTGGGCATCACCCGGACGCATCCCCTCACCGTCATGCGCGAGGTGGTGACCGTGGTGCGCGCGCTGCTCGCCAACGAGAAGGTGACCTTCCACGGTGAGTGGGTCCACCTGACAGGCGTCGAGCTCGACTACGTCTACCAGGAGCGCCGGCCGAAGGACGTGCCGATCTACGTCGGCGCGACGGGCGACAGGATGCTCGAGCTCGCCGGCGAGATCGCCGACGGCGTCGTCTTGAATTACCTCGTCTCCCCCGATTACAACCAGCGCGCGCTCGAGCACCTCTCCATCGGCCTCGAGCGAGCCGGCCGGGTCCTCGCGGATCTCGACCGCCCCCAGCTCGTGGTCTGCTCGGTGCACGAGGACGAGAAGACCGCGCTCGACATGGCGAGGCTCATGGTGACCCAGTACCTCGGGCAGCAGCCCCACATCATGCGTGCCTCCGGCGTCCCGCAGTCGCTCCTCGACGCGGTGGGCGAGGTGCTCACCTGGCCGGCGACCCATGACGAGGTGGAGGCGGCCTCGAAGCTCGTCCCCGACGAAGTGGTCCGCATGCTCACGGCGTCGGGCACGCCGGACCAGGCCCGGGCACGGGTGGCGGACTACGTCGCGCACGGGTGCACCTGCCCGATCCTCTACCCGCTGGGCGACGTCGGCCAGATGATCGACGCGTTCAGCGGGTGGGCGCCGTGAGCTTCGGGTTCCGGGCGGTCCTCAACCCTCTCGCCCAGCCGGACCAGACGCCCCCCGACGGCGCGGCTGGGGGCGGCGCGGCTGGGGGCGGCGCGGCTGGGGGCGGCGCGGCTGGGGGCGGCGCGGCTGGGGGCGGCGCGGCTGGGGAGGCCGCATCGGGAGGCTCGGGGGGCGCCGCCGTCCTCGCCTTCCACCGCCGGCTGCCCGCCTACGAGCCCACGCCGCTCCTCTCTCTCCCCCACCTCGCCTCGGACCTCGGTGTTCGCGAGCTGCTCGTGAAGGTCGAGGCGGGCCGCTTCGGGCTCCCGGCCTTCAAGCTCCTCGGGGCCTCCTGGGCGACCCACCGCGCGCTGCGCATCCGGCTCGCCGAGCGGACCGCCAGGAGCCCGGACGACGTGCTCGTCGAGTGGGCGGACGTCCACGAGCTCGCCCGCCTCGTGGAGCCGCTCCAGCCGCTCCGCCTCGCCGCGGCGACCGACGGCAACCACGGGCGCGCCGTGGCCCGCATGGCGCGCTGGCTCGGCTTCGACGCCACCGTCTTCGTCCCTGCCGGCACGACGGAGACACGAATCGCCGGCATCGAGTCGGAGGGGGCGACGGTCGTCGTCGTCCCTGGCAGCTACGACGACGCGGTCGCGCGGGCCGCCGCGGAAGCGGGCGAGCGATGCCTGGTCGTCAACGACACGAGCGGGCCCGGCGACGTCGACGTCCCGCGATGGGTCGCCGAGGGGTACGGCACCATGTTCGTGGAGGTCGACGAGGCACTGGCCCGGGCCGGCCGGGGCATCCCCGGCGTCGCGCTGGTGCCCATCGGTGTCGGCGCGCTCTGCGCCGCGGCCATCTCGCACTTCCGCCGCGGCCGGCATCCGGTGCACGTGATCGGCGTCGAGCCGACCGGTGCCGCCAGCATGACGGCGTCCGCGCTGGCCGGAAAGCCGGTAATGGTGGTGGAGCCCTGCTCGATCATGGCGGGTCTGAACTGCGGGACGCCCTCGCCGGTCGCCTGGCCCGTCGTCTCTGAAGGCGCCTCGGGGTTCGTCACCGTCGACGACGACTGGGCGCGCCTGGCGGTTCGTACGTACGCCGCGTGCGGCATCGAAGCCGGCGAGACCGGCGCGGCGGCGCTGGCGGGGCTCATGGCGCTCCTCCGCCAGGGCAGGGCGACTCCGCTTGCGAGGCACGTGGGCAAGGACGCGTCGGTGCTCGTTCTGGCGACCGAGGGCGCGAGCGACCTCGTCGCGTGGCGGACGATCGTCGGCACCCAGCTCGTCGGATGACGGTTGACCCGGCGCCGAGTCCGCCTCGCCTCCGGCCGGCTTATCGGGTGGCGTCCTCGGGCCGGGACCCGTCCTCTTCGACGATCCTGCGAACCTCGCGGAGGATCTCGTCGTCGTCTGCCAGCGCGAACTGGTCGCTCAGCCAGGCCCCCGCGAGCTCGCCCCGGACGCGGCGCAACGAGCCGTCCGGCCGGTAGACGAGACGCTCGAGGAGCCCGTTGCGCACGACGACGCCGAAGGGCTCGGGGTCCCATCCGGCGCTCGCCACGATGGTGCGGATCTCTGCGAGCGAGAAGGGTGAGTCCGCCCAGGCCGGCAGCCATGTCATCACCTCGTCGGGCTTTCGCCCCCCCGCCAGATAGCCCATGCGGGCTGTGTCCTCGGTGAGCACTCCCAGGACGTCGATCAGGCGCCCGTGCCACCCCCTCTCATGAGCGAGCTCGGCGGCGACTCCGGGTTGCACGGCCCCGTTCGCCCTCACGTGGTGCGCGAGGGCGTCGGCGACCTCCTCGAGGCTCGGCTCGGACCGGTCTGCGGCGTCGCGCTCGGATTGCATCCCGTTCCTCCCTCCCCCTGGCCATCCGGGGTGGCTGACCCACACGGTAACCCACGTGCCCTCACGAAGCTGCCGACGCGGCCGCCACGCCCACAGGGTCGAACGTCACATGCGGGAGCTCGGCGTCGACGGTGTGCCGGCTGTGCCGGCTGTGCCGGCTGTGTCAGTGTCGTCGGGGTGCCGGGCGTGTCGACGTCGGTCTTGACGTCGACGTCGACGTCGACGAGCCTGCAGAGAGGGACCCGGCTCGCGCGCCAGGTTGGTTCAGCGGCGCTCGCCACCCGGCGTGCGGTCGCCGGCAAGGCGTCGCCACCAGCCCCGGGCGGGCGCGGGAGGTTCGCTCGAGCACCGGCACCGGTCTGCCTTGGGCACCCGAGCGAGCACCTGCTCGACGTGCGCTCCGCAACCCCGCCACGTGGGCCGGCCGCAGCGCCGGCAGGTCACCGCTCTACACATACCCGCTAGGGTATCATGGTGAGCGTGATCGCCAGCGCGGCATGTGCGGCGCGCAGAGAGCGACGGAACTGCAGGGGGACGGCAGCGTGGATCGACCGAGGAGGAAGGCGTGGAGCTCCCCGACGAGGTGGTGAAGGACGCCCGCCGACGTCTGCACCGGGCGGCGGGCCAGGTGGAGGCCGTCGACAGGATGCTCGCCGAAGGGTGCGAGTGCAAGGACGTCGTGATGCAGCTCTCGGCGGCCACCAAGGCCCTCGAGCAGGTCGGGTTCAAGATTCTCGCCGCGGGGCTCACCTACTGCGTCGAGCATCCCGCCGAGGCCGCTGAGCAGGGCTACCCGCTCGAAGAGGTCCAGCGCATGTTCATGCGGCTCGCGTGAGCCTCGCCCGGGGCGACGGTAGCGGCCCCGCGTCAGGAACCGGGTTGGCCGGGCGTCCCCGCCGTCGCCGCCCGTGAACGCGAGTCGGGAGTCGGACGTCGGAGCCAGCGCAACGACTCGGTGTCGCCGAGCAGCGTGAGGCGTCGCTCCAGCACGGGGTTGTCGTCGGATTGGCTCGGGTGGCACGCGATCGCCCGGCCCTGACGGGTCCGGTCCACCCGCAGGACGAGGTCGATCTCGTCGTCGGTGCGTCCGACGAAGCCGGTGCCGAATTCCTCGTTGAGCGCATCCGCGACGTGGCGGGGGATGGCCCATGCCAGCACGGGCAGGCCGCCACGTGCGGCCAAGGCCGCCTCGGTGGCGCGGCGGTGGTCGGGATGGCCCGTGACCCCGCCCTCGTCGAAGACGACCACGAGGTCTGCGACCATCTCCTCGGCCATCGCCGCCACCTCAGCGGCGAGCTGGTCGAGGGGCTCGGAGCAGAGCGAGCCGTCGGGATGCTCGAGCAGCCGCAGCCGGCCGACGCCGAGCTCGGCGGCAGCCCTGGTGAGCTCCGAGCCTCGCTGCGCTGCCAAGGCGGTGCTCGGGGAGCCGAGGGTGGACGCCTCTCCCCGGGTGAAGCAGAGCACGGCCACCGCTGCGCCGCGCTCGACGTAGCCATCGAGGACTGCGCCCAGGCCGAAGCTCTCGTCGTCGGGATGGGCGCAGACCGCCAGCACCGACGAGGCGGACAGCAGCTCGCGGCCGTCGGCGCCGGGCGCCGCGCTCATCCAGCGAGGCGGCCCATTGCCCGTTCGAGCGAGGAAGCGGCCTGGGCGCCCAGCGCCTCGAGGGCCGCGTCCGTCTCGCTCCTGCCGAGGCCGAGGAGAGCGCGGGGGTCGACGATCGCCACGCGGGTGCGGCTCTCGCCGAGACCTTCGAGCACGACGTTGCAGGGCAAGAGCAGCGCGAGCGCGGGGTCGACGTCAAGGGCTCGATGGGCGAGCGCCGGGTTGCAGGCGCCCAAGATCTTGAGCGGCGATCGGTGCACGCCGAGCTTGGCTTCCAGCGTGGCGGCGACGTCGATCTCGGTCAGGATCCCGAAGCCCTCCTCAAAGAGCGCTTCACGTACGGCGCTCTCAGCTTCGGCGAGGGGCTGGTCGACGATCTTCTCCATGGCGTCCATGTCACTCCACCTCCGGGTCTATGGGTTCGCGCTCGACGCGCGTGGGCCCCACGACGGCAAATCGGCTCTCACGAGGCCGCACGGGCCCGTTCCTCGACCTTGCGGCGGACCTCCTCCATGTCGAGGGTCTTCACCTTCGAGATCAGCTCTTCGAGTGCCGGGCCGGGGAGGGCGCCAGCCTGTGCGTAGAGCAGCACGTTGTCACGAAAGGCCATGAGCGTCGGGATCGACATGATACCGAACCGGGCGGCGAGCTCCTGCTCCGCCTCGGTGTCGACCTTTGCGAAGACCACGTCCGGATGGGCGACCGATGCCGTCTCGAAGACCGGCGCGAACATCCGGCACGGCCCGCACCAGCTGGCCCAGAAGTCGACGAGCACGATCTCGTTCGACCTCACCGTCTCCTCGAAGTCGTCGTTGCGCAACGCGACCGTCGTCATGGCACCTCCAGTATCGGACCGCTCCGCGGGGCCGCCGTCGCAACTCCCGCCAACAGAGAAGAACCGAGATACCAAGGGGGGTATTCCCGCCATCCCCTCTCCTCATGCCCGGGTCCGGCGACATCCGACGGGTCCGGCGACATCCGACGGGGTCCGGCGGTCCGCCGGCACGGGCGGTCCGGCACAATGGGGTCGTGAGCGAGGCTGTCGTCGACCTGGAGTCGGCGCAGGCCGTCCGTCCTGCCGGACGCTTCCGCATCTACATCGGGGCCGCCGCCGGCGTGGGCAAGACCGTCGCGATGCTCGACGAGGGTTGGCGCCGCCACGAACGAGGCACCGATGTCGTGATCGGATTCGTCGAGACCCACGGCAGGCCCAAGACCATCGAGCAGATCCGCGACCTCGAGATCGTACCGAGGAAGCTCGTCGAGCACCGGGGGGCGACCTTCCCGGAGATGGACCTCGACGCGGTCCTTCGGCGACATCCCGAGGTGGCCCTCGTCGACGAGCTCGCCCACACGAACGTGCCCGGCTCGGGCCCGCACGAGAAGCGCTGGGAAGACGTGCTCGACCTCTTGCAAGCGGGGATCGCCGTGATCAGCAACGTGAACATCCAGCACCTGGAGAGCGTCGCAGACGCGGTCGAAGTCATCACCGGCGCCCGGATCCGCGAGCGCGTGCCCGACTGGGTGGTGCGCAGTGCCGACCAGCTCGAGCTCATCGACTCCTCCGCGGACCAGCTCCGCCGCAGGATGCTCCATGGCAACATCTACCCGCGAGACAAGGTCCCCGCAGCGCTGAACGGCTTCTTCCGTACCGAGAACCTGGTCGCGCTGAGAGAGCTCGCGCTGCGGTTCGTCGCCGACGAGACCGAGGAGGAGCTGCTCCGGTTCCTGGAGGGTCACCGGCCTCACGGGGTATGGGACACGACCGAGCGCTTCCTCGTGGCCGTGACCGGCGCCCCGGGCACCGATGTGGTGCTGCGACGGGCGGCACGGATGGCGCAACGTGCAAAAGGCGAGCTGCTCGTCCTCCATGTGCGGGATCCCGAACGCGAAGGGGAGGGGGTGAAGGGGGCGATCGACGCCTTGCGGGGGCTCGCCGAGGACGTCGGGGGCAAGTGGATCGAAGCCGAGGGGGACGACCCCGCGGGCACGGTGGTGAGGGTCGCCGCGGACAGGCAGGTCACCCAGATCGTCGTCGGTGCCACCCAGCGGAGCCGCTGGGACGAGCTCACCCGCGGCTCGGTCGTCCGCAGGGTGCTGCGAGCCGCGGCGGAACAGGGCATCGACGTGCACGTCATCGCGCGCCGGGGGCTGAGCCAGGCCGAGCACGGCGGCGGAGCGGTCGACGCCGGGGAGGGCGAGGTACTTCCCTGAGGCCGGCGGTGCCGCGGCGGCCGCCAGGCCCTCGGGGGAGGGCGCGGCGGCTCCTCCGTCAAGGCGAGGCGGGCGCTTCCTGGACTTTCAGCGCCGAGGCTGCGGCAGCGTCACCCGCGATCCTGCCGAACACCGAGCCGTTGGTCAGCCCCGTACCGCCCGGATAGTTGAAGTAGAAGATGCCTCCGACGAGCTCGCCGGCCGCGAACAACCCCTTCAGCGGGTCGCCCTCGGTGTCGATCACCTGCGCCTGCTCGTCGATCCGGAGGCCGCCGAACGTGAAGGTCACCCCGCAGGTCACGCCGTAGGCCTCGAACGGTGGGGTGTCGACGGTGTTCGCCCAATTGCTCTTGTTGATCGCCAGCCCGACCGTCCCTCGGCCGTCCTTCACGTTCGGGTTGAACGCCACGTCTTGCTGGACTGCGGCGTTGTACTCCTCGATCGTAAGGAGGAACTGGTCGGCATCGACCCCTTCGAGCTTCGACGCGAGCTCCGGCAACGACTTCCCCGTCACCTTGGTCACCCGCCGGATGCGGTACTCGTCGCGCAGGAGGGGGATGATCTTCGCGTCGAACACCTGCCAGGCCATCTGGCCCGGTTGGGCGAGGATCTCCCTGCCGTACTTGGCGTAGGTGTAGTTGCGGAAGTCCGCACCTTCGTCGAGAAACCGGCGCCCGTGTGCGTTGATCATCACCGAGAGCGGGTAGCTGTGCTTCTGGAAGGCGTCCCCGACGCTGAGGTCGCCGAACGGCGGCGCATGCAGGTCCCAGCCGACTGCGTGCGCGCCGGACCAGTTCCCCCAGGCCATGGCTCCCGCGTCGAGGGCCATCCGGATGCCGTCGCCCGTGTTGAACCGGGATCCTCGCACCTTCGCGAGATCCCAACCCGGGCCCAGATAGCGGGTGCGCCATTCGGCGTTCGCCTCGAAGCCGCCGCACGCCAGCACGACGGCCCCGGCCATCGCAATGTGCTCGTCGTCGTCCTTCACGTAGCGGACCCCCACGACCCGTCGGCGCTCGGTGACGAGCGCCGTCGCGCGGGACTGGTAGCGGATCGAGCAGCCCGCGCGCTGGACGGCGGCGGTGAGCGCGTCGATCAGCCCTGGACCGCCTCCCATCGCCTCGATCGTGAGCCCGCCCCAGAAGGTGAACTTCCCGTCGACGAGGTACGCCTGGCGCCCGTAGATGGGAAGGAAGCGGACGCCCTTGGCCCGCATCCACTGGAGGGTCGCGAAGCTGCGCTTCACGAGGATCTCAGCCAGGTCCGGGTCCGTGCGGTACTCCGTCACCCGGCCGAGATCGTCGAGGAACTGGCTCGCGGGGTAACGACCGAAGTCCGTCTTCTCGATCTGCTCAGGGGAGAGGTCGGGGACGAGAGCCAGGATGTCGTCCACGCCGTCGTAGGCGAACCGCATCGCGCCGGCGGTGAAGGTCGAGTTGCCACCGCGCTCTTCGAACGGCGCGCGCTCGAGCACGAGCACCTTGGCCCCCGCGTCCTGAGCAGCCAGCGCGGCACAGAGCGCCGCGTTGCCACCGCCAACCACCACTACGTCGTAATGCTCGTCCACTGCTCCTCCTGTCGGCATCTCCTGTGGGCAACGGGGTCTAGGCCAGCAGCTTCTCGTCGTATGGGAACTTCGTCAGCCGTTCCGGGCCGCCAGCCCCCACCGCGATCACGTCCTCCAGCCGGACCCCTCCGCCACCGGGAATCCCCTCGACGATGATCGTGGGGACGACGGCCACGACCGTTCCCTCCTCCACCGTGAAGGAGGGCGTGCTCCGACCTGGAGGCGAGATGAACGGCGGCTCGGCGTACCCCACGCCGATGCCGTGCGCGATCACCATCTTCTGCATGAACCGCCCGAGCTCGTTGTCGGAGAGGGCCTGCTCGGCGGCCTGCTGGACGTCGGTGCCGCTCCTCCCGGGCACCAGGGCCTTGATGACCTCCTCGTGGACGGAATGCGCGAGCGAGTAGACGGCCCTCTGCCTTCCGTTGGGCTCGCCGCAGACGACCGTCCGGGTCGCTTCGCTGAACACGCCGTTGAAGCAGGCGCCGATGTCCATGAAGACGAGGTCGCCGGGCCGGACCATCGTCTCTCCCGCGAACCGCTGCATGGGGGCGGTGTTCTCTCCCGTGCACACGATCAGGTTGCACTGAGGGATCTCGGCGCCGTGGCGATAGAAGACTCGCATCACCTCCGCCAGGATCTCGCACTCGCGGATCCCCGGCTGGACGCAGCTCACGGCCACATGGAGCGCCGCGTCCACCACGGCGGAGGCGATCCGCATGAGCTCGACCTCCTCGGGGAACTTGACCGCCCGAGCAGCATTGAGGCACCCGTTCCCATCGACCACTTCACTGCCTCGCAGGAGAGCCTCGATGTTGCGGAGGCTTGCCGTCGTGCCGATGTCGACACCGACACGTCCGTTCTTGAAGCCGAGGTCCTTCAGCGCGGCGCCGATCGGGGCGATGGCGTCTGCGCCGCCGCCCTCGAGCATCGTCCCCGTCGGGAATTCGCGCACGTGCCCCTCTGGCATCCAGTACATCGTCTTCCTGCGGTGCGGGGTGTCGTCCTGATGGACGAAGCAGATCACGTCGTCCGAGGCCGAGGTGACGACCGCTGCCTGACGCACCAGGAAGTTCGGCGCGTACAACGGCCGCAGGCCCGCCAAGTAACGTCCGTTGGCGTACTCGAAGGCGACGAGCGCGTCGAGCCCGAAGCGCTCCATCATCTCGTGTGCGCGGGCGACGCGCTTTCGACGCAGAAGGTCGATGTCCACTTCACGCTTCCAATCTGAGGCTATTGACGTCATCGTCGCTCCTTCTGGCGATTACTCGAACCGGGGCAGGATCTTCTCGGCGTAGACCTCGAGGCCGCGGAACGTCTCTTCGATGTCGTCGATCGGCACAAACGAGACGGTGAGCTCCTCGACACCTGACTGGCGATAGGCGTCGAGGCGCTGGTACACCTGCTCGAGCGACCCCGCGACCACCGGGCCGTCCTGCAGGAGCTGGTCCTCTGGGATCGTGGACCAGTCCTCGCGCCGTCGGAGCACCTCCGCCACGCGACGGGTCGACTTGTCGTCCCCGGGCACTGCGGAGTACACCATCAACCCCGCCCCGATCCATCCGGTGCGCCCGTGCTCCTGAGCTTGTGCGCGAATCTCCTCGATGCCGGATCGGTAGGCGCTCGCGCCGAGGGCGCCGTGCTGAGGCGCCGCTGGTGCCCACCCGTCACCGATCCGGGCGACCGCACCTCGGATGCGGTCCGACGAGCCGCCCAGCCAGATGCCGGGCCAGCGCACCGGCTTGGGCCAGAACTCCACGTGCTCCAGCCGGTAATAGGTGCCCGAGTGCTCGACCGGGCCCTCTTCGGTCCAGAGCCGGCGGATGACGTCGAGACCCTCCAGCATCCGATCGAACCGCTCGACGAAGGGAGGGAACTCCAGCCCGAAATTGGCGTACTCCGAACGCTGGTGCCCCGCACCTGCCTGCAGCACGAAACGGCCGCCCGAGAGCTGATCGAGGGTCGCGCCCCAGCGGGCGACGTCGACCGGCCGGCGGAGACCGATCGGCGTCACCTGCGGGCCGAACCGCACTCGGGACGTCGCGGTCGCGATGGCTGCGAGCAGCATGTACGCGTCCGGAAAGCTTGGCCGCGCCAGATCGTCGGTCGTGTACCCGGCCATCCGCTCTCTCGGCAGCCATTGGTGGTCGATGCAGTACACCGAGTGGAACCCCACCTCCTCCGCTCGCTGCGCGAGCCGGACGAAGTCACGCAGATCACGGTGCTGAGGCTGCCCATGGGCATTGATCTTGAAGGAGAACTTCATCTGCTCGTGGCGCCTTTCAGGGTTGCGGAGCCGCGTTGGGAGGCTCCTCGTCGACGACGGGGTTGCGCAGCGTGTCAAGACCCGTGACGGAGACCGACAGCTCGTCGCCGGCCTTGAGAAACCACTTGGGTGTTCTCGCGTTGCCGATGCCGGCCGGAGTCCCGGTGGCGATGACATCTCCAGGGTTGAGCTGCGTCCACTCCGAGATGTACGCGATCAGCCGGCGAACTGGAAAGATCATTGTCGCCGTGCTCGCCTTCTGCACCACAGTGTCGTTTACCCGCGTCTCCAGATCGAGGCTCTGAGGATCTGCGATCTCGTCCGTCGTGACGAGGTAGGGGCCGTACGACCCCGAGTGCACGAAGTTCTTCCCAGCCGTCCACTGCACGGCCCGGTGCTGGTAGTCGCGGACCGAACCGTCGTTGAAGATCGCGTATCCAGCTACGACATCGAGCGCGCGAGGTTCGTCCACGTAGCGGCACGAACGACCGATGATCACCGCCAATTCACCCTCCCAGTCGAGCTGGACGGACTTGATCGGCCGCTCGATGGGCTCGCGGTGGGCGACCTGGCTGTCCTCGTAGCGGCAGAACAGCACGGGGTCTCCCGGGACCTCCCTCTTGCTCTCTTGGATGTGCTCCATGTAGTTGCGCCCCACGCACAGGATCTTCTGAGAGCCGGGCGTCGGCACCGCGAACTCGACCGCGTCCATGGAGAGCAGCAGCGTCTGGGGCGTCACTCCACTGGCACGGGTGACGGCATCTGCCAACGCGGCCAGCCGCTCGCCACCCGACGAGAGCAGGTCGACCATCTTCGTCGGCGATGGCAGCGGTGGGACGAGCAGCTCTGCGAACTCGTCGTCGCCGCGGGCGACGGTCGCCCGCTCGAGGGCGTCGACGTCGAGACCTCCGTCACGCACCTTCACGCCGGCCCGCACCACTCCGTCCCGTCGATATGAGAACAGTTTCAATGCATCTCCATCTCTCGTTCGGCTCCTTCTGGTCTCCCGCCGGGCCCTCGCAATCGGACCTCGATGGCAGTGGTCAAGGCGTCTGCGGACGGGCCGCGCCCGCCGTCTCGGAGGTCGCCCGCTTCGCCCTGTCTGCCAGGAAGGTCCGCACAGCGCCCTGATGCTCCCGGCTCGTGTAGCAGATGGCTTGAGCGGCCGCGCCCGAGTCGAAGGTGGCTTGCAAGCTCCGCTCGAACGTCTCGTTGAGCGCCACCTTGGCCAGGGCGACGGCGACCGGCGACCGGCCGACGAACTGCTGGGCCCACTCCCTGACCTCGTCCAGCATCGGTGTGGCGGTCGTCACCCGGTCGGCCAATCCGAGCGCGACGGCCTCCTCGGCGTCGACCTCGCGCCCGGAGAAGACGAGCTCCTTGGCCTTCGCGAGCCCGACGCGCCGTGGCAGGAAGTGGGCGCCGCCGCCGTCTGGGAAGAGCCCGCGGCGGATGTAGCTCATGGCAAACCTCGCGTTCGGCCCGGCGACGACGAAGTCGCAGCAGAGAGCAAGGTCGCAACCCAGTCCCATCGCCGGCCCGTTGACTGCGGCGATCGTGACCTTGTCCAAGGCGTGGAGCTGCGACAGCGTCTCGTGGAGCGCATGCTGACGGCGCCACCCTTCCTCGGCGATCGTTCCCGGGTCCGCCTCAGCCCGCTCGCCCATCGCCCTGACGTCTCCCCCCGCACAGAACGAAGAGCCAGCACCGGTGAGGAGCACGACCGAGATGTCCCGGTGCGCTCGCACCTCTTCGAGCCGCGCCCGAAGACCCGCCTGCAGCTGGGAGTTGATCGCATTTCGCACCTTGGGCCGGTTCAGGGTGAGGGTGACGATCCCGCCTTCGCGTCGGTACTCGACGCTTGTCTCCGTGTCGTTCGACGGCATGGTCATCGCCTCCATTCCTCCCGATCGCCTGCCGCACCGCCTCCGCGCTGCGCGATCCCCTCGGGCTCGGTCTGTCCGTGCGCGGGAGACAGGCCGGCGATCGGAGCGTGCTCCTTCTTCGAGACCATCACGGCGCGCCGGAAGCGCGTCACCAGGACCCCGTCTTGGTTGCAGCCACGCGTCTCGATCTCGACGACGCCCTGGCCCGACCGGCTCTTCGACTCCCGCTTGTCCAGCACCTCCGACTCGGAGCACGAGGTGTCCCCTGCGAAGACGGGGTGTGGAAGCTCGATGCTCCCCCACCCGAGGGCGAAGCCGTTCTCGCTCACATCTGCGGTGCTCAGGCCCGTCCCCGCCACATGCGTCAGGAGCGAGTTGACCAGGCACCGGCCCCACTCGGTACGACGCGCACAGTCGTCGTTGAAGTGGAGCTGGTTCGAGTTGCTGGTGAGCAGGCTGAACGAGATGTTGTCGAACTGGGTGATCGTGCGGCCGTACCGGCAGCGGTACACGTCCCCCGCCGCGAAGTCCTCGTAGAACCTCCCGCTCCAGCCGGGTCTAATCCGGGTCATGCGGGGTTCCTTCTCGCGCCTTTCCCGAGCGCGCCCCTCCCGAGCGCGCCCCTGGTGGTGGAGCGCATCGCATCTCAGTACGAGCGCGGGAGGCCAAGCACCCGCTGCCCGACATATGCCAAGACCAGGTTGTTGTTCACCGGAGCGATCTCGAACAACTTCGTCTCGCGGTACTTGCGTTCGACGTCGTACTCCACCGACAGCCCGTTCCCCCCGAAGGTCTGCAGCGCGGCCTGGCCGGCCTGCGAAGCGGCCTGAGAGGCGAGCAGCTTGGCGAGGTTCGCGTCGTCCCCGCAGGGCTCGCCGGCGTCGAAGTGCGCAGCAGCCCGATACCTCACCAGCGACGCCGCCTCGGTGGCCGCGTAGGCTTGGGCCAGCGGGAACTGCACGCCCTGATTGGCGCCGATCGGTCTCCCGAAGACCGTCCGGTCACAGGCGTACGCCGACGCATGGTCGACGAAGAACCGTGCGTCGCCGATCGCCTCGGAGGCGATGAGCGTTCGCTCGGCGTTCCAGCCGTCGAGCACGTGACGGAAGCCCCGACCCTCTTCACCGACCACGTTCTCCGCAGGGACGACGAGGTCGGTGAGGAAGACCTGGTAGGTGTGGAGGTTGAACATCATCGGGATCCGGCGGGCTTCGATCGAGCTTCCCGCCTCGTTGAGATCGACCAGGAAGAGGGACAGTCCGTCGGTCGTGTGCTCGATTCTGTCGAGCGGCGTCGTCCTCGCGAGGAGGAGCATGAGATCGGACTGCTCCACCCGGGAGATGAACACCTTCTGGCCGTTGATCACGTACTGATCACCATGCCGGACGGCAGTGGTGGAGATCTTGGTGCTGTCGGAGCCAGCGTCGGGCTCCGTCACGCCGAACGCCTGGAGCCTCAGCCGACCCGCTGCGATCTCCGGGAGGATGCGGCGCTTCTGCGCTTCGCTGCCGTGGCGGAGCAGGGCGCCCATGGTGTACATCTGCGCGTGGCAGGCGCTTGCGTTCCCACCTGAACGATGGATCTCCTCGAGCACGATCGCGGCCTCGGTGATGCCCAGGCCGCCGCCGCCGTACTCGACCGGGATCAGGATGGAGAGCCAGCCGAGGTCGGTGAGGACCCCCACGAACTCGGTCGGGTACTCCTTCGTCTTCTCGAGCTCCCGCCAGTACTCGCCGGGGAACCGGGCGCATACGTCGCGCACGGCGTCGCGGATCGTCAACTGGTCGTCGCTCAAGGAGAAGTCCATGGCTCAGCGTCCTCCCCCGGCGGACCGTGCACTCGGCACCGAGACCACGCCGTCTGCCTTCAGTGCGCCGATGTCCTGATCGCTGAGCCCGAGCTCGGCGAGCACCGCCTCGGTGTGCTGGCCGACAGCCGGCACCGGCCCCATGACCGGCTCGGCTCCCACCGGGATCCCGGGAGGAACCAGTGCTGTCACGACGCCGCGGGGGGTCTCGACCTTGCGCCAGCGGTTCCTCCCGCTCAGAACCGGATGGCGGAGGAACTGCTCCACCAAGTTGACTTCCGCCGTCGCGATCCCCGCATCCGCCAAGAGGTCCTCTACCTCCGAACCCGACAGAGCGCGAAGCCGGTCTTCGATGAGCTTCCGCAGAGCTTCCCGGTTGTGCGACCGGGCCGGGTTGTCGGCGAAGCGCTCGTCGGTAACGAGCTGCTCGTCGGTCAGCACGTTCTTGCAGAAGGACTCCCACTCGCGGTCGTTCTGGATGGCGATGACGACCGTCTTGCCGTCGGAGGTGACGAAGGGGCCGTAGGGAGCGATGGTCGCGTGATCGGCCCCAGTCCGCTGTGGTTGTGCACCTGAGTACATCGTGTAGTACATCTGCGCCCCGATCCACTCGGAGAGCGCCTCGAACATCGACAGGTCGATGAGCGAGCCTCTTCCGGTGACGGCCCGCTGGTAGAGGGAAGCCAGGATGGCGCTGAACGCGTACATGCCTGCGGCGATGTCGGCGATCGACACGCCCACCTTCGCCACCGACTGCTCGGTTCCGGTGAGCGAGAGCAACCCCACCTCGGATTGGACCAGGAGGTCGTACGCCTTGCGGTCCGCCCACGGGCCGTCGCTCCCGTAGCCCGAGAGCGAGCAGACGATGAGCGAGGGGTGGTCGTGCGCGAGGGAGGAGTTGTCGAAGCCGAGCCGCTTGCACGCCCCGGGGGCGAGGTTCTGGAGGAACACGTCTGACCCGGCGACCAGCCTCGACACGATCTGGCGGCCGCGGGCGTCCTTCAGGTCGAGCGCGACGGACTCCTTGGACCGGTTCAGCCAGACGAAGTAGCTCGACTCGCCCAGCACCGTGCGGTCGTACCCGCGGGCGAAATCTCCCGCTCCGGTCCGCTCGATCTTGATGACCCTGGCGCCGAGATCCGCCAGCTGCCGGGTCGCGAACGGCCCTGCCACTGCCTGTTCGAGGCTGACGACCGTGATGCCGTCGAGGGGCAGCACGGAGCGCCTACCGGGCCACGCCGGACGAAGCCGTCTCGGAGGTGGAGCGGACCTCCGGTGTCAGCTCCCGCCGGAGAATTGCCGGCGCCGTCCGCCACGTCACGCCGGACAGGAGATCTGGGACGTCGGCGCCGCAGGCCGACAGCTTCCCGGCCATCTCCGCGGTCGTGGCCGGGCGCCCGGGAGCCCCCGGGGGGAGGTCCAACCGCGCGCGCCGGGTCCGCCCGCCGCGCTCGACAAGCTCGACTTCGAGCCCCGGCGCCAGCAATGTCGAGCCACCCGGCGCCGGCTGCAGGTGCACGCGCTCGATCAGGCGCGCCACCTCGGGGCGGCGAACCGCGGCGTCGGTGAAGCTCCCGAGGTCCGGGGAGCGGTCGAGCACGGTAGCCGCGACGGCGTACTCGAGGCTGAACTTGGCCTCGAGCCCAGACGACGGCCGGTGATGGATCAGCGGCTGCACCGTGGCGCTCGGCGTACGGAATACCACCCGCTCGACGTCGTCCGGCGACAGCGCGTCCACGAGGAGCGCCTGGACCGCGGCGATCGGCCGCTGCATGGCGTAGCAGCAGGGGAAGAGCTTGACCGCGAGCCCGCCCGGAACGGCACCACCCCCCGGGTCGAAGTCTCTCAACACGCCGTCGCCGACCAGTCCCATCCACTGCTCGAGGACCCGTGGGTCGGCCGACGCCCCCGCGGCTGCGAGCCGCGCCGCGCGCACCCCGGCGGCCGCGGCGAAGCCGACCTGCAGGGACTTCCCGTCGGTCCCGAAACTGCCCTGGACCCCACCCGCAGCCGGGACCGCCAGCGCCATCGCCCGGGCGGTGGCCCGGGGACCGAGCCCCAGTGCCACCGACGCCGCGACGGCCGCGCCGAGAGCGCCGGTGGTGCACGTCGCGTGCCACCCGCGCGCGTAGTGGCCCCAACCGAGCTGGATGCCCAGCCGGGACATGACGCCCGCTCCGGCGAGGTAGGCGCGAGCGTCGCCGCCGGCGGCGAGCGTGGCAGCCGTGCACACCACGCTGACATGCGACGTCGACTCCACGTGCAGGTCGTCGAAGTCCAGGACGTGCCCGATGGCGGCCCATCGGCACGTCGCTGTCAGCGCATCGGCGACGCGACGTAGCGGGTGGTGGCGGGCAGCCAGGGTCACCGCGAGCGTGTCGACCAACGACCGGGATGCGAGGTCGACGTCCTCGTCGCTCGGTACGAGCCCGGTTGCCCATGTCGCGATGTCGGATGCGAGCGGGGTCATCGGCCTGTCACCCCAGCAGCCCCGGACGGTGCGCAGATCCGTTCTCCCCCTGGCTGGAGGGGCGCGACCGGAATGCAGCCTCGACCTGCTGCACCGCGCCGAGGACGGTCCTGTCGATCCCGTCATTGCTGTAGGACGCGTTGTGAGAGGAGAGGACCACGTTCTCCATCGACCGGAACCGGTCGTCTTGGAGTGGCTCGAGAGGGAAGACGTCCAGCGCTGCACCCGCGATCCGGCGCTCGACCAGAGCGTCGTAGAGGGCGTCGAGGTCGACGAGGCCGCCCCGTGCGGTGTTCACGACGACAGCGGTCGGCTTCATGCGAGAGATGGCATCCCGACCGATGAGACCCCGCGTCTCGTCGGTGAGCGGAAGGTGCAAGGAGAGGAAGTCCGAGCGCTCGACGATCTGGTCGATGCTCGAGAGCTCCAAGCCGACCTGGCGCGCCCACTCCTTGTCGACGACGACATCGTTGCCGATGAGCGTCGGCGAGAACCCCTTCAGGCGTTCGCACACCCCGCGTCCGACGTTCCCGAGGCCGAGCACGCCCACCGTCGCACCGAAGAGGTCGACCCCGAGGAAGCGGGACCACTCTCCGCGCCGCACCGCACGGTCCACTTCACATACTCGCCGGGCTGCGGCGAGCATCAAGCCCACGGCGTAATCGGCTACCGCACCGGCGTTCGCTCCGGGCACCGAGCCAACCGCAACCCCGGCATCTCGGGCCGCAAGGAGGTCGATGTTGTCGACGCCCGCGCCGGCCTTCACCACGATCTTCAAGTGGTCGGCACGGGCCAAGATCGAAGCATCGATGCGCTCCGTCCCGACAATCGCCGCATCGGCGTCGGAAAGGAGCTGGCCGAGCTCGGGCGCAGGCGCGCCGGCCACCGGGACGGCACGGACCACCGTTGCCCCCATTGCCTCCAAGGCCTTCCAGCCCACCGCCGTCTCCGAGAACGACCTGGCCGTGACCACCACCTTCCACGCGCTCATCTGGCCCCCTCGAGCTCTCGGGCCCCGTGCATCCGGCACCGGGGAGCCGGAACGTGTCGTGCGGCGCCAACGGTCATCGGATCAGGGTGCGGAGCGTGCCGAGCTGCGGGGAGGCCACCTCGACCACGTCACCCGCGCGCAGCCATCTCGACGGGCGCAAGGCGGCGCCGATCCCGCCCGGGGTTCCGGTCACGATGGCATCGCCTGGCTCCAGCGTGACCACCTGGGAGACGTACGACACCAGGTGAGGGATGTCGAAGATCATGTCACTCGCCCGGCCGCTCTGGCGGTGCTCGCCGTTCACCGAGGTCGTGAACTCGAGGTCGTCATACGGACCAGCCTCGTCCGCGGTCACCAGAGCCGGGCCCATCGGGCAGAAGCCGTCGAACGCCTTTCCGATCATCATCTGGGTCGTCCTGCGCTGCCAGTCCCTCGCAGAGACGTCGTTGGCCAAGCAGTACCCGGCGATGAACGACAGTGCGTCCTCACGCTCCACGCTCCGGCAGCGCTCCCCGATCACAACGAGGATCTCACCCTCGTAGTCGATCCGGTGAGTCACAGAGGGAATCTGCACCGTCGCACCGTCGCCGCGAAGGGTGGAGGTCGGCTTCATGAACAAGATGGGGAACTCCGGTGGTTTCGCCTCGGCCTCGGCGGCGTGCGTGGCGTAGTTGAGGGCGATGGCGAAGACCTTGCAGTCTTCGGCGACCGGAGCGCGGAGCAGCACACGCTCGCGCTCGACCAGGAGGTAGTGGTGGTACGCCCAGTCCTCCCCGTGAGCAGCCGCGAGCTCGTCGGCGAGCCGGAGCGCGGACTGGAGAGCCGCCGTACGTTCAGCCGGACGCAGGCTCAGCGCGCGATCGAGCGACGACGGCATTGCCTGTTCGGCGGCCCGGAGCACCCTGTCCGACACTGCGTCGGGAACCGCCAGGCTGAGCTGGATGGCGCGGTTCACGTCCACGATCTGCTCGGCCCGCTCCACCCCCAACCTCGATGCCCCCGCTCGTTGAAACGATACAAGTCGCATGTCGCCTTCTCGCTCTTCTCCCATTGATCGACGCACCCAAAGGTGCTCTCCAGCGACGCGCGGCTCCCCCAGCGAAGGCGCGCGTCCCGCCTAGCCGCCCGCGGTCTTCGAGCGGACGATGGACTCATGGACCGCCGAGAGCCCTTCGAGCGCAGAGCCGAAGGGGACGGCGCGCAGCATCGCCTCCTTGAGGGGCTGCATGATCGCCCGACGCGTATAGCGAAGGACGAGCTCGTCGTGCTCCAAGAAGTCGTCGGCGAGCTCCTTCGCCCTTGCCAGGAGCCTCTCTGCGGGCATGACCTCAGCGACCAACCCGAGGCGCAGCGCCTCTTGTGCGTCGATCTCCTGGCCCGTCAACAGGTAGTACCGCCCGCGGTTGAAGCCGAGCAGCAACGGCATGAGCACCTGGAGCCCGTCACCGGGGACCGTGTCGTTGACGAAGTGCGCCGAGTCCTGGAAGGTCGCATTCTCTGCAGCCAGCACGACGTCGGCGAGCAACGGGATCTCGGCATGGCGCCACGCAGGGCCGTTGACGCACGAGATGACCGGTACGTCGATGGCGAGCAGGTTCCACGCCAGCTGGAAGGCGTGGGATTGGATCACTTCCCATTCCTTCACCGTCGAGCGAGGGAAGGTGGCCGCCGACGCCCGGGGGCCGCAGAACCGGTCACCGGTCCCGGTGATGATGACGACGCGGTTCTCCGTGTCGTGCGCAACGAGCCCGAACGCCTCGGCAAGCTGCTCGTGCGCACCCCCGGTATGTCCCCACTCGAGAGGGCCGCCATTGGTGTGGAGCTGCGCGACCAGCACGCCACGTCCGTCGCGTTCGAAGCGCACGACCTCGTAGCGATCGCGGTAGCCCGTAAGACCGATCATCGGTCAGCCGTTTCCTTTCCTGCGGGGGCCCCTCGCACGGGCCCGTCAATTCCCGACTGCCACGTCGCCGAGCCGGGGAAGGACCCCTTCGGCATAGTGCTCGACCGTTCGCCGAGCGTTGTCCATCGTCATGGGAACGGGGCACACGGTCACGTACCTCGCTCCAGCGGCGGCGTACCGCTCGATTTGGCGAAGACAGTCCTCCGCGGTCCCCACGGCCAGCACTCCGGACTCCTGCATGGACTCGAGCGAGATGTCCTTCCAGTCGACGCGCAGCTGCTGGGCACTCGCAGCTCCCCACGCCGCGTCGCGTGTGCCGGAGATCGTGGTGTTGATGAGGACAGCCGGAGTGATCTCCTCGGGGTTCCTGCCGTAGGCCGTCGCCCGCTCACGGATGTCCGCCCAGCCCTGCCGGTAGACGTCGGGGCTCACGGCGTTGTAGTGAGGCGCAGCCGGCGTCCAGCCGTCTCCCAACTTCGCCACCAGGTCTCTGCTGGTCGTCCCGCTCCCCCCGACCCATATGGGCAGGTGCGCCCCCTGCACCGGCTTGGGGAAGAAGGGGGCTCGCTGCAGGTGGTAGTGCTCACCCGCGTAGTCGACCGGATCGGGTGATCCGAAGAGCGAGCGCATCATCTCCATCGCTTCGACCACCATCTCGGTCCGGCGGCGGTGCGACGCCTCGAACGGCAGGCCGAACGCCTCGTACTCTCTGGCCGGCCAGCCAGTCCCCACGCCCAGGACCAAGCGCCCTCGCGAGAGGACGTCGATCGTCGCAGCCATCTTCGCCACGAACGCTGGATGGCGCAATGGCAAGGGCGTGACGAGCGTGCCCAGTCGGATCCTCGACGTGACGGCGGCGCACGCGGCCAAGAGGGAGTAGCACTCGAGCTGGTAGGGGCGGTCGACGTCGCGCTCGAACGCGAGGTAGCGATCCCCTTCCAAGAACATGTGGTCGACGAAGAAGAGTGCGTCGAACTTGCTCGCGTCCAGGTCGCGCACCAGCTCGAGCAACGACTGGCACTGGTCGGCATCGACGAACGGCGGCGTCATGAGCAAGAGTCCGAGTGACACCCCGGGGCTGCCTCCCTCACTCACCACAGGTCCCACCCTCGTGCTGTCCCGGATCGAACCTCACGCTCTCACGCCTTTCCCGTGGCGGCGCTGCCGAGCAAGGCGCGCGCGAGCACCATTTCGTGGACCTCGGTGGGTCCTTCGACGACCCGGAGCACCCTCAGCGCGCGCAGCCAGTGCTCGAGCGGCATCTCGCGGGCGAGGCCCATACCGCCCAGGATCTGGATCGCCCTGTCGACGATCCTGAAGGCCTCCTCGGTGCAGAAGACCTTGGCCGCGGAGGCAACGTTCTTCGGGTTCTCGCCTCGCTCGGCGCGGAGCGCAGCCTCGTAGACAAGCCAACGCCCGGCCTGAATGGCGATGAACGAGTCGACGATCTTCTTCTGGACCGTCTGGCGGGTGGCCAAGGGCTGCCCGAAGGTGCTCCGCTCCTTCGCGTACTCGATGGCGATCTCGAGGGCTGCCGTCGCCATGCCGATGGACTGGGCGGCGATCTTGATCCGGCCGAGGTTGAACCATCGCTGGGAGAGGTTGAACCCGCCTCCGATCTCGCCGAGAACGTCCTCGTCAGGCACCCGTACACCCTCGAGGGTGACCTCGGTCGTGTGGTGGTCGCGTATGACGTCGACCTTGCGGATGGACATCCCCTTCACGGGCATGGTCACGATGAAAGCCGTGATGCCGTCACGCCCGTCTCCCGTGCGGGCGAAGATGATGCCGTGCGTGGCCACGTCGGCCCGGCTGGTGAACATCTTGCGACCGTCGATCACCCAGTCGCCGTTCATCCGCCGGGCACGCGTCTGGATGCTCCGAGCAGGATCGCTCCCGCCGGACGGCTCGGTGACCGCCATGAACCACTGCGACCCGCTGTCGACGGCCGGCGGGATGTACTTGTCCTGCTGCACGGGGGTCCCGGCCTGGAGGATGTTCGGCGGGTCGTAGCCGAACGCACCACATCCCACGTCCGGAGAGCTGTAGGTGTGCTTCGCCGCCTCCTCGTAGGCGATGGCGAGCGCCAGCGGTTTCATCCCTGCGCCACCGAACTTCTCAGGGGTCTCGAAGCACCAGAGCCCGGAACGGCGCGCTCGCTCCTGGATCGGGCCCAACATCTCCGCCGGGATAGCGGTGGCGCCGTTCCGGCGAAGCTCTCCCTCGATCGGGACGATCTCGTTCGCCACAAACTTGCGGACCGTGTCCCGCAGCATCACGAGATCCTCGGTGAGGACCGGGAGCTCGTTCGCCATTAACGAGTCAAGCGTCATGTGATGCCCTCCGCCTCTCTGGGTCTCGAACCCACCCGAGCACGCTCTCCTGCGTCGAACGAGAGCAAGGCGTCTACCGCCACGCAGGAGCCGTTTCGTTCGATCACGACCGGGTTCACGTCGATCGAGCCGAGCCCGTCCCCCTTCCCAGCCTCCATGAGCGATCGCAGAATGTCGACGAGGTCCGTGAGCTCGTCGATCGCGCGGGCACTCGAGGCCCCGTGCGGCGCGAGGTGCAGAGCGGACAACGACGCTTCGATGTCGGATCGTGACACCGGCAACGCGTAGATGCTCGCCATGCTCTCCGGCTTCTCGACGTCCACACCTCCTCTGGCGATCACAGCGAGCAGCCCGAACTCGTCGTCCCTGCGCGTGCCCACGAAGACCTCGGCCGTCCCGAGCACCATCTCTTCGACGATGACGGTGCCACCGTTCCCCTCGGCATCTCGAGCCATGAGCAATTCGGTGGCTGCCTCGGCGGCATCCGCCAGATCGCGGATGCCTAGTCGCACGAATCCGCGTTGGTCCTTGTGGGAGACGCCGGGTGCCAGCAGCTTCATCACGAGGGGGAACCCCAGCGCGTTCACCGCTTCCTCGAGGTCCTCGTGACCCTCGAGGCGCGCCCGGCGGGGTATGCGGACACCGACATGCGCAAGACAGCTCTTCGACGATGCCTCGTCGAGCACGAGAGCCGCCCCGCAACGGTCCCCCGCGGCGGGTACGGCGTGCCGGCGCAGCCCATCGACCGCTCGGCGCGCCAGTTCGGCTCGCTTCGCTCCCCCTTCTCCTTCTGTCGTGGGAGAAGGGGCGGATCGACCTGCGAACCAAGCCGCGAGCGCCTCGCGAAGGTCGTGAGGCTCGTCGAACACAGGCACGCCGGCGCGATGGAGGGCCTCTCTCGCCGTGTCCGATGCCAGACCCACGGCGATCGCCATCTTCGAAGTGGGGGTGCGGCGCGCAAGGGCCTCGGCCACCACGTCTCCGAGGTGCCCGGAGGGGACGTACACGATCAGCCCGTCCAAGCCCGCCTCGCTCTCGAGCTTGCGGAGCACGGCGGACATGAGCTCCGGCTGGTTGATGACCTGTGCGGTGAGGTCGACGGGGTTGCCCGACGACGCGAACGGCGCCATGTCGGCCAGCTCCTCGCGGAGACGCTCGCCGAGCGCAGGCAGGCGCACCGGCTCCAGGCTGTCCAGGGCGTCGGCGAGCAGCACGCCCACGCCCCCGGAGGTCGTGACCACGGCGAGTGCCAGCTCGCCACGAGGCTGGTCGAGGTAGTTGAACGCCTCCAGCGCGTTGCACGCCTCCCGCACGCTCTTGGCCACCTGCATGCCCTGTTGGGCGGCGACACCGAGGAGGACCCGCGGCCGAACGCTGGTGATGACCCCGGTGTGGGTCGCCGCCGCCGCTTGCCCCGCCGACGAGGAGCCCGCATGGAAGCCGGAGACGTGCTTTCCTGCGTGACGCAGCGACGCGAGGGCCGAGCTGAACGCCTCGGGCCGCCGGGGCACTTCGAAGTTGACGGCGACCGCGCGTATCCGCGGGTCGGCGGCATAGAAGCTCAGCACCTCATCGAGGGTCACGTCCGCTTCCCCCCCGACGTGGCACCAGAACCGGATCCCAAGCGACCGGCGCCTGAGGTACTCGAGGGTGTAGGAAGCTCCGACACCCGCGCTCTGGGTCGCAACCGCGACTGTGCCCCGTTGTGGCAGGCCCCGGTCGAGCATCGAGGTGAACGAGGCGTACAGCCCGACTTCCGGGTTGATCACGCCGTTGCTGTTGGGCCCGACGATCCGCGTGGAAGAAGGGGAGCCGAGTCGGCCGGCGAGCAGCTCGGACAGGCCGGACGCGCTCTCTCCGATCTCGGATGCGAAGACCACGACGCCCGGCACCCCGCGCGCACAGCAGGCGCGGACGTGATCGAGCCCCGCGGAGCCGCCGACGGCGATCGCCGCCAGCTCGACGCCCTCGGGCAGCTCGTCGACGCTGCGGAAGGCTCGCTTTCCCTGGACCTCGGCTCGATTCGGGTTGACCGGATAGATGGGGCCCTTGTACCCGCCCCGGATCATGTTCGCGAGAAGACGTCCTCCTATCCGCTGAGGATCGTCGCTCGCACCGACGATCGCCACCGAACGCGGGAAGAAGATCGACGACAGCGCTGTCATTCCTCTCCTCCCGGGAGGACCTTCGCATGATCGGCAGAGCGCCTCCGAAGCGCGCGCAGGAGCCCCACCAGCTCCATCGACGGTTCGTACGGGTGGGACTCCGAGCGCCGGAGCACCGCTTTGGTGTGCCGGGCCAGCTCCGGGGGAACTCCGGCGAACTCCTCGGCCAGCTCCAACGCGTCGGGCACGAGCCGATCACCCGTCGTGACGCGGTCGATCATGCCCCACTTCAGTGCCTCGTGGGCGCTCACGCGTCGGCCGAGCACGCAGATCTCGAGTGCCCGAGCCATGCCGACGCGGCGCGCGAGGTACCACGCCTCGCTGCTCGGAATCATCGCGTTCGCGACATGGCCGTCGACGAAGTACGCGTCGTCGCTCGCCAGCCGGATGTCCGCCTGCATGAACAGTCCCAGCCCGCCGCCGACCGAAGCGCCGCGAGCCGCCGCGATCACCACCGGCTCCATCGCGCGGATCGACGACGACTCCGAGCTTCCCGGCTCGGGAACGAGCCGCCGGGCTTCGCGCGCGCCCACCGCCTGCAACTCGTTGCGGTCTCTCCCCGCGCAGAAGGCCCGTCCCGCGCCGGTGAGCACCACCGCGCCGAGCGAGGTGTCCTCGTTCACCTCTGACGCCACGCGAGCGAGCTCTTGGAGCATGTCCTGGGTGAACGCGTTGAGCGTAGAAGGGCGATTGAGGGTCACGATGGCCACCCCGGCAACCGGCCGTTCGAGAAGGACGCTGGCGGTCATGAGCCCGCCGGTGCCGCGAGGAGCCGGCTCGGACCGCGTCCGGAACCGCAGCGAGCAGGGCTCCGGCCGGGACCCGCCACGCCCCTTCCCGCGGCCGGGCGGTCAGAAGTTCTCATAGCCGTCGCGCGCCTCGGTCAACGCCAGCTTGGACAGCGCCTCCATCGCTCCTGCGAACTGCCGAATCGCGAGGAGTGGCGCGTCGAGCGCCTGGTTGACCGCGGCTTTCGCCGTGCGCAGCGCGAACGGCGGCTTCGCAGCCAGCTCCCGCGCCACCGACATGGTGGCGTCCATCAGCTCGTTGTCGGGCACCACCTGGGAGACCAGGCCCATCTCCAGGGCTTCCTTGGCGTAGACGCGGCGCTCACGCAGCAAGAGGTCCATCGCCATCGTCAGCCCCACGATCCTCGGCAGGTACCAGGCGGCGATGCTGGGCGTGAGGCCCCGAGCTACGTGGGCCTCGACGAAGAACGCGCTCTCGGCTGCGATGCGGATGTCGCTCATGAGGGCGATCCCGAAGCCTGCGCCCGCGGCCGGACCGTTGACAGCCGCAACGACCGGCACCTGAAGGTCGGGCAGCCCAATGGTCCACTCCCGACCGGCGGGCTCGGGGATCGTCGCAGAACGTTGCGGCGCGGCACGCTGCGGAAGCACCTCTTTCACATCGGCGCCGGCGCAGAACCCGCGCCCGCGCCCCGTCAAGACGAGCACGCGGACCGAGTCGTCCTCACGGATGCGCGCGAACGTCTCCGGCACCTCTTCGAAGGCGACTTCATTGAGCGCGTTCAAGGAATCGGGGCGATCCAGCGTGAGCACGACGATGTCGTCGTGACGGACGACCTCGAGCGTCTCGAGCTTGCGATCTCCCACTCGAAGGCTCATTCCCGTCGTCCCCTCGTGCTCACGCCAGTGCCTCGATCATCTCCGGGAGCTTTCCGAGCCTCACGGAGATGGACTCCGCCGCGCGAGCCAGCTTCGACCCGATCTCCGGTATCTGCTTCCGCTCGAGCCTGTACGTGGGGATCGTGATGGTCAGTGCCCCGACGATCCGGTCGCGCGACATGACCGCAGACGCGATCCCGGAGGCTCCTTCGATCCGCTCCCCGTTGCTGGTCGCGTAGCCCCGCTTGCGGATCGCGGCAAGCTCCTTCAGCAGGCTGTCGCGGTCGACGACCGTCCGCTCGGTGAACTTCGGGAGGTCGATGCCCAACACGACCGACTCGGGCAGGTACGCCAGCATGGCCTTCGCCGTTGCGCCCGCGTTCAGCGGCACTCTCATTCCGGGCTCGATGACGTACCGGACCGGACGGTCGCACTGGACCGATGCGCTGAACACGGCCTCGTGGTGGGTCCCGTTGTAGAGCGCGAGGTGCGCCGTCTCGTTCACGTCGTCGACCAGCTCGCGCATCACCGCGTACGCCACGGTCATGAGGTCGGAGCGCCCGAGCAGCCGGCTGGCGAGCGCGTAGAGGTTGGCCCCGGGCGAGTAGCGAGCGTTCTCGGACTGGACCGCGAGGCTGCGCTGCTCCAAGGAAGCCAGAATGCGCTGCACGGTACTTGGGCCCATGCCGAGCTTCGCCGCGAGCTCGCGCACTCCCCACTCCCGGTCGGGGTGGTTCATGAGCACCCTCATCACTGCGAGCAACCGATCAATTTGTTCCGCCACCGCTGACTCCAGTCTTCAAGTCAAAAGAAACAGAAAGGTGGTACAGCGTCCCATCTTACACGTGCTCGAATTCCATTCCTGCCCCGGTAGAGCACGCGGCTGCACCGGATGCGTCACTCGGAAGACATGAAGTTCGGCATGACCTCCTCGGCGAAGATCCGCATCCGACGGATCGTCTCGTCAGCATCGCGGATCGGCACGAAGCCGAGCGTGAAGTAGCGTGCTCCTGCATCGACGAATGGCTCGAGGAAGCGCGTCACTGCTTCTCCATCCCCGATCAGCGCGACGCCCTTGGCGCCCATCTCCTCGACGGACATCTCCTTCCACGCGTCGCGCCTGCGCAAGGTGGAGGCGGCCTCCGACGCCTCCGCCGACGTCGTGTCGATCACGACGAAGAAGAGGGCAGCCCCGAGGATCCGCGCGGGGTCCCGGTGGTACTCCTCGGCGGCCATGCGGCGGATCTCGGAGAGAGAGCTGGCGTAGAAGTCGGCCTCCAGACCCGTGTAGTGCGGCGCAGCCGGCGTCCAGGCGTCGCCCATCCGCGCGACGAGGCGCCGGGTGGAGGGGCCGCTCCCGCCGATCCACATCGGCGGGCGCGGCTTCGTCACCGGCTTCGGCCACATGGTGGCGCCCTTCAGCTGGTAATGCTCACCCTGGTAGTCCACGGCTTCCCGGGTCCACAGTGCGTCGATGACCTCCATGCCCTCGACGAGCTGCGCGTACCGCGTCGAGAAGGACTCGACGTATGGCAATCCGTAACGGTGGTACTCGTCGGGGTTCCACCCCGTTCCCACCTGAAGCACGAAGCGCCCTTCCGAGAGCCAGTCGATCCCCGCACCGAACTTCGCCATGAGCGCCGGGTGGTACCGCATCATCGGCGTCACCTGCGGACCGATGCGGATCCGCCGCGTCCTTGCTGCGAGGGCCGCCATGGCCGTCCAGGCCTCCGGAAAGAACGGCCGGCCGAGATCGGCGTAGTCCGAGAAGCCCGCCACTTGGTCCGGCGGAAGGAACAGGTGATCGATCGTGTACACGGCGTCGAACCCGAGCTCCTCTGCCTCCTGTGCCACCCTGACGAAGTCAGCGAACCTCGTCTCCACGGGATGGCCGTACATGTTGAGCTTCAGCGCGAATTTCACGCCGGCCGACCGGTAGTCCATCGTCTCTCGTCCCCTCAGGCTTCGTCGTCCATGTGTCCTTGCGTCGGCCTCGATCGCCCTCACGCGGAGGTGACGCTGCTGGCGGAGCCCCCCTCCGAGGCGGCACCGGGCTTGAAGACCCAGTGCATCTCGCAGCCACTGTCGCCGCGCCACCTGCAGGCATGCACCTCGGTGTGGTCGAGGTTCGGGTCTACCGAGGCGTACCCGTCGCACGCCCCACGCTCGAATTCGCCGGTGTACTTCCCGTTGGAAGGCGCAGCATCGCTGTAGTACAGGCACTCCTTCCGGCGAACGATGCAGCGCTCGTCGTCGTACTCGGCGAACAAGGCGCTCGTGTGCTTCGGCCCTCGGATGTAGTGCACGAGGTCCTGGTACAGGGCCATCGTCCGCGGAGATCCTCCGTCGGTCGCGTCGTTGGCCTCCAGGACCTTGCGGTAGCCGGCACCTCCGTACCGAAGTCCGACCTGGTAGGCGATCTCCTTTGCAGCATCCTCGCCGACGATCTCTTCGGCGACCGAGTAGATCGTCTGGAAGTTGCCCTCGATCTGACGGCTCATGCTGTAGATCAGGTCGTCGCTGGTGAGATCGCGAATGGGCACCCGAAGGCTGTCGACTTGCTCGCGACGTTCCTCGCTCAGCGTGCCCGGGTAGTGGAACGGCACCGCAGCTGCGTAGTCTTCGGACCTCATTCTCCTGGTGTCCCTTTCTCGTCGTCCGTTCGTCTGGCTATTCGTCGAACCACCGAAGAGACCTCGGCTCGACCCCGTAGGGCCCGCTTCCTCCCGGCTCGAGAACCCGCGTGCTGCCTGGCTTCCATTCCGGGCCCCCCAGCCGGTCCTTCAGCCAGTCCGTCGCAAGCAGGTGGACATCGCCGTTCCACTCGGGCCCGTGACCCTGGCGGACGGAGAAGAGGTGACGGCGGTCTGCGAAGATCCAAAGCTCAGCAGTTCCTTCGAGGTGGCGAAATGCTGACTCCAGCACCTCGAGCGGTGCCCTCGGGTCGTACTCGCCGGCCATCAAGAGGGTGGGAGTGGCAACGCGATCGAACAGACTTCTTGGGTCCATCTCGCGGACCCAGGTGTCGAGCACGGATTCGCTCGGTGCCCGCATCAGGTGCCGGAAGAGCCGCTTGTAGCGAGGCGAGTCCCATTCCATGAGGTAGCCGAGGTCCACCCACGACGCGCCCGTCAGGGCGGCTGCACGAAATCTCGGCTCTACAGCCAAGACCCGCATGCCCCAGTAGGACCCGAACCCCTGGCCGTAGAGCAGCCACTGGTCGGCGTCGATCTCGGGCCGAGCCGACAGCACGTCCAAGGTGGCGCTCACCGCCTGCTCGAAGTTGGCCACCGTCAGGTGGGTGCCAGCGACATTGCTCTCGCCCATTCCCGGCCCGTCGAACGACAGCAGGTGGAACCCGCGCAGCAAGGAGTGGTTCATCAGAGGGTGGGGGTACATCTCCTTGGTCATGTCGCAGCCGGGGATGTAGAAGACGCACGGAAGCGGCTCTTGGGAAGCACGAAGGTGAAGGTTTGCGTGGACGGGTCCGATCGGCGTCTCGATCGTGAGATGCTCGATCCGATTGGGCGAGAGGCGGCGAACCGCGTCGTAGCAATCGATCGAACGGCCGTGAAGGAACCGCTTTTCGTCGTTGACGGAGAAGACGACGTGCTGCGCCCCCGCAAACGTGGCTGCTGCGGAGAAGTAGTACTCGAGCGCGGTCATGTGATGACCGACGCTCTCCTCTTCGCGAGCGATCCTCTCCATCCGCATCGCCTGCCGACCCAGGTGCTTGCTGATCATCGCGTGGGACTTCACCGACCTCGGAAGCGGGCCGCGTCCATCGTCGGTGAAGTGGTAGACGCGTCCGGTCTCCGACACCAGCCAGTCGAACACCCACTCCTGGCCCATGCGCTGGAGCGACCTCTCGCCGAGGCCGAGAGGTCCTTCGGGTGCCACCCCGTCCTGATCCACCTTCACGTCTCCTTGCTGTCCGATGTGGCGAGTACGTGGCCCATGACGAGGCTGCTACGCGGTGCGCTCGGCATGGAGCGAGCGCCCCCCGTCGCCGCCTCCGATGTAGAGGGAGACGAGCTCAGGGTCGGCCAGCAGCTCCTCACCAGGGCCCCGCCTGCGGACCTCCCCGAGAACGAGCACGCAGGCCTGCTCCGAGTTGGAGAGCGCCAGGCGCGCATTCTGCTCGATGGCGAGGACGGCCAGTCCCAGACCGGCGACCGTTCTCACGTGCTCCCACACCGACGTCTGGAACCGCGGGGCGAGGCCGGCGGTCGGCTCGTCGAGCACCAGCACATTGGGCTCGGGCATCAGCGCGCGGCCGATTGCCAGCATGCTGCGCTGCCCGCCGCTCAGGGTCCATGCATCACGCTTCGCTGCCGACCGCAGGTCCGGGAACATGGTGAACACCGCGTCGAGCCGATGGCGGGTCTTCGACCGGCGCAGGAAGCATCCCATCTCGAGGTTCTCCCGGACCGTCAAGCTCGGGAAGACGTTCATCACCTGCGGCACGTAGCCGATGCCGCTCCGAGCCAACCTCTCGGGGGTGCGGCCGCTCAGGTCGACGCCGTCCACCTTCAACCGGCCGCCCATCGGCTTGATGAGCCCGACGACCGCCTTTGCCAGGGTCGACTTCCCCGCCCCGTTCGGCCCGATGATGCTGGTGACCGTGCCGGCCTGCACCGCCAGGGACACGTTCTTCACGATCGGCGCCGCCCCGTACCCGACGGTGAAGTCCTCCACCTCGAGACGGTGCATGCCCGGCGTTCCGTCCATCACACTCGAGCTCCCGTCCCTAGATACGCCTCGACGACGGCCTCCGATTGCCGGAGCTCCTCCCACGTCCCCGTGCCGATGACCCTTCCTTCGCTCATGACGAAGACCGAGTCGCACACTCTCTCGATGGCTTCCATGTTGTGCTCGACGAGCAGCACCGCCGCCCCTCGCTCGGCCATCCCGCGGATCAGCTCCAAGAGACGATCGGCCAGGATCGGGTTGACCCCGGCCAGGGGCTCGTCGAGCAGCACGACCTCTGGGTTCGCCATGGCCAGCCGGGCGAACGCCAGGAGCCGGGCTTGACCTCCGCTAAGCTCGCGCGCTCGGCGGTCCCTCATGTGCTCGAGCTCGACGGCCGAGAGCACGTCCACCGCCCTTTGGATGTTGGCCGCTTGGCGGGCGGTCGCCCTCCTATGACGCAAGATGGCAGCCCAACCCGAGTAGCCCGACTTTGCGTCCCCGACGACCAGCACGTTCTCCAGCGTCGTCAGGTAGGGCCACACTCGCGGGTCCTGAAAGGTCCGGATCAGCCCGCGCCGGGCGCGTGCATGCGTGGACATTCGGTCGATGCTCTCCCCGCGCAGCAGCACGTGGCCGTCGTCCTGTCGCTCCACTCCCGAAAGAAGGTCGAGGACCGTCGACTTCCCGGCGCCGTTCGGGCCGATCAACCCCGTCACCCGGTGGCTGCGGAGGCTGAGCGAGCAGTCCTGCACCGCAACCAGGCCACCAAACCGCTTCTTCAGCTGCTGAGCCTCCAAGACGCACCCGTCGCCGGCGTCGAGCCCTGCGTCCGCCGCAGCCCCGCCTTGGCTCGAGGTCACGCGGCTCCCTCCCCGAGCAACGTACGCACGCGGCCCACGACGAACCGGACCGGCCGGCTCTGCCACTTGAGCGCTCCGTCGAAGCCCAGCACCGGGCTTCGCTCCGGGAACAGCCCGCGGGGCCTGAGGTAGAGGAAGACGAGGATGATCAGCCCGATGATGCAGTTCTGCAGGGCCGGGAGGAATGTCGCAGCTCCGGCTGGGGCGGGGATGAAGAGGACCGCCTGGGGCACGCCGATGAGGACGACGCTCGCTCCGAAGAGCACGCCCCACACGCTCCCCACTCCGCCGACGATGATCCCCGAGAACAAGAGGAACGTCTCGAGCGGAGACCAGCCCGCGGGGCTGAAGGCGCTCACGTACTGCAGGAGCAGCACGCCGCCAAGGCCGCCGACGGCAGATCCGAGCACGTACGCGGCCAGCTTGCGACGGTACGGACTGATGCCGAACGCCGAGACGCTGATGGGGTCGTCTCGCACCGCCCGGAGCGTCCGGCCGAACGCGCTCCGGTAGAGCACCTCGAAGAGGAAGACGACGACCACCAGCACCGCCGCCACGAGCCCCAGCAGGAAGAGGTTGTAGCCCGAGTAGGAGAAGCGCAGCACTCCCCCGAACGCGTGCGGCACGCCGTAGATGCCCTGGGGCCCGTTGAACAGCGGCGCGTACTGGTCGCTGAAGGTGTAGAAGATCAACGTGACCGAGAGCGTGACGATGGCAAAATAGTCGCCCGTCACACGCCGCAGCGCGATCGACCCCACGACGAGCCCGACGACCGCACAGACCGCGACGGCGACGATCGTGCCCACGAAGAACGACTGGTGCAGCCCGAGGACGTAGAAATTGCCTTCCGAAGCGTTCGGCGGGGGGAGCATCATCACGCCGCACACGTAGGCGCCGAGGGCGACGTAGGCGTAGTACGACAGGTTGAGATCTCCTGCCCACCCGTACTGGACGTTCAAGCCCATTGCGAGGATGACCGTGATCCCGCCAAGGGTCAGGACGCTGATCGCATATGTCATACGGCAAACCTGCGGGCGCTCGATCGGCCCCCGAAGAGCCCGGTGGGCCTGATCAGGATCGTGGCGATGAGCAGGATCAGCGCCACGACCTCCTTGTAGTCGGAGCTGATGTACACGGCAGCGACTGTCATCCCCAGCCCCACGATCAGCGCCCCGAAGAGGGCGCCGCCGACATTGCCGATGCCGCCGACGACCGCCGCCGCGAAGATGATGAGGAGATAGTCGAACCCGAGGGTGGGCACCAGGGCTCCGGCGGTCAAACCGAGAACGAAGCCTGCGATCCCCGTCAGGACTCCGGAGACGGCCCAGGTCAGCTGGGTGAGCATCCCTGCCGGCAGACCCGACACCCGCGACAGGTCACGATGGTCGGCGACGGCTCGGACTGCCTTTCCGATGAAGGTGAACTTCAGCGTCGCGTGGAGCCCTGCGATCACCACCAGCGCAACGCCGATGATGACCAGTTGCTCGGTCGTGAACAGGAAGGGCCCGATGTGCTCGGTCGCCCCTTGGATCGTGGGGAAGGCGGTCGCGTTGCCGCCGAAGATGATGAGGAGCACGTCTTGGATGATGAGCGAGCCTGCCAACGTCGAGACGACAGCCGTGAGCCGGTTGGTCCCCCGGCTAGCAAAGGGCCGGATCAGCGCCATGTACACCAGCCATGCCATCGCGGCTCCGGCAAGCGCCGCGGCGATCCCGTCGATCGCGATGGAGTGGAACGGCCCGTTCGCGGCGTACGCCGCATATGCTCCGACGGTCATGATGTCGCCTTGGGCGAAGTTGGGGAGGCGCGACACCCCGTACTGAAGCGACAGGCCCGTCGTCGCGAGCGCGAGCAGCGCTGCCGTCACCACACCGAACCCGACCGCGTTGAAGAATGCTGTCACGGCAAGGCTCCGGTGGATCCGTCACTCGGGAGCGCACCGAGCTTCGACGCGACGGGGGCAGCCTCCTCGTACCCTTCCTCCTCGAACCCCTCCTCCTGGGCCCCTTCTTGGCTGAAGCGCCGGTACCAGGGCCACGGCGTGCGCGCCGCCCGCGAGTACGGTCCTTCACCAGGCTGGAGGTACCGGATGCGGCGCCCCGAAGAGCTGCCGGGCGCGGCGTCGAGGTGGGCCTCGAGCCAGTCGAACGAGTACATGTTGATGTCGCTTCCCCACACGGGGACCCCGCGTCCGTCAGCGACGTTCACTTGATGATGCTGGTCGGCGAAGATCCACAGCTCCCGGTCGTTGGTCATGAGGTCGAAGAGCCGCAGCACCTCCCGGACGGGGCTGCGCGCGTCGTACTCTCCGACCGCCCAAAGGCAGGGGCAGCGCACACCGGGGAGCAGATCGTCGAGACGCATGCCCCGCATGATCTCGTTGAGCTCGTCTTCCGAGGCTGCTCCCGTCAGGTACATGAACAGCCACCGCCAGCGAGGGCCCTCCACGTTCATCAGGTAGTACTTGTCGCATCCCGAGAACAGGGGTGCCGCCGCGGCGCGGATCCTGTCGTCGTGAGCGGCGGCGGCCATCGCCCACTGGGAGCTGAAGCTCATCCCGTAGACGCCGATGCGCCTCTCGTCCACCTCCGGGAGCCTGCTCACCACGTCGATCGCCGCGCTCACTGCCCGCGCGTAGTTGGTCGAGGTCAGCTTGAGGTCGCGGAGGTTGGCCTCACCCTGGCCGGGCCCGTCGAGGACGAGCATGTGCATTCCTCGCTGCGCCGCATGGTTGGCCCCAGGGCCCGGGTACATCTCCTTCGTCATGTCGCAGCCCGGCAGGGCCACGACGCATGGGGCAGGGGATGGGACGTCGGCCAGGTGGAGGTACGCCCCAAGGCTTGTGCCCTCGAACGGGATCAGGACGTGACGAATCTCGGGACTGGTGAGCGACGCGTAGGCTGCGTAGCAGCGCATCGCTCCCTCGTGGAGGAACTGCTTCTCCTCGTTGGTCTCGAAGATGACGTGCTGAGCGGCAGCGTAGGTGTTGGAGGCCGTGAAGAAGTGGTGCTTGGCGGTCTCTGCCGCACCCGCTTCCATCGCGTCCTTCGCCAGCATCTCGGCCTTGCCCGCCGCAAGGCCGAGATGCTTGCTGATCATCGCGTGGGTGCGGACTGTGGCGGGGAGTGTGCGCCCGTTGGCCTTCTGGAAGTGGTACACCCGTCCAGTCGTCTGGACCAGCCAGTCCAAGACCCACCGGTCGTTCTCCCTCGGCGGCCGCCGGAGCTCTGCACCCCACTCCGAGGTTGACGCCGCCAGTGATCGGTCCTCGCCCACCTGCTGTTCCCCTACTCGTCGTGCCGTCCGCAGTGGTCCTCGTTCGTGCCCCGCGTCGCCGGCTTCTGGCCGATGCTAACCCCCCCCGATTTGGACCTCCTTCGGGGCAATCGGGGGTTGGCCGTCTCCCGTCGACCTCTACGGAACAGGCACGGCTGGGCGTGCGATCACAGGGCGGTCGGAGCGGAGCGACCCGACGGCCGGCTCCGCTCCGCACCCGCCTTCTCCAGCGTCAGGAGCTCACCTTCTTCAGCTCCGCGGCGCTGATGGCGTTGAGCGTCTTCACGCTCTTGCCTGTCGCACTGACTTGCGTCGCGCTCCAGGAGCCGAATTCGTTGTGGTACTGGTTGTATGTGTCCGGACCTGCGGCACCTGTGTAGTTGATCTTCTTGTGCCCCTTGAGGAGCTGAAGGCCCTTGGGGTATGTGTAGACGATCTGCCCCGGTGCGTTGCTCACCTTCGTCACGTCCTTGTTCCAGACCTTCGGGTTGGAGGTGCCCGCGTAGTCCATCGCCAGGGCCGCGATGTTCACGGCGTCGTAGACGTAGTTGGCACCTGCCTGTGCTCCGACGATGGCTGTCTTGCGGCTCACGCCGTTGGCCACTGCGTAGTCGTGCAAGAACGTCTTCACCGCCGGCCCGCTACCTGTGGAGCCCGGCTGCAGGGAGACGAGGTGCTTGTGGACCACTGTCGCCCCCACGGCCTTGGTGAATGTCACGGCCGCCGTCAGTGTGGTGCCGATGAACTGGTCGTTGAGGCCGTTCACCTCGCGGTAGTTGTTCATGATCGTCGCGGCATTGGTCGCCGGGATGTCCACGAAGATGCACTGGGGGTGGCCCGTCAGGCTCTTCTCGACCTCGGACAGGTAGGACGTCTGGTTCAGGGCGAAGAACTGCAGAGTCAGGATCTTGCCTCCGAGCCTCGAGAACACTCGCTTGAGGTCAGGTGCCAGCTGGTTGTCCGGTGTGCCGGCCTGGAAGAGGATGGCGCCGGTCTTGCAGCCGCGATTGTGACCTTCGACGGCCATCGCAGCCGCAAGCTGGGAGTCCGAGGGCGTGATGCGCCAGAGCAACGGGTTCCGGTTGTGGTCGAAATTGAGGCTGCCAGCGGCCGTGAAGTTCGGGATGCCCGCGTGATCGGTGATCGGCTCCAAGGCGAAGACGGTCAGCGTCGACTCGCCGATCAGAACGGAGGGGTGATTGGTCGCGATCTCCTTCTTCTGAGCGGGGACCGCATCGACCGGGTCTCCGTAGTCGTCGGTCTTATCGAGGACGAGCTGGTGACCGTTGATGCCGCCCGCCTTGTTGATGTCGTACGCAGCAGCCTTCGCGCCGGCCCACGCAGCCGCCCCGAACGACGCGTACGTCCCGGTGTAGGAGTTGGTCATGTCGAAGTGGACGGGCGCCCCGTGGAAGCGGGGCCCGGACCTGTGTGCGACTGCCGCGTCGGCGACGCCCAAACAGGTCGCAGCGATGACTCCGACGCTCAGCACTGCCGAGAACGTCAGGGTCCACATCGTTCGAACCGACTTGCGATGCGTCCTGGTCATGTCTGTGACCCCCCTCGGAGTTGTCCCACTGTTTCGCCCGTGGGTTGGGATTGGTGGTTGCGCTTGACAGCTGGGTTGATGATCGTGCGCGACAGGCGGGCGGCGTGAGCCTCCTGTCGTCCTGCTCGGAGTTGGAGCCGACCCCTGCCCTGACGTCAGCTCGTGCGATCCGCAGCCCGGACCGCCCGGAGGCTCGCGCAGCGCAGCCACCGAATCGGAGCCGCCATCCTGGTGCTACTCCGTGTAACGAGGCGTGATGCTGGCCGCGCTGCTCTCCCCTTCCGACATCGTGTCGCTAAGTCAGCAGAACGCTGAATCTGGTGACGAGAAGTAGTATGGGACACTGTCCCAAATCTGTCAACCCTCTTCGACGATGCGCCCGGCACGTCGTGAGGGCCCGACCACGGAGTTCGGACGATGAAGACCACACGGCGATGACGCGACGGCTCCATGCCGCGCCTCGTCGAGTAGCGCCACGACATCGACCACGCGCCGCTCGAGACCTCGGATGGATGACGGCGCACGTCGGAAGCCCGAGACGGGCGACTCGGACGCAAGGGTGTGGGCGGTGAACGGCCGCGCGCTGCGCGTGGTGCGCGCGGCAGATTGGACGGGCACCGGCCGCGGCGTCTTCTTGGCCGCCGCGGTCACCGTTGTCGGCATCTCTCCCGTCTTCCTGGTCAGCGCCCAGGGCGTCGACGTCGAACGTACCCTCCGCATGACGGTGGCGGACATCGGCATTGCCGTGGGCGCATTCTCGGGCGCAACTGCGCTCTCGACGGCCGTGCTCGGGCGCGTCGTCCAGCGGATCGGCATTCGCCGTGGCCTCGTCGGAGCGATGGCAGCGTCCATCGTCGCCTTCGCGTGGATCGCGTTGTCTCGAACACCGCTCGTGCTCTACGGCGCACTCGTGTTCGCCGGTGCCATCAACGGAGCGGCTCAGCCGAGCGCGAACGCGCTCTTGGCGACGAACCGGGCCCGGCGCCCCGCTCAGGCGTTCGGGATCAAGCAGGCCTCCGCGACCGGAGCAAGCCTCCTCGCGGGGCTCGTCGTCCCGCTCGTCGCGCTCACCGTGGGATGGCGGTGGTCGTTCGTGGCGATGTGCGTGCCGAGCACGGGCCTGGCCGCGATCTCCCTCATCTACGTGCCCGACCAACGGAAGGCCGAGCGGGCGCAGCCTCCGAAGAGAATGCGGGACGGACCGGACGTGCCGATCGCGGTCTTGGCGGTCGCCGGCGGGTTCGGCGCTGCCGCGGGGAACGCCTTCGCGGCCTTCTTCGTCCTCTACGGCGTCCACTCCCAGCATGTCGCGCAGTCGACCACTGCACTGATCTTCGCGCTCGCGAGCCTCTCCGGCGTCATCGGTCGTGTGATGAGCGGCCGTGCAGTCGACAGTGCGGGGTTGCCGGCGACGGTGCTCGCGGGGTGCCTGGTCATGTGTGGCGTCGCGGGGGACCTTCTGATCGCGTCGACGCCATTCGGGACCATCGGGTCGTTGGTCGTGGGGGGCGTGGTGGCGGTCGGCCTCGGCTGGGCATGGCCCGGGCTGATCCACTTCGACGTCGCCAGCCGGGATCCCCGCCGCGCGGCCCGGTCGACCGGCGTCGTCTTGACCGGCTTCGCGACGGGAGCATGTGTCGGTCCGCTGCTGCTCGGCGAGCTCGCGCGGGCGTCCGGCTTCGGGATGCTCTGGCGGGTCGTCGCCGTCCTGAACTTGGCAGCGGGTCTCGTCCTTCTCGTCGGCACCCGCCTCTCTCGACGGTCGGCGCTCGTCTCCACACTGTCCGAGCCGTGATCGACGTGCACGTCATCGCGCGCTCGGGGCTGAGCCAGGCCGAGCACGGCGGCGGAGCGGTCGACGCCGGAGAGGGCGCGCGCCCCTGACGGCTCCCGGCCGTCAGCGGGCCAGAGCGGCCCGGACGAGCGTGCCCACCGCCTCCGTCTCCACGAGGAACCCGTCGTGGCCGACCGTTGAGTCGATCACGAACGCCGGCCGTCTCCCGGGCAGCAGCTCGGAGAGCTCGTGCTGGAGGGCGATCGGGTACAGCCGGTCGGTCGCCACCCCGCCGACGAAGACGTCGGCGGTCACTCGGGAGAGCGCTGCGGCCTTGCCGCCGCGGCACCGCCCGACGTCGTGGTGGTTCATGGCCTCGCTCAGCACGACGTAGGAGTTCGGGTCGAAGCGGGCAACCAGCTTGTCGCCGTGGTGCTCGAGGTAGGACTCCACCGCGTAGCGGCCCCTGCGCAGCGGATCCTCGCCGTCCTGGGCGGCGCGGCCGAACCGACTCTCGAGCTCCACGCTCGACCGGTAGCTCAGATGGCCGATCCCGCGGGCGATGGCCATGCCTCGGACGGGCCCCGGCCCGAGCTCGTAGTAGTCCCCGTCTCGGAACTCCGGGTCGGCCCGGATGGCCCGGGACTGGAGGGAGCAGAGGGCGATCTCGTCGGCGGTGGCCGCCGCTCCGACGGACAGGACCACGGCCCTTGCGACCCGCGACGGCCAGGACACGATCCACTCGAGCACGCGCATCCCCCCCATGGAGCCGCCCACAGCCGCCGCCCACCGCTCGATGCCGAGCGCGTCCGCGAGTGCGGCCTCCACCTCCACCTGGTCGCGGATCGTGATGCGGGGGAACCTCGACCCGAAGGGCCGCCCGTCGGGCGCGAGGGACGACGGGCCCGTGGTCCCCTGGCAGCCTCCGAGGACGTTGGCGCACACGACGAAGAACCGATCGGTGTCGATGGGAGCGCCGGGGCCGATGAGGCGGTCCCACCATCCGGCGGTCGGGTGACCATCGCCGGCGGGCCCGGCTGCATGGGAGTCGCCGGTGAGGGCGTGCTCGACCAGGACGGCGTTGGTGGCCCCGCCATCCAGCGTTCCCCACGTCTCGTAGGCGATGTCGACAGTTGGAAGGCGACCGCCGGTCTCGAGCGTGAGGCCGCCCGGGGCCACCGAGATGAACCGACGTCGCCCGGGGTCGTCGCCCGGTCGCCAATAGCTCCTCGTCGACGTGCTCAAGCGCCCTTGGCCGCCCGGAAGCCGGTCTCGAGGTCGCCGAGAATGTCGTCGATCGTCTCGATGCCGACACTGAGCCGGACGAGGTCGGGGGTGACCCCCGCGCTGGCCTGCTCGGCCTCGTCGAGCTGGGAGTGCGTGGTCGACGCCGGGTGGATGGCCAGGCTCCGCACGTCTCCGACGTTGGCCAGGTGGCTGAAGAGCTCGAGGCCCTCGATGAAGCGGCGCCCCGCCTCCATGCCCCCGCCGATGCCGAAGGCCACGATGGCGCCGCCGCCGCGGGGCATGTACCGCTTCTGGCGCGCGTGCCACGGGCTCGAAGGAAGGCCCGCATAGGACACCCAGGTCACCTCTTCACGCGCTTCGAGCCACTCGGCGACCCGGGTGGCGTTCTCGACGTGGCGTTCCATCCGGAGGCTCAGGGTCTCGAGCCCCTGGAGGAACAGGAACGAGTTGAAGGGAGCGACGGCCGCTCCCATGTCGCGCATGTACTGGAGACGTGCCTTCAGGGCGTATCGGGCCGGAAAGAGCCCCTCCGGCAGCTGCGAGAAGACCAGGCCGTGGTAGCTCGGGTCCGGTTCCGTGAAGTTGGGGAACCGACCGGACGACTCGTAGTCGAAGATCCCGCCGTCGACGATCACGCCCCCGATGGAGGTGCCGTGCCCGCCGATGAACTTCGTGGCCGAGTGCAGCACGATGTCGGTTCCGTGCCGGAGCGGCTGGGCCAGGTAGGGGGTGGCCAGGGTGTTGTCGACCACCAGGGGGATGCCGTGGTCGTGGGCGACGGCCGAGACGCCCTCGAAGTCGAGGACGTCGCCCTTCGGGTTGCCGATGGTCTCCGCGAAGAAGGCTTTGGTCTCGAGCCGGACGGCCGCACGCCACAGGTCGAGGTCGTCGGGGTCCTCCACGAAGGTGACGTCGACGCCCAGCTTCGGGAAGGTGTGGTGGAGGAGGTTGTACGTGCCGCCGTACAGGGAGGCGGACGCGACGATGTGCCCACCGTTCTCTGCGAGGTTGAGCAGCGCGAGCGTCTCGGCCGCCTGACCGCTCGCGGTGGCCAGGGCGGCCACACCTCCCTCGAGGGACGCCATGCGCTCTTCGAATACGGCCTGGGTCGGGTTCATGATCCGCGTGTAGATGTTGCCGAGCTCTTCGAGCCCGAAGAGGGCCGCCGCGTGCGCCGTGTCGCGGAACGCGTAGCTCGTCGTCTGGTAGATGGGCACTGCCCGGGCGCCGGTCGTCGGATCCGGCACGGCCCCGGCATGGACTTGACGAGTCTCGAAGCCCCAGTCGGTCATGGTCGCGTCCTCCTCTGTCATGGGTGCAGGTTGCGCCCCGGTCGGGTGCACGCAGCGAGCCCGAAGTGTCCCGCAGCGAGCCCGCAGTGCCCCGCAGTGCCCCGCAGTGTAACGGAGAATCCTGACTCAATAAGTCGACATTCGCTGCGAGGTGGGCCTGCGGCAATGCCAGGCACACCGCAGCACGGCGATGACGAAGGAGACAGGTCCGGACCGCCGCCAGGATGCCGAACGTCAGCTCGGAGGATCGAGGTCCCGGGGCCGGCGTCGATCCTCGTGACGGATGGTCGGGGTCTTGTCGCCGACCGACCAGTTGTGCCCGAACGGGTCGCGGAAGCCTCCCTGACGGTGCGCTCCCCAGGGTGCCCTGTGCTCCTCGACGCGGGAACCCAACGTTGCCCCTGCCAGGAGTGCCCGTTCGAGCACCGCCTCGGGATCGTCGACGAAGAGCTCGATCCGCGCGCTCGTCACACCAGCATCGGCGGGGCTGGTCTCTTCGCGGTTGTCCGGATTGGCCCCGTGCAGGAAGAAGGGCGCGCCGGCGATCTCGAGCCCGACGACGCTGCCGAGGTCCCAGAGCTCCTCGGCACCGAGCGCTCGCCGATACCAGTGCTTGGCGCGGGGCGCGTCCGGCACGATGAGCATCACCGAGATCGCGACGTTCCCCAACGGGGCGCCTTCTTTCGTCGTCGAGACCGGACTGCGAAGAGACCCCGTCCGCGCCACCGTCCGGCGGTGGTGTCCGCGACGCTATCTCGGGTCCCGCGTCGCGTCTCGGACCGGGAGAAGCCGGAGGCGGGCCGGCGCACGGACTTCGTGCCGACCCGGCTGCCGGCGTCCGGAGCACGACGGCAGCTGATCACCGGCCGGGGGTACCGTCTTTCCGAAGAGTTCACCGACAGCGACGGAGAAGGACCGAGGACATGATCGTGTGCGTTCCCGTTGACGGCGGCGGGGCCGTCGATCCGCGATGGGGCAGAGCGGCGCGTGTGGCGCTCGCGAGCGTCGTGGACGACGCGATCGCCAGCTGGGAGGAGCTCGACGTCGGGTGGGATGCACTTCACGACGCGGAGAGCGAACCCGGGCACCACGCGAGGGTGGCGCGGTTCCTCCGCGACCACCACGTGGACGTGGTGGTCGCGGACCACATGGGCGGCGGCATGCGCCAGATGCTCGACACGATGCACGTCAGCGTCCACCTGGGCGCCGCAGGCGACGCACGGGGCGCAGTGCTCGACGCGGTGCGCAGCTGACGCGTCGGGCGTCAGGGGGCATCAGTGTGCGTTGACGGGCGTCGGGCGTCGGCGTGCGTCAGCGTGCGTCAGCGTGCGTGGACCGAGGCGGCCGACGCGGCCCGCGCAAGGAGCGGCGGGCAGCGCAGCTGCTCGGCGATCGCCCTCGCCTCCGCCAGCGCCTCGTCGACGCCGCCCTCGCCGGCACGCGCCAGCACCTCGGCAAGGTCGATGAGCCCGTGGGCAAGGTGGTAGGGGTTCCCGACCTCGCGCAACGTGCTGACGGCATCGTGCACGGCAGGCACCGCCGAGGTGGCTGCGGGTTCACCATCGGCCGCGAGGAGAGCAGCCACGAGCTTCCGCAGAGCACGCAGGATCGGCGGGAGGTGGCCGACGGGGTACGAATCGAGCATCGAGAGAAGCTGGCGGGCCGTGTCGGTGTCGCCGAGCGTCCGCGCGGCGCGGGCGGCCACCGGCCACGCCCAGCGCTCGCTCTCGTGCCTGATGGCCAGCTCGTCCCGGTGCGTAAGAACCTCGGTTGATCGGGTCAGCGCCTCTCGCTCGTCGCCTGCCGCTGCGGCGGCGAGCGCCCGCACCAGCCCAAGCACGGCCAGCGCCTGGATGTCGTCCCCCACTGTGACGCTCGACAGTGCGAGGACCGCCGATGCCGCCCCGTCGGCATCGCCGCGCAGCCCTGCAACGACACCCGCGCAGCGCTGGAGAGCCGGATGAGCGAGAGAGCCTCCCTCGCCGAATGACGAGAGCACGGCGAGCGCCTCGTCCCACTCGCCAACCTCGACGAGCGCGATGCTGAGATTGCCCAGCGCGTACGCGAGCAAATCGGACGTCCCGGTCCTGCTCGCGTGGGTCGCCGCCGATCGCGCCGCCTCGGCAGCACCGCGGGGGTCGACGGGCGCGAGGCAGTCGGAGAGGTTCAGCTGCGCAAGGGCGAGGACGCCGAGGTCGCCCGCCCGCTCGGCGAGACGCACCGCCGTCTGGTAAGCGCTCTCCGCCTCGATCACGCGGTTCGTCCAGCTGGCTGCGTGGCCCTTGGCGATGAAGAGGCGGGCCTGAGAGCCGAGCCCGGTGTCGAGCGCCTGCGCCAGCGCGAGCGCCTCTGTCGTGAGCCGCTGCGCCTCGGCCAGGTCTCCTCGCGTCAGCGTGTGAAGCACGGACGCGTTGACCAGGGCCTCCACGGTGTCGACGTCAGGCCCCTCCCGGAGGACCTCGAGCGCCGCCGCGACCTCATTGCGGCCCTCCGCGCCTCGCCCGACTCGTCCGAGCGCGAACGCCATCTTCGAGCGCACCCTCGCCGCGGCCCGTGTTAGGCCGACCGCGCCGAACCGCTCGATCGCCTGCGTCGCGCACCGGACGGACGCGTCATAGTCGCCGAAGTTCAGGTACATGTCGGCGGCGCGCTCGTACAGCCCCGCCGCCTCGTCGTCAGGTGCGACGGTGGTTGCCTGGAGGTAGCTCTCGGCGGCGCGTAGCGGCGCCCCGGAACGCTCGGCGCGCTCAGCGGCGCGGATCAGCTGACGCAGTGCCTCTCTCGTGACGTCTGCGACGTCCGGGTCGCTCGGACCGTAGGAGAGCGCGTCGAGATAGTGCCGGGCGAGGGCGTCCGCGATCTCCTCTGCGTCGTTCGGGAACGCGGACCGCAGGTGCGCCGCCACGGCCAGGTGCCGTGCCTTGCGGTCCTTCTTGGAAAGCGTCTCGTAGGCCACCTGGCGGAGCATCTCCTGGCTGAAGCAGTAGGCGCCCCGTTCGGGGGAGAGTGGGTCGGCGATGACCTGGAGCACGTCGCGCTTCACGAGCTCGGAGAGGCCTGCCGTGACGGTCTCCGCACCTGCACCGGCGACCGCGACGAGCGCATCCTTCGGGAAGGTCGTCCCGAGCACGCTCGCGTCGGCGACGAGGGTGCGCACCTCTGCCGGCAGCGCGTCGAGGCGCGCCGCCAAGAGCGCGTGGAGGGAGCCCGGCACGCTGAGGGCGCCGAGATCCTGCACGAGGCGGTAGGCGGGGCCGTCGCGCTCGACCACGCCTTGGTCGATGAGCGACCTCACCGTCTCCACTGCGAAGAGCGGGATCCCCTGGGCCCTGTCGGTGATGACGCCGCGTGCGGCGGGGGGCATCCCCGGGACGAGCGAGTCCACCAGGAGGGTCATCGACGCGTCGTCGAGGGGGTCCAGCGAGAGCGTCGTCCGGTTGCGGCCCACGCCGTAGCCCGAATCGATCGCCTCGAGACCGGGACGGGCGAAGAGGATCACGAAGATCGAGAGATCCCTCGTCCAGTCGACGAGGTGCTCGAAGAACCCGAGGAGGCTCTGGTCCGCGTACTGGGCGTCCTCGACCAGCATCGCGACCGGGGCGACCTGGGCGAGACGCTCGAAGAAGAGGCGCCAACCCGCGTAGAGCTCGTCCTGGGAGAAGACCACCTTCGCCTCGGAGGGGTAGGGGACCCCGAGCAGCCGGGAGAGCCGGATGCCCACGTAGGCGCGCTCGGCCTCGTCCGCGACGTAGCGGACCATGCCCTCGCGCAGCTTCGACGCTGCGACCTCGGTCGGGTCTTCCTCTGCGATGCCGAAGCGCTGGCGTACGATCTCGGCCAGCGCCCAGAAGGCGACGCCCTCTCCGTAGGAGAGGCAGCGTCCCCGGTGCCAGAGGACCGTGTCGGCGAGCCCGTCGATGTACTTGTCGAACTCCCACCCGAGCCGCGACTTGCCGACCCCGGCGGGCCCGGAGACGACCACGAGCCGGGGCGTCCTTCGCTCGACGGAGGCGTGGAAGAGGTCCTTCAACGCCCGGAGCTCGACGTCGCGGCCGGTGAACGGTGCCTCCAGCCCGTCCGCCCGCTTCTTGCCTCCCACCCCCGAGAGCACGCGGATGGCCCGGAAGAGCTGCTCGGGGTGCTCCTTCCCCTTCAACTCGAAGTTGCCGGCATCTTCCAACAAGATGGAGGACTCCGAGAGCCTCCTCGTGGCGGCGTCGACCAGCACCGTGCCGGAGCCGGCGACCGACTGCACCCGGGAGGCGGTGTTCACGGCGTCGCCGGCGACCATGCCCTCGCCTTGGGCACCGATGGTGACGGCGACCTCGCCGGTCACGACCCCTGCCCGTGCCGCAAGGTCGGGGGCCCCGACCTCGGCCCCGAGCACGCCGACCGCGCCCACGAGATCCAAGGCCGCACGGACGGCCCGCTCGGCGTCGCCCTCGTCGGCGACCGGCGTCCCCCACACCGCCATCACGGCGTCACCGATGAACTTCTCCACGATCCCGCCGTAGCGGATGACGGTCCTCCGAGCCACGTCGAAGTAGCGCGACAGGATCTCCCGGACCTCTTCGGGATCCTTGGACTCCGAGAGCGGCGTGAACCCCACCAGGTCGGCGAAGAGGATCGAGCATACCCGGCGCTCGGAGACGGTCCCGGGATCCGTCCCGGCCGTGACGGCGGGGGAAGCACCGGACGCAGCGAGCCCGTCGGCTCCCACCTCTGCAAGCACGCTCCCGCACTCTCCGCAGAAGGAGAACTGGGCAGCATTGGGCGAACCGCACGAGGGGCACACGCGGGTCAGGGCGGCTCCGCAGCCGCCGCAGAACTTGCGGCCGATGGGATTCTCGGTCCCGCACGCGCTGCAGCGCATCGACGCCCTCCACATCCGCCGGCGCCCGGCGCCGGTCCAGCTGCGGCCGAAATTACACGCGCCCTCCTGGGCTCGGAGCCGCCGCCACCGACCGGGGCCGGACCCGACCGGCCGCAATGGAAGACCTGGATAACCTTTCGTCCCGTGCATCCTTTCGATGAGGTCCCGTGCGCTGCGTCGTAGCGGCGGGGGGCGCGGTCGCCTGCGCGGAACGGCCCGATCCGGTTCCCGGCACCCGCGAGCTGCTCGTGCGCGTGCGGGCGGCGGCGCTGAACGGTGCCGACCTGCACCAGGTCGCCGGGAGGTACCCCGTGCCGCCGGGGCTGCCGGCCGACCTCCTCGGGATCGAGGCCGCCGGCGTGGTCGAGGCCGCGGGGCCCGGTGTCACCCGCTTCGAGCCGGGAGACCGCGTCATGGCGGTCGTGTCGGCCGCAGGTCAGGCAGAGCTCGTCGTCGTCCACGAGCGTCTGGCCATGCCCGTGCCCGACAACCTGGGCTGGCCCGAGGCGGGCGGGTTCCCGGAGGTGTTCACGACGGCCCACGACGCACTGCTCACCCAGTGCGGGCTGCGGACCGGGGAACGAGTACTCGTGAACGGGGCGGCCGGGGGCGTTGGCGTCGCCGCCGTCCAGATCGCGGTCGCGACCGGCGCGACGGTCGTCGCCGGCGTCCGGTCGGAGCGCCTGCGCCCGGCGCTGGCCGAGCTGGGCGCCACGCCGGCCGAACCGCAGGAGGCGTTCGGGCTCGGCCCCTTCGACGTCGTGCTGGAGCTCGTCGGGGCGCCCAACATCGGCGCCGACCTCGAGGCGCTGGCCATCGGCGGCAGGATCGCGGTGATCGGCGTGAGCGCGGGCTTCCTCGCAGAGTTGGACTTCCGGGTGCTCATGGCCCGTCGCGCCGCGATCCGCGGCTCGACCCTACGGCCCCGGCCGTTCGAGGAGAAGGCCCTTGCCGCCCGGCTGGTCGAGCGGCACGTGCTGCCGCTCGTCGCGGCAGGCCGGGTGCGCGTCCCCGTCGAAGCGACGTTCCCGCTCGAGGACTGCGCCGCCGCCTACGAGCGCTTCGCCGCCGGCGGGAAGCTCGGCAAGGTGGTCCTCGTCATCGGCGGATGAGAGCTGGGCGCCGCGCAGGGCCGGCGGCCACCGGAGACGGGTCGACGGGCTCGAGGCGCAGGAGCGGGAACGGACGGCTCGTGCGGGCGAGGTAGAGCCGGACGTGGGGGAAGGCCCGGTACACCGCGTCGAAGGCGGCGGCGCGCTCGGGACCCTCGAGGAGGACCGGAGTGACCGCGATGCGCCGGTGGTGGCGTTCGATCTCGGCCGGGCTGCCCGCCACGAGGTTCTTGAACCAGGCGGGATCGGTGTCGGAGCCGGCGTTCGCCCCGCAGACGACCGGTACCCCGTCGAGCTCCACGCAGGCGACGAGGACGGCGCGCACCTGCCCGCTGCGGCGGCCCCTGGTCCGCAGCAGCAGCACGTCGGACAGTCCGAGCGCGCAGGCACCGATGCTTGCGCCGACCCAGCGGTAGCAGGTGACGTCCAGACGGGTCCACAGCCGCGCCGTCACCCGGTCCAGCCGGGCGCGTCGCCGTCCGCTCGGACGCGCCGGGCGGTAGACGCGGGTGCAGACCCGGGCGGCCTGCGGGCGGTAGCGGGGCTCAGCCGGCGTGGGTCACCACCTCCTCATGCTCGTCGGTCGACTGCCGGCGCGGCCGGGACGCTGTCGCGGGCGAGCCGGGAGGCGAGCTCGGCAGCGAAGCCCGCCGGGCCGAACGACGTCGGCTCGGTGCCGAGCTCGCCCGGCCCGAAGGCGGCCTGTGCGACCACGTCGGCGCCCTTGGCTTCGAGCACCCGGCGCACGGCGGGCAGCGTCCCTCTCGGCGCCACCGAGAAGGTGCAGAAGATGCCGGCGGTCTTCCCGGCCAGACGCGGCAAGCCGGCCAGCCAGGCGGCGGTGGCTTTGGCGGGGCCGACCCTTGCGACCACGAGCCCCTCGACCCAGGTGCCCACGACCACGACGTGGGCGTTCGCCAGCTCGAGCGGGCCGACCCGGTCGATGGAAAGGCTGCGCACGCTGTGGTCGTGGTCGGCCAGCGCGGCGGCGATCTCCGTGGCCACGCGAGCGGTGCGCCCACCCCGGCTCTCGTAGCAGACGAGCACGCGCCGGGCGCCGCCCGCATGTGGGCGCCCGGGCCGGCTCGGCCGGGCCGAGAGGAGCGCCGCGGCCGCCCGCCGTCCCTGGGCCATGGCCTCGACGACGGTCGAGGGACCGATCAGGGCGTCGCCGGCCACGAAGAGGCGGTCTCGGGGCGCGAAGGCAGCTGCCCACAGGCCCTGCTCGCGCCGCAGGGCGAGGCGCCCGACAGGGTCCCGGTGGGCGCCGGCGGCCGGCGCGGCGAGCACGCCGCTGGCGGTCCAGCGCCGGTCGGGCAAAGCGTCCACCTCCAGCCGTTGCGGGGTGCCCGGCGCCACGGCGGCGAAGGCCGGGTCGTTGCGATATCCCATCGCCATGACGACCAGGCCGACGTCGACGACCTCGGGTGGGAGGCGGAGGACCTTCGGGCGATCCTCGGGGCGGTCCTGGGCGGTCGACGACAGGAAGGCCTGCTCCACCCGCCCTTCGCCCACGAGGCGGGCCAAGGTGCGCGAGAAGCGCACCTCGACGCCTTCGCGCCGCGCCTCGTCGAGCTCGTCGGGGCGGGCGAGCGCGAAGCGCTCCTCGAGCCAGTCGACGCACAGCGCCCGGAGGCCGAGACGAATGGCGCTCCTGGCGACGTCCATGGCGGTGTTGCCCGCGCCCAGCACGAGCACCAGCGGGGGCGTGCTGCCGTGCCCGAGGTGGAGCCCGAGCGAGGAGCAGAGGTCCTGCCGGCTGCCGCCTGGCTCGAGGGCAGCCTTGGCGCCGCGCAGGAAGCTCGTGGCGTCGACGACCCCGTCGAGCTCGGCGCCGGGCACCCGCAGGCGCAGCGGCTCGCCCGCCCCGTTCGCCAGGACCACCGCGTCGTGCCCGGCGAGCAGCGCGCCCAGATCCTCGGGGCGGATCTCGGCGCCGCAGCGCAGGTCGACGCCGGCCGCCTCGAGCTGGCGCCAGGGTCTGGCGGCGATCTCCTCGGGCAGGGTGAAGTCGGGGATCCCCCAGCCGAGCAGACCCCCGGGGCGCTCGTCGCGTTCGTAGACGGTGACCTCGGCGCCCGCCTCGAGGAGCTCCCAGGCGGCACCGATCCCCGCCGGGCCTGCTCCCACGACCCCCACCGACAGCACGTCGGCGCCAGCGTCGCCGCCACGTCGAGGCAGGGTCGAGGGGGGCGGGACGGGCAGCTGGTCGGCGACGAAGCGCTCGAGGCGGCCGATCGCCACCGGAATCCCGCCGGCGAGGGACCAGGTGCAGGCGCCCTCGCACTGGGCGGCCTGGTTGCACACCCGGGCGCACACGTCGGGCAGCACCGAGGTGGCCCGCAACACCTCGTGGGCGCGGGCGAGGTCTCGGTCGCGCACGGCGGCGATGAAGGCGGGGATGTCGTTGTGCGCCGGGCAGCCCCGCACGCAGGTCGGGTCCGGGCAGGCGAGGCAGCGCTGCGCCTCGGCGAGCGCCTCCGCCCAGGTGCCGAAGCCCGACCGGACCTCGCTCACGTCGCCGAGAAGCGAAGCCGGGCGCGCCTGGGCGGGGTCGTGGCGCTCGGCGACGACGATCGGACCCTCGACGGTGATCGCCGAGAACGGGCAGGTGCGCACGCACTGGCGGCAGCCGACGCACGCGTCGGAGTCGGCGACCGCCACCCAGGTGGCGGTGTCCATGTGCAGCGCTGCAGCCGGGCAGCGGATCACGCACTCCTGGCAGCCGGCGCAGCGATCGACGAGCACCCTCACCTGCGGGCGGACGACCGGAGAGCGCTCGAGGGTGGCTTCGTCGAGCACGGTCACGAAGTCGCCTCCTGCTCAGTCCGCCGCGTGCATGAGCACGTAGAGCACCGCGGCGGCGGCCCCGCAGGCGAGCGCCACACCCACGGTCGCCACCCGTACCGCCACCTTGTGGTCGCTGATCGGCACCAGCTCGTTGGAGGTGATCCGCCAGGTGGCCCACGCCGCCGCCAGGGCCCCGAGGCAGACGACAGCCACCTGGACGACGACGATCCAGCCGTTGGTCATGATCGAGAGGCGGTAGACCGGCGAGCGGGTCGAGGAAAGGCCGGCGATGTCCGCCACCGCCGGCACCACCCGCGGCGCGTGCTGGAAGAACTTCGGCAGCTGGCGGGCGAAGTAGTCGGCGCCCATGACCGGGATGAGCCCGTAGGCCATCGGCACGAAGAACGCCCGGAAGCGCGACGTCCGCTCCAGGAACCGCCCGGGGCGGGCGGAGCCGACGGCGGGGCGGGCGGAGCCGACGGCGGGGCGCGAGCCGACCCCGGGGCTGGCAACGCCCTTGGCGATCAGCGCGGCGGCCGCGACGAACGCGAGCGCGCCGACTGCGATCATCCCGAGGTAGCCGATCGGGTTCGGGTAGTGGGGGAACCCGAGGTGTGCGTCGAGCCAGCTCTCGGCCGCGGCGAAGGCGTTGGTGGCGTTGAGCTGCTGGTAGAGGACGAGCCCCCACAACAAGGCGATCCCCCACGCGACGTCCGCCCGGCGCCGCCGTGGGGCGACGACCGACGTGAGCGGCTTGTGGAGGAACAGGCCGACGTTTCCCTCCGGGCAGGCCTTGTAGCACTCCGAGCACAGCCCGCAGTAGAAGTTCGAGTCCGCGCTCCCGGGCCACGTGTACCACGGGCAGCCGAACCCGTCGGTGCCGCCGCGCATGCAGTCCTTGGTCCGGCACGTCAAGCACACCTCGCGGTCACGGGTGCGGAATCCGGCGACCGAGCCCATCGATCCCACCGTGCCGATCAGGGTGGTGAGCGGGCAGACGTATCGGCAGAAGGTGCGCCGCTCGAAGACCAAGAAGAACGCCAGCGCGGAGGCGACGATGCCCACCACCATCCAGGAGGTGTCGGCCGGGTTGCCGGGACCGGCGATGTTGAAGAACTCCTCGATCCAGGTGAGCACCAAGAAGCTCGCCACCGGGATCAAGAACCCGACACGGGCCAGCGGCTCGGGGAACGTGCGTCCCAGGCCGAGCGCCTTCTGCGTGCGGGTGAAGAAGCTGCGGCGCTGCACCCACTCGGCGAAGCCGCCGAAGGGGCACATGGCGCACCAGGCCCGGCCGACCACGACCATCATCACGAACACCAGGCAGAACCACACGTACCACGTGATCGCCGCCCCGAAGTTCAAGCCGGGCACCGCCGTGCCGAGCAGGCCGACGAAGATCACCGTCCAGAAGATGATCTGGTTCGGCAGGATCAGGAGGAACTGGAACTTGCGGCTGCGCACCACTCGGGCGACGCGCGGGTGAGCGGTGAGCTCGGCACCTGGGAGAGGATCCGTCGGCGCGAAGCGGTCGGCGAGCCCGGCACGCTCCGGGCCCCGCAGGCGGATCGAAGCGGGCAATGGGTCGCGCAACGGTGCGATCTCGTCCTGCACGATTGCTGCCATCCGCGCCTCCGGTACCGCGGGGCTGCGCTCCGTGGTTCCCGTTCCGTACGTGCACTTTACGCAAGCTCTGGACATGACGTCAAGTGGATAACTACACTTATGGGGGTGAACCTGCGGCTCTCCAAGCGGGGCGACTATGTCGTGCGCTCGGCAATCTGCCTCGCCCGTGCCTATCCCTCGGATCGGCCGACGAAGCTCCGCGAGGTCTCGGCCGAGACGGGCGTACCGCGCACCTACGTCTCCCAGATCCTGGGCGACCTCGTGCGTGCGGAGGTGGCGGTCTCATCGGCCGGCCTTCATGGCGGCTACCGCCTCGCCCGACCCCCCGCCGCCATCAGCCTCTTGGAGGTCGTCGAGGCCGGCGAGGGCAGCCTCGTCGCAGAGAGCTGCGCGCTCGGCGACGGTCCGAGCCGATGGGAGGAGATCGTCCCCCTCCACGACGCCTGGCGCAGGGCAAGCCAGGCGCTCAGGGACGAGCTCGCCGTCACGACGCTCGCCGAGCTCGCCGAGGCCGACCAATCGATCGAGACCGGCGCCCATCGGGCGCCGGCCGACGCGCAACGCCACCGGGTGGCTGCGGTGGCCGTCGCCGACTCGGTGCACATCGAGCTGCCGGCCGCCGCGGTGGCGGCCCGGCTCCAAGAAGGGGACTCCTGGATGGCGCCGCACGTGGCCGCCGCCGCCGCGGACGTCGACGCGTTCCGGCTGCGTGTCGGGCCGGGGGGCCCCAGCTGGCTCGGCAAGACCGTCGCTGTCCGCCTCGGCAGGCCAGAGCGTGCGGGCGATGGCGTGCGGGTGGCGATCGTCTGGGAGGCGACGGGGGCCAGCGCGCTGTTCCCCCGCTTCGAAGGCACGCTCGACGTCGTGGACCTCGACCCGGAACGCTGCGAGGTGTCGCTCTTGGGGCGCTACCGCCCGCCCCTCGGTCGCGCCGGTCAGGCCCTCGACGACGTGCTGTTGGGCCGTGTCGCTCGAGCGACGGTCCGATCCCTGCTTCGCCGGGTTGCCCACGGCCTCGAACAGGCCCCGGCGGCAACAGCGGACCTCGAGCCCGCGCCCGTCTCCGAAGGACCTCCGACGTTCTCAGAACCCCAACCGGCCGGCGCGGCCGGGTAGCCCGATCAAGGCGGCCCGCGGCCGGGTAGCCCGAGCAGACCTGGATCCGCGAACAAGAGGCTGCGCGGATGGGAAGATGTCCGCTGAGCCTCCAAGTATCCACGCAGCAGTAGTCGATCACCTTCGAGAGGTCGTGCCGCTTCTCGCCGACAACCGGCTCGCCTGCAAGATCTGGATGCATCCGGTATTGCCCCGGGGCCATCTTCGGGAGATAATTCACTCATGGGGATGGAATGTTGGGGGCTCTGACGTGTCGCGGCGTCGGGTAGTTCGCGGCTCTCTGTTCACGCTGAGCGGTTGCGCGCTCGGCCTGCTGTACCTCGGGGGCGCGTTCTTCGGGTTGGTGGCCATCGGCCTTCCTCACGGGTCGCACTTCAACACTCTCGCGGACCTGGTCCTCGTTTCGATCGCTCTCGCGATCGGGGGGTGGGCATGGTCGCGCCGGGAGCTGGGCCCGATGCCCACCTCCGTGCTGCTGACCCTGGGCACGGTATTGGTCTCAGCCGGGGTCTACTCGGGGCGAGGTGACGACATCTCGATGAGCGCGGCCGTGCTCTACGTCGTCCTGGCCCTCGGTGCAGGGCTCTTCGTCTCGCCCCGGCGGGTCGTCGGCCAGGTCGTCCTGATGGGCGCGGAGTACGCCGCAGTGCTTGGCCTTACGGGTAATCAGGCAGCGGTCGCCGAGTGGCTGTTCGTCGTCGGGGCGGTGACGGTGACCGCGTGGGTCACCTCGATGAACCGTTCCGCGCTGGTCCGCCTGGCTCAGCGCGACCCGCTGACCGGCCTGGCCAATCGAGATGCGCTGCGTAGTGTGCTGGATCTCGAGCTGGCGCGGTCACAGCGGTGCGGCCGGCCGCTCAGCGTGGCAGTGGTCGACCTCGACGAGTTCAAGGCCCTGAACGACCAGCAAGGCCATTTGGCCGGCGACGAAGCCCTGGTGCGCCTCGTCGACGCCTGGCGCTCGGAGCTCCGGGGCAGCGACCTGCTCGCACGTTTCGGGGGCGACGAGTTCGTCGTCGTGCTCCCCGAGACCTCGATGTGGGAGGCCACCCGGGTGCTCCACCGCCTTCGTCAGCACGAGGGCGCGTGCTCATGGAGCGCCGGCCTCGCGGTGTGGGACGGGGTCGAGAGCGTGGACCGTCTCCTCCAACGCTCCGACGGCGCCCTCTACCGCGCAAAGGCGCGTCGCTTGAGCTCGTGGCTCGCGTTGGCGCGCCCAGACCGAGCGCCGCTCGCCGGCCCCGGCGCCGCCTTGGCCGGGACGACGACGAGGCCTCAACCAAGCGTAGAACCTCGCCTTTAGGTTCCGGGCGCCCGATTTCCCCCGCTGTGCTCGGTGACTCGGCGCATCGTTGCCACCGATCGGCACCGGCAAGCAGCCCGCTGTCGCCCCGCGGCAAGCCCGAGGCGCCATGGATCCTCGCGGCCGGCGTTATGTCGCCGGCCGGCGTTGTGTCGCCGGACGGCGGTCGGGTACGGCCCGAAGCAACCGCCACGAGCAGCCGCCGGCTCGGCATGCCAGGCGCCGGGCGCTCTACCGGCGGCCGGCGACCTCGATGACGACGGGGACCAGGGTCGGGTCGAAGAGCGTGCCGGCGTTCTCGGCCAGGTGGCCGAGGGCCTCCTCGGAGGTGAAGGCCCGGTACCGGTAGCTGCGCTGTTGGGTCATGGAGTCGTAGACGTCCACGAGCCCGACGATGCGGCCGATGAGGGGGATCTCCTCTCCCGCGTAGCCCGCGGGGTAGCCCGAGCCGTCGAATCGTTCGTGATGGGTCTCGATGCCGGCGGCGGCGATGTCGAGCTGATGGCAGAAAGACCCCCCGGACGGCGGGCAGCACGAGCGCACCAGCTCCGCGCCGATGGTCGGGTGGCGCTTGATCTCCTGCCACTGCGCGGCGTCGAGCGGGCCGGGCCAGGCGAGGGTTCGCTCGGGAACTCCGAGCTTCCCGAGATCGTGGAGCGTTCCCGCGAAGGTCAACGCTTCGAGATCGGCCTCACTGAGATCGAGCAGCGCCCCGACGGCACGGGCGAGGGCGCCGACTCGCGCCGAGTGCACACCAGTCGGTAGGTCGTAGGCGGCGATCGCCTCGCCGAACGCCGGCGCCAGCCGGGGCCGCGTCGTCTCGATCGGTCCCATGCTCACCCGCCTCGCTCTACCTGCAGGTTCCGCTTGCGCCGGACCGCCGGCCGAGGCCTGCGCTGGGTGGCTGGTGTGAATCGAGGGTCCGCAGGGACTGCGGATGAGTGGTGGTCGGCCATGGGACTCCTATTTGTCCTGGGTCCTGGGACCCGGGCGGGCGAGTCATCAGCGCAAGGATGCCGGGTTCGGTGACCGCGTTGCTGGCCGGTTCACTCCGGGGAAGGCTTGTGCGGTCTGGGGGACATCGTGGGGGATCACGGCGTCCCAGCCACTGCCACCCGCCCATGTCGGCTTGCAGGCCGAGATGGCCGAGCTTGCGCTCGACCTTTGGCCGCGTCGCTCGGTACTCGTCGCGCCAGCTGGGCTCTCGCTGTTCGCGTCGCGTCTCGGCGAGTCGGTGCTCGTAGCGGCCGACTTGGATGGACCGGCCGCCGTTGGCGTCGGTGCACTGCGAGCGCAACGGGCAGCTCGTGCACGCATCGGCGAAGTAGGCGATGCCGTCGCCGTCTGGGTTCCGCCGGAGGGTGACGGCGACGCCTTGGGGGAAGGTGACCTGCTCGGCTTCGAGATCGATGCGGAAGCGGTCCTTGGCGAAACGCCCAGCGGCAGCGACCGGTGGCTGGGTCTTGGTGTAAGCGGCCGTCTTGGTCGCACGCCCGCTCCGGCGCCCCGGTGCACTGCGTCTCTTGGTCGGTGCGCTCCGGCCCTCGGTGGTGTCGTCGGTGGTGTCGCTCGTTGCGATCTCTTCGACCTCGCCGGCACCCTCGGTGCCCGAGGTAGGCTCCGCGAGGTCGTCGATCAGCTCCTCTGCCACGCTCGCATCGCCTGTGTTGCCCGGCGTCACCACCGTCTCGGTGATGATCTCGGAGTCCGGGTCGATCGCCACGTGGCCCTTGTAGCCTTCGGGGCGTCCACTCGTTCCAATCGACCTTGCCCAACCGCGTCGCACCCCCACGACGTGACCCCGCGATGCCGAAACGTTCCACTGCCAAAGTACCAGGTCAAGCTCTACCTGACGATGCCGGCGCGGCCGGCTCGCGGCGGCCCGTCCCCTCCTCCTCGTCCAGTCGAGCAAAGGGTGCGGCCCCACGATCGATCGAACAGCCTGGGTCACCGCGCCGGAGAGGAGCGGTTCGGCGCTCCGAAGGCGGCAAGCCCCTCGTGCGCAGTCCCCCACACGCGCATCGCCTACCCGTGGTACCTCGACCAGGTCCTCACCGCCGGGTGCGATCGGGTGCGCCGGCCGCTGGGATCGCCCTGCGTGACGCCCACACGCGTCGTCGGCATGATCGAGGTCGCTCCGGCGGAGACGCCCGCCCGGCCGCCCAGCGGGTTGCCAGTCACGTTCCCCGTCCCCCCGCTGCCGGCCGGCACTGCCGCGCTGCTGACAGCGTGGGGCGCGCTCGCCCATGCCATTCGTCGGTACCGGCGTGACTTGCGCCTGACGTCGTGACAGCTACAGGGGGGTCACCTCGCGGCTGCGCTGGACCCGGACGACGATGGTGACGAGGACGATCCACAGCAGCGCCACGATCCCGAGCAGCACGCCGACGACGACCCTGCCGATGGCACCGTCGGGCCGGATCGCTTCGGTGCTGCCGGCGAACGGATGGACGGCAGCGGTCGCGCGGTAGCTGGTCGTGGCGGTGGCGAGCGTGTTGCCGGAGCTGTCGGTGGCGGTGGCGACGAGCGGCTGGCGACCGGTGAAGGTCGGGGAGTAGTTGAGGCGGGCGTCGCCTGCGGCGTTGGTCGTCGCCGAGCCGAGCGTGAGCAGCGGCGCCCCTGTGAACTCGTCGAGGTGGACGGCGAAGGTGATCGTCACGCCCTTGACGGCCCGGTCCGTGGCGGTCGGGTGTCCGGGGGCGGCCAGACGGGCGAGCATCTCGACCGTCGGGCGGCCGCCGGAGACGGGTCTGGCCGCGAGCGTGAGCCGGAGTGCCGGAGGGGCCGCAGCGGCCGGGCCTGCCGTGGCGAGCACGAGCGGGCCGGTGAGAACGACCGCGACGAGCAGGGCGCAGGCGCCGGCTCGGTGAAGTTGCCGTGGACGGCCGCGTCTGGTCATCGTGGCCACCCGAACGTGGATCCCGACCCACGACCCGACCCGCCGACGTCCCTGAAGCCCGGCGGCCCGAGGCCCCCCGAGGGTGTCGTGGTGGCGGTCGGTGCGAGCGGCGTGAGCGGGGCGGCCTGGGCGCACGCCGAGGCGGGCGGGATGAGCGGGCGGCCGACCGGCCCGGGGACCCGAAGTTGCCCGGTGCCGGCCGTGATCTCGACCGCCTCGGTCAGCTCCTCCTCGATCGACTCGAGCTCTTCCATCTCGGCGATGGGAAGGATCGGCACGAAGCGGAAGAGCACGAGGAGCAGGAGCGGGATCGCCGCGGTCGCGGCGAGGGTGATCGAGATCGGCACCCAGGTGAAGTGGTAGCTGCCCCAGTTCCCGGCCAGCACCCCGCCGGCGGCGAGAGGGGAGCGCACGAGCGGTTCGGTGGCTGGAGGGATGACGATGACGAGGCGCTTCACCCACATCGCGCCGACCACGAGGCTCGAGGCCGTGACGACGCCGGCGGCGGTGCGGGTCCTCCGAAACGCCATGATCGCGAGCGGCACGAGGCCGCCGGCGACGAAATAGAACCAGAACGGCACCCAGTAGCGGCCGGTGAGGTCCTGGGCCACCCAGGCGGCGAGCCCGGAGGTTCCCGAGTAGCCGTCGACGAGGTACTCGGTGAAGGTGAGGTAGAGGTACACGGCCCCGAAGGCGACCAGGATGAAGCCGAGGCGGACGAAGTGGCGTGGGTGGATGAACGCCTCGAGGTGGAAGAGGCGGCGGCACGCTGCCACCGCGACCACGACGAGGGCGATCCCCGAGTAGAGCGCGGCGACGACGAAGTAGACCGGCAAGATCGTCTCCAGGTAGCCCGGGCGCGACGAGGAGGCGAAGGCGAAGGACAGCACCGAGTGCACCGAGACCGCCATCGGGATCACCATGATCGCGACGAGCCCGATCGAGCCTTCGATGAGCCGGCGCCGGGACACGGTCACCTCCCGGTTTCCTCCGAGCGCCCGGTAGAGGAGGCGGCAGGTCCGGGCGCGCAGGCCGGGCCGGTCGGCCAGGCGGGCGGCGGCGACAGGCAGGTCCGCGATGAGCGGCAGGTAGAAGAACACCACCGTCGCCAGCAGGTAGGTGCTGACCGCGAAGAAGTCCCACAGGATCGGCGAGGACAGGTTCCAGTAGGGGGGCCAGACGAGCTCCCAGATGCGCTGGGGGCTGCCGAGGTGGGGGACGATGAAGAGCATCCCGATCGGCAGGGTGACGAGCGCGGTCGCCTCCGCGATGCGGGTGAGCGGGGCCCGCCAGGTGGTCTTGGTGAGGCGCAAGATGGCCGAGACGACCGCCCCGCCGTAGCTGACGCCGATGAACGCGACGAGGTCGGCTTCGTAGACCGCCCAGAACGCCTGATCGTTGTAGCCGGCGACACCGAGGCCGTCGGCGAGCTGGACCGCCCAGGCGACCACGCCCAGCACGACGACCGCCCCGAGGGCGATGACCGCGGGCCACCACCACCGGGGGGTCTCGAGCAGCGGGCGCATGGCTGCGCTGCGAAGGTCCTCGCGGGTTCGGACGGCGGCGTCAAGTCCTGGGGACGGGAGGTCGCTGGCCTGCTGGTCCGACATGACGATCCTTTCTTTTCCTCTTCCTGCGTCTTCCTGCGCCGACCTGTCACGCACCGACGCCCGACACCGCCGGTACCACCTCGCCGACCGTCTTGTCCGCCCGCGCCGGGTACAGCGCGAGCGCGAGGAGCACGAGGAGGGGTCCGGTGTTCGGGTCGGTGCCGGAGCCGGTCAGGACGCCGCCGAACGCCTCGCCGAACATCCAGATCCCCATCGCCAGCACGATCGCCAGCGCGAGCAGCGCCGGCTCACCCCACCGCAGGGCGACGCCTGCGCCGACCGCAGCCATGACGACGGCAAGGGCGATCACCACCGCGGTGGAGTCCGGCCAGACGGCGCGAGCCAGTTGCGAGACGATGCGCGACAGCCACCCGGGCTCGCCGGCGGCGGCACCGGTGAGGGTCGTGCGCAACGCGCCGGGCACGAGGTTGGCCGGCTGGCACAGCAATGCCGCGCTCCCGAGCCACAGCATCGCCCAAGCCAGTCGGGCGCCCCTGTCGCCCAGCAGGCCGCCGGCCGCGAACCGGGCCGGCGAAGGGGCGTCTCGGGGGGGCCACGTTGCGCTCCCGGCCGGCGAAGGGGCGTCTCGGGGGGGCCACAGGACCAGCGCGGCCAGCGCGTAGAGCAGGACCGCCCCTGGCGCGCCGGTGAGCGGCGAGGCGCTGCCGGTGAACAGCCCCCCGAGGCCCTCTCCCAGCCACCAGACCGCCAGCGACCAGACGATGGACAGCGCCAGGGCCGGCCGGGCGGTCCGGCGCACCAGCATCCCGGCGCCGATCAGCAGCTGGATCGATGCGAACAGGGCGTTCCAGAGCGCGACGTGCGCCTCGAGGAGGTGCGCCGTCGACACGATCGGGCCGGCGACGAAGTGCGGACTCCCCGCGGCGCTCGGCACGAGCAAGCCGGTGACGAACCACCGGGTGAACATCGCCGGTTGCAGCTGCAGGGCACCGTCGACGATCCAGAGGATCCCGAGGGCGAGCAGCAGGTGCCGCGGGTCAACGGCCGTGCGCCCGCGCCGAGCCGTCCCGCGCCGAGCCGTCTCGCGGTCCGCCGTCCCGCCGTCCCGCCGCCACCGCCGCCACCGAACTGCTCGCATGATCGGACCCACCTCAGCCCGTCTGGGGGTCTGTCTCGAGGTCCTGGCCGTGGCCCAGGATGTAGAAGACGCGGGGGTGGGTGCCGTAGGACTCCTTGAACTTCACCGCGTCGTTCTCGGCCAGGAACGAGGACAGCTTCACGGTGTTGCCGATCCCGTTCACTGCCACGTCGGTGGCCAGGTCGCCCAGGTAGAGCACCCCCATCGGGCAGCTCGCGACGCACTCGGGCAGCTTTCCCGCCGGCAGCATCGCCGCGCAGAAGATGCACTTGCCGACGGTGCCCTTCACCTGGGGGACCGGCCAGGCCGGCTCTTGGGGGAAGGGCTGGCGCGGAGCGGGGCGGGGGTCGCCCCAGTTGAAGTAGCGGGCCTGGTAGGGGCAGGCGTTCATGCAGATGCGCGTCCCGATGCAGCGCGACTGGTCGACGAGGGTGAGCCCGTCGGCGGTGCGGAAGTTGGCGCCGACCGGGCACACCGGCACGCACGGAGGGTCCTCGCACATCATGCACGGGCGGGGCATGAAGTAGCTCTCGCCGGCGGCGTTGGTCATGGTGAACACGCCGATCCAGGTCTGGTCGGCCTGCAGGTAGTGGGCGTTCTGGCAAGCCGCCGTGCACAGCTTGCAGCCGTTGCAGTTGCGAAGGTCGATGACCATCGCCCACTGGTGGGCCGCCGCCGCCGGAGCGGCCTTGGTGGCCGCGGCGGCCACCGTCGGTGACGCGCTCGCCAACCGCTCGCCGAGGAGGCCGAGAGCGACCACCCCGGTGCCGCCGGCCAGCGCACCGCCCAAGAACGGCCGTCGCCCGATGCGGACCGGCTCGCCCCGGGACGCCGTCTCGACGCCCACTGGAGGCTCGCCTTTCACTTCCGCTACGCCTTGCCCCGCGTCTGCGACGTGACGCGGCGCTTCCAGCTCCTGCTCGGTGCAATGCTCGGTCATCCCAGCACCTGGACTTTGCCCTCCATCCATCCCATCGTCGCCATCGGGCCGCCCATCATGGTCGGCCCCGAACCGCACGGCGCGTAGCACTGCCACACGAAGGTCCCCGCCCGTCGAGCGACGAAGCGGGCCACGACCGTGACGGTGCGACCGCTCGCCGCCGCGGGGATGGGCAGGTTCAGCCCGATCCCGGGGACGGTGAAGGTGTGAGCGACCTCGTCGTTGGGCACGGTCCGCACCGGCGCTCCGTCGACGGTCTCGACACCGCCGATGGTGCCCTCGACTCGGTCGTACATCACCTGCGAGCCGGTGAGGGGGGCCGGTCCTGTGTCGTAGCTCGTGATCCGCACCACCACGGTGTCGCCGACGTGGACGCTCCAGAAGGGATGCGTGTACATCGGACCGAAGTCCTGCCCGAACCGGGTGACGATGTGGCGTTCGATCTGCACTGTGCCGGTCAGGATCTGCATCTGCTCGGTGACGGTGCGCGGCCGCGCCGGCAGAGCGGCTGAGGCGGAGGTCAGGCGATTGGCCGCTGCCCGCACCCCGTCGGCCACTCCGGCGACCACGGCGACCGAGATTCCGAGGCCGCCCAGCACGACCACCAGCACAGCCAGGACCGCGGCCATGAGCCGGACACTCGATGGCTCTCTTCTGCTCATCGCCGCCCTCCCCGGCTTCGGTGCACGGTCGGCTCGGGTCTGCCGCTTCGTCCCAGGATCTCCGCGAGCGCGCGGTCGAGGTCTTCGACGAGCGGATCGGGTCGGCTCCGGCGGTGCACGGTGGCCACGGAGACGGCAAGGAAGCCGACCACGTAGGCAGCGATGACGCACAACGAGACGACGACGAGGGCCGTGAGCAGGACTCGTAACGCTTCGACCATGGGTCGATTCTCAGCCTGCCGCCGACGGGGAGGAACCTGGAGACCCCGGGTCAGTGGGTCGGAAACCCACGGGGTGCCCTCCGTGGAATCCGGGGAACGGTTGGCAGGGATCCACGGTGGCAGCGGGACCCGGCTCGGGCACAGACTGGAGCCGTGCGGTCGTTGATCAGCGAGAACCCCGAGAAAGAGAGCTCCACACCAGGCGACGCGCCGGGAGCTGGAGCTGGGCGGCGAGCCCCGATCAGAGTGGCGATCGTGGACGACCACGCGCTGCTGCGCGAAGGGACCGTCCAGCTCCTCGAGCAAGAAGCCGACCTCCACGTGGTCGGCCAAGCCGGCAGCGGTGAGGCGGCGCTCAGGCTCATCGACGCGCTCCATCCCGACGTGGCGCTCGTCGACATCAACCTGCCGGACATGAGCGGCCTCGAGCTCGCCCGCCAGGTGGTCGCGCACCGGCCCGGCTGCCGGGTGCTCGTGGTGAGCGCCTACGACGACTACGCGTATGTCAGCGAGGCGATGGAGGTGGGCGTCGGCGGCTACCTGCTCAAGACGGCGTCCGCCCGTGAGCTCGTCGACGCCGTGCGCGCGGTCTCCGACGGGGTCGTCGTCCTCGATGCCGGCGTCTCCGCCCATCTCAGGCGCAGGAACCGCAGCGGCCCCGACTGCCCGCCGGGTGCTGCGCTCACCGCGCGGGAGACCGACGTGCTCGGCCTGCTCACCCGGGGCCGCTCGAACAAGCAGATCGCGGCCGAGCTCGGCTTGGGGCTGCGCACCGTCGAGAGCCACGTCTCCAGCGTGCTCGCCAAGCTCGGTGTCTCCTCGCGCACCGAGGCCGTCGGTTACGCGCTCTCCCGCCGCCTCGTCACGCCAGAGACCCACGGCGACGCCCGCCGACCCGGGCCAGCCCACGACCTCGAGCCGAGGTCGAAGGCGAGGAAGCTAACGGGGTAGGCGCGCGTGCGGCCGAACTGGCCCGAACTGGTCCGAAGAGCGCGGGGGCGGGGCAGCGGCACCGTGTGCCTCCGGCGCGTCGCCCGGCCGTCAGGCGTCTCGCGAGTCGAGCCGCGGCCCGCCTGTCGCGGGGCCTGCAGGAGCGGGGCCTACAGGAGCGGGGCCTGAAGGAGCGGGGACGCGTCGCAGGAGGCCAAGCGAGACGACCAGCGCGAGCGCGTAGCAGGCGACGAACAGCCGGAAGGCCCCGTCGACGCTGTGGACGAGCGCGCTGGCCGCCGAGGCGCT